>JAKFFL010000080.1:0-8722 GCA_036675225.1 Sphingomonas sp. | reverse complement strand
CAGCAGCGCGTGCGGCACGCCGGACATCGACGTGGTCATGAACACGGCCGTGCCAGGCACTCGGGCGGCGCTGGTCGAGGCCGACTTGATGAACACCTCGATCGGCAGCGCCGCCTCGTTCATGCGGTCGATCATCAGCTTGCGACCCTTGGCCCAGGTGGTCAGCAGGGTGAAGGCGACCGCGCCGATCAGCAGCGGAAACCAGCCGCCTTGCGGGATCTTGAGGAGGTTGGACCCGAGATAGAGGCCGTCGATGGTGAAGAAGAGCGCCAGCAGGGCGCCAACCACCAGCTTGTTCCATTTCCACAGGGAGACCAGCACCACCGCGATCAGCACGGCGTCGATCAGCATCGCGCCGGTCACCGCAATGCCATAGGCCGCCGCCAGGTTGGAAGAGGTGCCGAAGGTCAGGACCAGCACGATGACCATGACCATCAACGCCCAGTTGACGATCGGGATATAGATCTGGCCGGCCGCCGCCTCGCTGGTGTGGGTGATGCGCAGGCGCGGGACAAAGCCGAGCTGGATGGCCTGCTGGGTGACCGAGAACGCGCCGGAGATGACCGCCTGGCTGGCGATGATCGTTGCCAGCGTCGCCAGCAGGACCAGCGGCAGGCGGAACATTTCCGGGGCCAGATAGAAAAACGGGTTGCGGACGGTGGCCAGCGCCTCGGCATGGGTTTGGGAGAGCAGCATGGCGCCCTGCCCCATGTAATTGAGCACCAGCGCCGGCATGACGAAATAGAGCCAGGAGAATTTGATCGGGCGCCGCCCGAAATGGCCCATGTCGGCATAGAGGGCCTCGGCGCCCGTGACCGCCAGCACAACCGAGCCCATGGCGACGAACGCAGTCCACGGCTCAAGCATATAGAATCGCACGGCATTCAATGGGTTGATCATCTCGAAGACGATCGTCGGATGACCGATAATGTGGACAATCCCCAGCACCGCCAAAGTGAAGAAATAGATCAGCATGATCGGGCCGAACATCTGCCCGACCTTGGCCGTGCCGCGGCTCTGGATGGCGAACAGGCCGACCAGGATGCTGATGGCGATTGGGATGACGTACGTCCCGAACGCGGGATTGACCGTGGTCAGGCCCTCGACGGCCGACAGCACCGAAATCGCCGGTGTGATCATCGAATCGCCATAGAAGAGCGCGGTCGCGAACACACCGAGCATGACGATTCCCGTCGTCCAGCGCTTCTTTCCGGACGTCGAGCGGTTGATCATCGCCAGCAGCGCCAGGCTGCCGCCCTCGCCCTTGTTGTCGGCGCGCATGATGATGAAGACGTATTTCAGCGTGACGATGATCATCATCGACCAGAAGATCAGGCTCAGCACACCGTAGATGTGCAGGGGGTTGGGCTCGATCGGATGATGACCGGCGAAGGTTTCGCGGAAGGCGTAGATCGGCGAGGTGCCGATATCGCCGAAGACGATACCGACGGCGCCGACCGCCAGCTTGGCGAGCGAGCCCTGCGGTGCGTGATGGCTTTGGTTGGAATCCGGCGGATCGCTGGCGGCGGCGCCCGTGGCTGATATGTTCATTATTGCCCCGCGCCGGTCATGCCTTGAGGCGCGCGGCCCTAGCACCGCCAAAAAGGCGCTGCAATCGCCGCCGCTCCTGTCTATAGGGCCGCGCTAATCCCATCATTGGAGCGAGTGAGCGATGCGCATCGGCGTCCCGAAGGAAATCAAGGTGCACGAATACCGGGTCGGCCTGACCCCGGCCTCGGTGGCGGAGTTGACCGCCGCCGGGCATGAGGTGGTCGTCGAGAAAGGTGCCGGCACCGGTATCGACTGCCCCGACAGTGCTTATGCCAAGGCCGGAGCCGCCATCCTCCCCGACGCGCAGGCGGTGTTCAAGGGCGCCGACATGATCGTCAAGGTCAAGGAACCGCAAGCGTCCGAGATCGCGCTGCTGGAGCCGCGCCACATCTTGTTCACCTACCTCCACCTCGCCGCCGACAAGCAGCAGGCCGAAGGGCTGATGCGCTCGGGCGCGACCTGCATCGCTTATGAGACGGTGACCTCGCGCACCGGCGCCTTGCCGCTCCTGAAGCCGATGAGCGAGGTCGCGGGCCGCATGTCTGTGCAGGTCGGCGCCCATTATCTGGAAAAGGAGCAGGGCGGCCGCGGGGTGCTGCTCGGCGGCGTCCCGGGTGTGGCCCCGGCCAAGGTCGCCATCCTCGGCGGCGGCGTATCCGGCGTCAACGCGGCGCAAATGGCGACCGGCATGCGCGCTGACGTCACCATCTACGACATCAACAATGATCGCCTGGCCGAGCTCGACATGTTCTTCTCCAGCCAGATCAAGACCGCTTATGCCAGCCGCGCCGCGATCGCCAATGCGGTCAAGGAATCGGAGCTGGTGATCGGCGCCGTGCTCGTGCCGGGCGCGGCGGCGCCCAAATTGGTCACGCGCGACATGCTCAAGACCATGAAGCGAGGCAGCGTGCTGGTCGACATCGCCATCGACCAGGGCGGCTGCTTCGAGACCAGCCATGCGACGACCCACGCCGACCCCGTGTTCACGGTCGACGGCATCATCCATTATTGCGTCGCCAACATGCCGGGCGCGGTCGCCCGGACCAGCGCCTTCGCGCTCAATAATGCGACTTTACCGTTTGCGCTGAAGATCGCCAATCTGGGTGCCGAGGAAGCTATGCGCCAGGATCCGCACCTCGCCAACGGCCTCAATGTCTCGGGCGGCAAGATCCGCCACCAGGCGGTCGCCGAGGCGCTCGATCTGGCTTACGAGCCGGCCTGAGGACGCCCGCGCTCGATCATCGCCACCCCGTCCTCGACCAAAGGCCGCCAGCCGGCCTCAGCCGGGGCAGCGGCGAGCAAGGCCTGCCATTCGGCCAAGGCGGCGTTCCGGTCGCCTGACCTGAGCAGCGCCAGCCCGCGGAAGAAGGGCGGCGCCGGGCTCCACGGCGCCAGCTTCGCGGCGCGGGCGTAAGCCAGGTCGGCCGCTGGCGTGAGGATGCCGGCATGGTCGACCAGGGCATTGCCGAGGCCGACCCACAGCACATAATCGTCGGGATGGGCGCGCAGGCCCGACTGAACCAGGCCGACCGCATCCTGCGTCTTGCCGCGCGATGCGAAGCTGTCGGCCAGGATCAACCAGCGTTCCGATCTGGTGAACTGGCCGAACAAGGCATGGCGGGCGTTGGCCAGCGGCAAATGGCGTGCGACCGCCGATCCCCTGGCCGGCGAACCCGTCAGGCCGGGATGTCCCTGCAACGCGTATCCGGCGCCGCCGAACATCAGCGCCGCCGCCGCCATGGTCAGCAGCGGCCCGGTCAGGCCCATCAGCCGCAGCGCGCCAAGCGCCAGGCCGATCAGCACAAGGAGGATCAGGAAACCGGTCACGGCCGCCGCCTTTTGAGCCGCGACCGCGCCAGCCAGGCGCCGAGGCCGAGCAGCATGAGCGGCGCCAGCCACAAAGGCCAGGTGACGGGCTCGAGCGGCGGCTGGTAGCTGACCCAATTGCCGTAGCGCTCGACCAGCCAGCGGCGGACCTCGGCAGGTGCCTCCCCGGCGGCGATGCGGCTGCGCACCAGATGCCGCATGTCGCCGGCCAGCTCGGCATCGCTGTCGGCGATCGACTGGCCCTGGCAGACCAGGCAGCGCAACTGTTCCATGAGCGCCTTGGCCTGCGCCTCCTGGTGGGCATCGGGCAGCTGGCGGTCGGACCACTCAGCCGGCGGCAGGCTGGAATCGGCGAACACGGGGGTGGCGATGAGCAGCAAGAAAGCGAAGACCGGCCTCATCGCGCCTTCTCCATCTCCGCGAGGATGGTCGGCACATCCCGCGGCGTGATCGGCCCGACATGCTGGTAGCGGATGATGCCGCGACCATCGACGACGAAGCTTTCCGGCACGCCCGACGAACCGAACGCCATCTGCACGCCGCTTTGCTGGTCGGCGCCGATGCGGCCGTAGGGATCGCCATTGTTTTCCAGGAACTCGGCGACATCCTCGGGTTTGTCGCGGATGGCGATGCCGTCGATGGCGACTCCCCGCGCCTTCAATTCCGCCAGCACCGGCGCCTCGGCGATGCACGGCACGCACCAGCTGGCGAAGATGTTGAGCAGTCGCGGCTTGCCTGTCGTCAGATCGGCGGACGACAATGCCGCCCGGCCCGGCATGGCCGGCGGCAGCGCGAAGGCGGGCACCGGCTTGCCTTCCAGCCGCGAGCGAATGGCGGTGTCGGCCGGATTGATCAGCCGCCAGGAGACGAAGGCGACGAACGCCGCCAGCAGCGCCAGCGGCACGAAGCGCAGCGCCCGGTTCATCCCTCCACCTCTTTGCCCCAGCGCCGCTCGCGCCACAGGCGGCCAACCAAGGCTATCAAGCCGCCCAGGCCGATCAGTGCCCCACCAAGCCAGATCAAGGTGACGAACGGCTTCCACCACAAGCGCAACTGCCAGCCCTGGTCGCGCTGCTTGCCGATCACCGCGTAGAGCTGGCCGTTCCAGGCGGTGTGGATCGCCGCCTCGGTGGTTTCCGTCAGCGGTGACGTGAATACCCGGGCCTGCGGGCGCAGCGTCTTGGCCCCGGACCCGCGCGAGGCGCGCAAATGCCCTTCGATCGCGGTCCAGTTGGGCCCCGCGACCGGCGCGACCCCGGCCAGCTCGACCAGCCAGGGTCCGACCGTCAGCTTATCCCCGGGGCGAGCCACCGCCAGCTTTTCGGCGGTGAAGGCACTGTCGCTGGCCATGCCGATCAGCGCCGTGCCGACGCCGAAATGGGCGATCACCATGCCCCATACCGCCAGCGGCGTGCGCTTCAGGCTGCGCCCGAACAAGGGCGCGATGCTCGCCGGCAGCAAGGCAATGCCGAACGCCAGGCCGAGGCGCGCCAACAACGTCATGTCCGGCGCAAGGAAGTAAGTCAGCCCCAGTGTCGCGACGGCGGTCAGGATCGACGGCGCCACCCACCGCCCGAGCGGCCTCTTGTCCCGCCGCCAGCGCAGCAGCGGCCCGACGAACAGCAAGGCGGCGAGCAGCAACGCCAACGGCCCGGCGACGGCGTTGAAATAAGGCGGGCCGACCGACAGTTTCTCGCCGCTCAGCGCCTCGGCGGCGAGCGGATAGAGGGTGCCGACGAAGACCACGCCGAGGATGACGCTGAGCAGCAGATTATTGATGACCAGCGCCCCTTCGCGACTGACCGGGTCGAAGGCGGCGCCCTCGCGGATGGTCGCGGCGCGCAGCGCGAACAGGACCAGGGCCGCGCCGACATAGAGCGCCAGCAGCACGAGGATGAAGGTGCCGCGCTGCGGGTCGACGGCGAAGGCATGGACCGAGGTCAATATTCCCGAACGGACCAGGAAGGTGCCGATCATCGACATGGAGAAGGCGACGACGGCGAGCATCATCGTCCAGCTCCTGAGGCCGCCGCGCGCCGCCAGCACGTTGACCGAATGCAGCAAGGCGGTCGCCGCCAGCCAGGGCATCAGCGAGGCATTCTCGACCGGGTCCCAGAACCACCAACCGCCCCAGCCAAGCTCATAATAAGCCCAATAGCTGCCCGCCGTGATGCCGAGCGTCAGGAATATCCAGCTGGCCAACACCCAGGGGCGCATGGCGCGGGCCAGCGCCGCATCGACGCGGCGGGTCAGCAGCGCCCCAACCGCCAGGCTGAACGCCACCGACAATCCGACATAGCCGAAGTAGAGCGTCGGCGGGTGGAAGGCCAGGCCAGGGTCCTGGAGCAGGGGGTTGAGGCCCCTGCCTTCGGGCGGGGCCGGCATGAGCCGCGCGAACGGGTTAGAGGCGAGCAACAGGAACGCGTAGAAGCCGAGGCCGAGCGCCGCCTGGGCGCCGAGAGTGGCGACCAGCATCTTTTCGCCGACCCGCCGCTCGAACAGGGCCAATGCCGCGCCCGAAAGTGCCAGCACCATCACCCACAGCAGCATCGAGCCTTCGTGGTTCCCCCAGGCGCCGGCGAATTTGTAGATCCAAGGCTTGGCACCGTGGCTATTGGCCGCAACCAAAGCGACGGACAGATCGGTGCGCAGGAACAAAGCAATCAGCGCCGTGAAGGCGATCAGCGTCAGGGCGCCCTGGCCAAGGGCCAGTGGCCGCGCCGCGCGCAAGCCCGCCTCGCCGGCGACTCCGAGCGCCAGCAGCAGTTGCAGCAGTGCCAAGGCGGCCGCCAGCCAGAGCGCGGCGAGACCAAGCTCGGCGATCACTTCTCCACCGTCTTGGCGACCGCATGCTCGGCGGCCTGGTTGCCGAGCTGCGGCGGCATGTAGCGCTCGTCATGCTTGGCGAGGATTTCGTCGGCGACAAAGGTCTTGCCGACCATCCGCCCTTCGGCGACGACCCCGCTGCCCTCGCGGAACAGATCGGGTGTTATGCCGCGATAATGGACCGGCACGCGGGCCTCGCCGTCACTAACGAGGAACGTGACGGAGACGCCGTCGGCGGCCTGCTTGAGCGAGCCTTGCTCGACCATGCCGCCGAGGCGGATGGCCCGCCCCTCCTCCGCCTTGCCCGAAGCAAGCTCGACGGGCGTGAAGAAGTAAGCGGCGCGGTCCTTGAGGCCCCACATCGCCAGCAGCACGGCGGCCAGCACGGCGGCCATCGCCAGCGCCGCCAGCAGCAGCCGCTGATGCTTGGGTTTCATCGCTCGCGCTTCAGCGCATCCGCCAAGGCTTCGGCGGCGCGCATCGACCGCCACGCCCAGGCGAGCAGGCCAAGCGAGCCGAGCCCGGTCAAGACGTAGGCGGCAACGACGAACGGCCAGGGATTCATTCTCCCGCCCTCCGCCGCAACCGCGCCTCGGCCTTGGCCCGCGCCAGATCGGCCCGCATCCGCATCAGCACGACGGCGCCGAACAGCAAGCTGAAGCCGAGCATGGTCAGCGGCAGCGGCCACAGCAGCTCGGGCGCGATCGACGAGCCGCCGGTGATGCTGATCGACTGGCCCTGGTGCAGCGTGCGCCACCACAGGACGGAATAATGGATGATCGGCAGGTTGATCGCGCCGACCAGCCCGAACAAGGCCGCCATCCGGCCGTCCCCGCCGCGCTCGCGCTCCGCCGCCGCCAAGGCCATATAGCCGAGGTAGAGGAACAACAGGATCAGCATCGACGTCAGCCGGCCGTCCCATTCCCACCAGGTGCCCCAGGTCGGGCGGCCCCAGATCGACCCGGTCGCCAGGCAGATGGCGGCGAAGGTGGCGCCGGCCGGCGCCAGCGCCCGCCCGGCGACGGCCGACAAGGGATGGCGCCAGACGATCTGCATCAGGCTGGCGGTGGCGATCCCGGCCCATCCGGCCATGCCCAGCCAGGCGGCGGGGACATGGACGTAGAGGATGCGCACGCTTTCGCCCTGCAAATAATCGGGCGGCGTGACGAACAGCCCGCCGGCAATCCCGGCGGCGAGCAACAGCATCCCGGGCCACAGCAGCCAGCCGGTGGCGGGGCGCGCGAACTTCAGGAAGCGGGCGGGATTGGCGTAGCCGTGCATCAGGATGCGTTTCCTAGCACGTCATTGCGATGAGCGAAGCGTCCCGCTCGCAATGACGTTACCCTCTCCCGATCAGCCGCTGCGCCATGACGTCGGCGACGGCGGCGGGGTCGCGCCCGCTGGCCGCGCTTTCCGACCAGATTTGATCGAGCCGCTCGGGGATCGCCTCGATGCGCTTGCGCACCAGCCCGGCATCGCCGTCGCCGAGATATTCGGTGGTGACGTTGATGATGCCGCCGGCATTGATGACATAGTCGGGCGCATAGAGGATGCCGCGAGCGTGGATTCGCGCTCCGTCCTCCGGCGTCGCCAGCTGGTTGTTAGCGGCGCCGGCAACGATCGGCACGTTCAGCGCGGCGATCGACTGTTCGGTCAGGATCGCGCCCAAGGCGCAGGGGCTGAACACATCCGCTTCCAAGGTCATGATGTCGGCCGGATCGACGACCGTGCCACCGGTCAGCCCGGCGAGGTCGCGGGCGCGCTTCCCGTCGACGTCGGCGATCGACAGCCTGGCGCCTTCCGCGGCGGCATGGCGGGCAACACCGTTGGCGACGCTCCCGGCGCCCTGCATGGCGATGTGCAAGCCGCTGACACTGTCCTTGCCAAGCTGGCGCTTGACTGCCGCCTTGAGCCCAAGGAAGACGCCGAGCGCGGTATGCGGTCCGGGGTCGCCCCCGACCTGGCCTTCGGACGCGGGCAGGCCGGCGACATATTTGGTTTGGCGCGCGACCTCGATCATGTCGGTGACGCTCATGCCGACATCCTCGGCGGTGACGTAACGGCCGCCGAGTGAATCCACCGCTTTGCCGAAGGCTGCGAGCAATTCAGGGCTCTTGGCCCGTTCCTTGTTGGCGAGCACCACGGTCTTGCCACCGCCCAGCGGCAGGCCGGCCATGGCGTTCTTGTAGCTCATCCCGCGCGAGAGCCGCAGTGCGTCGGTCAGTGCCTGCTCGTCCCGGGCGTAGTGCCAGAAGCGGGCGCCGCCGGCGGCCGGCCCCAAATGGGTCGAATGAATAGCAACGACGGCCTTGAACCCGATCGCCGGGTCGGTGAAGAAATTCAGCTGCTCGTGCGCGTCGAAATCGGGCAAGTCCCAGGGCGTGCTCATATCGTCTTGAAAACCACCTTCAAAGGCAACGAAATGGGGCGACCGACGGGACTTGAACCCGCGACCCCTGGTACCACAAACCAGTGCTCTAACCAGCTGAGCTACGATCGCCATTGCACCTTGGTTTAG
>JAKFFL010000204.1:0-8731 GCA_036675225.1 Sphingomonas sp. | reverse complement strand
GGTAAAGCTCAAGGGAATCGGAGCTTCGACCGACTTCGACCAGGAGGTCGGCGACGTTGTGAAAGACCAAAGGTATCGGGGGAATACGGCCAATCAGCTTCCTGCCCTCGCGCTCGACCTCGTCCCAGCGGCGGTAGGTCGGCACGAGAAGCAGCAAGGCGCAATGCGACATTGGTTCCCTGGGGTCGAGCTCAAGCGCCGCCTGAGCGGCTGAGCGGCATCGGGCCTCTTCACCAGCGCGCGCCGTCAGCGGCACCTGGAATTTCCGGAGCGCGTAAATCAGTGCAAGGCCGCCCCATGCGGCCGCAAAATCCGGCGCCAGGACGGTGGCTTCCTTCAGATAGATAATCGCCTGGTTCTGCTCGGTCGGCCGGCCATCCTGCATGATCGCCACGGCCTTTTGCCGCAGCACCTCCGCCTCGGCGGGCGGCTCGTAATCGCGTAGTAATCGAAGACCGACGTAGCCCGCGCCAGCCGCGACGACAGCGGCGCCGGTGCCGATGACGACAGCCCGACGCCCAAGGCGCTTCGGCGCCGGTTGGTGGAGTCCGCTAGCCTGGTCCGGCCCGGCAAGCTCGGCAATGCTGTCGCGTAGTTTGGTCCACGAAGGCGCTGCCTGATTGCCCCGCCAGCCACGAAGGTCGGTGCACTGGATCTGGTCGAATGGCATGGGCGGCCGCGTGCCGTCGACACTGGCCTGAACGAGGACGTCCTTCTCCCGCGCGCGATTGGCCTCCGATCGAACCCAATGCGACGCCGCGGCCTCCTTGGACCACAGCACCAGCACGGCCTTAGCCTCGTCCAACCGCTCCGAGATTACATCCGCATAGGCCCGATGCGCGGGCAGATCCTGGTCGAACCAGACCGAATAGCCCGCCGACGACAGCGCCTCGGCGGCGGCCTTGGCGATTCGCGCCGTCGAACGAGCATAGGAAATGAAGACGTCAGCCATGGCCACCGCGCCGATTTTGCGCGGAGTATCGCCTCCGCCAACGCCCGTAGCAAGCAGACAGCTATTCGGGCGCGACGGCTTTCAGGGCCGCGCGCATCGCCTGCTGGAAATCCTGGCGCTGATAGATGTCGTTGTGGCCGGCGCCGGCGATGGTGCGGTCGTAAACCAGGTTGGGCACCTGCCGGCGCAGGCCGTCGGTCCGCGCCGGCCTGATCAGGCTGTCGCGCTCGGCCGCGAGGATCGCCACCGGCACCTCGCTCTCCCTCAGCGAAGCGGCCGCGTCCATTTCATGCTCAAAGAAGGGCCCGACCGGCAGCCAGGGATATAAATCGGCGGCGGCGGCCTTGAGCGAATCGAACGGAGTGACGAGGATCAGGCCATCGAGCGGCCGGCTATTCGCCAGGCCAGCGGCGACGCCGCTGCCGATGCTGAAGCCGGCGGCGATGGTCCGGTCGGGTTTGACTCGGCCCACCGCGAAATCGTGAACCAAGGGCGCATCGGCCATCAGCGCCACCGCCGACGGGCTGCCGGTCGACGGCCGATAGCCGCGATAATGGAAGGCGACGATGTCCGCCCGCGGATAGAGCTCATGCAGGTAGGCGGCGACGTCCGAGCCGTTCCAGGCATTGCCGCCGAAGCCGAGGATAAGCGTGCGTGGTCCGCCGGCACCGGTTCCCGGAATATGCACGCCGTGCAGCTTGTGCCCGTCGGGCGTGTCGACGCTGACCGGCGCCGCCGACGCGGGAAGCGGCCCCGGCGGGCCGACGGCGCCGGTCGGGAACAGCATTTGCGTCTGCAGCGAGGCGATCATGACCAAGGTCGCGACAGCGGCAATGGCGACGGCGGCAATGAACGGAAAAAGCCGTATGGCCAGCGTTCCACTAGCCGGCCAGCGCCGCTTCCAGCGCCGGCGTCACCCGGTCGATCGTATAGGGCTTGTCGATCATCGGCACACCGGCAAATTCGGCGGGCGGCGGATCGACATGCCCGCCGCTGGCGAGAACGAAGGGGATTTCGCGGTCGCGCAGCTCGGCGGCGACCGGCCACACGCTCTCCCCCTTCAAGTTGATGTCGAGGATGGCGATGTCGAAATCCCCCGCCTGGACGGCCTTGAGCGCGTCGCCGACGCTGTCGCAGGTGGCGCGGACCTCATGGCCCAGCGATAGAAGGAAGTCCTCCAGCATCATGGCGATGAGGGGCTCGTCCTCGACGATCAGGATGCTGCGTGAACTGCCCACCTGTCGAGGCATAGTAAGGCGCCGCGTGGCTGGAAAGGCCTATTTGCCGTCGGCGGCGGTCAGCACGCCGCGGACGGCGGCGGCCAGCTCCTGCACCGAGAAGGGCTTGGGCAGGAACGCGACATTGTCGATGTCGATCGATTTCCGCAGTTGCTCCTCGGCATAGCCGGACATGAACAGGATCGGCAGCTCGGGCCGGTCCTTGCGCGCTTCCCGGGCCATGGTCGGCCCGTCCATCAGCGGCATGACGACGTCGCTGACCAGCAGGTCGACCTCCTCGCCACGGCCGAGGACTTCGAGCGCGTCCTCGCCATTGTTGGCGGTCAGCACTTTGTAGCCGTGACGGGTGAGCGCCCGCTCGGCGACGGTGCGGACCATCGGCTCGTCCTCGACCAGCAGGATGGTCCCGGTTCCCCACAATTCGCTTTCCTGCGGCTTGGCGGCGCGCGACCGGGCGGCCTTGGCCTCGACCTCGTGGGCCGGCAGATAAATGGTGAAGCGGGTGCCGTCCCCGACCTTGGAATCGGCGAAGATATAGCCGCCCGACTGCTTGACGATGCCATAGACGGTCGACAGGCCAAGGCCGGTGCCCTTGCCGACCTCCTTGGTCGTGAAGAACGGCTCGAACACCTTGCCGAGCACATTGGCTGGGATGCCGGTGCCGGTATCGGCGATCGTCAGGGCCGCATAGTCGGCGATGGGCAGGATGTCGGAGCCCAGTTCGGCGACCTGGTTCGACTTCACCGAATAGGTCTGGATGGTCAGCGTCCCGCCGCCCTTGCCGGCCATGGCATCGCGGGCGTTGACCGCCAGATTGACGATCACCTGCTCGAGCTGGCCCGGATCGGCGCGGACCGGGAACAGGTCGCGACCGTGCTTCAAGACCAGCTGCACGGTCTCCCCCAGCAGCCGCTTCAAGAGATGGGAGACCTCCGAGACGACGTCGGGCAGCTGCAGCACCTGCGGCCGCAGGGTCTGCTGGCGTGAGAATGCGAGCAATTGCCGCGTCAAGCCGGCGGCGCGGTTGGAGTTCGACTTGATCTGCTGGATGTCGTCATAGTCGCTGTCGCCCGGCGCGTGGCGCATCAGCATCAGGTCGCAATGGCCGATGATCGCGGTCAGGATGTTGTTGAAGTCGTGGGCGACGCCGCCGGCAAGCTGGCCGACGGCCTGCATCTTGGTCGCCTGCGCCACCTGGCGCTTCAGCTTGGCTTCCTCGCTATTGTCCTTGAGCAGCAGCAGCACCGCGGCATCGCCGAGCCCGCGCAGGCCGGCCACCGTCAGCGCCACCGGTTCGCCCGGCTGGGCATTGAGGCGGATCGGCAGGTCGCCGGACATGGCGGGCCCGCGGGCATTGCGCCGCACGGCGTCGGCGACGGCGGCCTTGTCCTCCTTGATCACCAGATCACCGGGATAGACGGGCGGATGGCCGTCCTTGATCCCGCCGGCGACCTTGAACGCCTTGTTCATGGTCAGGAAGCGGCCGTCACGGTCGACCAGCGCCAGGCCCAGCGGCAGCAAGTCGAGCAATGCCAGCATGTTGCTGGAATCGGGTTGCCTCGCCTCAATCGTGTCGATCAGCAGCATCAGGCCGGCGCCCTCGCCCTTGGCGGTGTCGACCGGAACGTGCACCAGCCGCATCGGCGGCGCCGTTTCGCCTTCCGCTAGCAACCGGATGCTATTGTCACGCAGCTCGGCGATTTCGCCGAAGTGCCGCCCAACCACCGCCGCCCGGTCGCCGCCGACGCGTTCGACGAATGCCGCATTGGCCGCCAGGATTCGTCCCTGCTCGTCGACCGCCGAGGCGAGCACGCCGCTGTGCGCGAACAGCTCGCCTTCCAGCCCCGACACGCGTTTGACCAGCGTCGCCAGCATGTCCGGCTGGCGACGGGCGATCCGCCACAGCAGCAATTCGCCGCGCGAGCCGACCCGCTCCACCGACACCGGCAGCCGCCCGCCCTTGAGCGGTGCCTCGCCGGCCGCCAGCCCGTCGCGCCAGGCCTGGACCGCCAGGCCTTCCAGCACCGATTTGGCCTTGGCGGAACCTGGCAGCGCGGCGGGAGCGACATCGCCATACTGGCTTCGGTAGGCGGAATTGGTGCCGAGCAGCCGGCCCTCGCCGTCGGTCAATGCCGCCGGGTCGCGCGTCAGGTTGAGCGCCGCGGACGCCAGCGCATAATCGGGTACGGCGACCGGCGCCGCCGCCGGCTGCGCCGAGCCGCCGCGCCGGTCGAGCACGAACGCCGCGACCAGCATGGCGACAACGCCGGCAAGGAACAAACCGGCGAACAACGGCTCGCCGACCGAAGCGAACAGCAAAGCCCCGCTCGCGGCGGCGGCGGCAACCAGCGCCGGCACGAGCCACGGCAGGCCGGCGGGCGGCTCCGCTTCAAGAAGTGCTAGCTGTCTATCGATCACCCTTTACCAGATACGCACCCGCGCTTCGGGCGCAAGGTAAAGCGTCTGGCCGGGCTGGACTCCGAACGCCGGATACCAGGGGTCGAGGTTGCGCACGACCCAGGTCCGCTGCTCCGAAGGCGAGTGCGGGTCGGTGATCAGGCGCTGGCGCAGGTTCGCCTCGCGATAGTTGCGCCGCCAGACCTGGGCCCAGCCGAGATAGAAGCGCTGGTCGCCGGTCGTACCGTCGAGCACCGGCGCCTCGCCGCCGCCAAGTGAATGCTTGTAGGCATCAAAAGCGACGGTCAGTCCGGCGAGGTCACCGACATTTTCGCCGAGCGTAAAGGCGCCCTTGACGTTGGCGCCGGGGAAAATCTGATAGGCGTCATATTGCGCGACCAACGCCTTGGTCGCCGCCTCGAACGCCTTCAGGTCATCGGCGGTCCACCAGTCGGCCAGGCGGCCATGCTCGTCATATTTCGAGCCCTGGTCGTCGAAATGGTGGCTGATTTCATGGCCGATGACCGCGCCAATGCCGCCATAGTTGATCGCCGGGTCGGCATTGGGGTCGAAGAAGGGCGGCTGCAGGATAGCGGCCGGGAAGACGATCTCCATCATGCTGAAATTGGCGTAGGCATTGATGGTCATCGGGGTCATGCCCCATTCCCACTTGCGCACCGGCCCGCCGAGCTTGCTGACCTGATATTCATGCTCGAAAGCCGCCGAGCGGATGGCGTTGCCAATCAAATCGTCCGGACGAACCTCGAGGCCGGAATAGTCGCGCCACTGGCTGGGATAGCCGATCTTGGTGGTGAAATTGGCCAGCTTGGCCCGCGCCCGCGCCTTGGTTTCCGGCTGCATCCAGCTGAGTTGGTCGATGCGCCGACCCATCGCCGCCAGGACGTTGCGGACCAGCTCGTCGGCCGCCGCCTTGGTTTCGGGCGGAAAATGCTTCTGAACGTAGAGCTGGCTGACCTGGTCGGCCAGCGACCCGACCGTGAAGTTCACGCCGCGCTTCCAGCGCGCTTCCTGCTCCGGCGTGCCGGACAGGGTGGTGCCGTAGAAAGCGAAGGACTCCTTGTCGAAGGCGGCGGGAAGATAGGCCGCGTAACCATCGATCGATCGGACCAGCAATTGGTCCTTGAGCACGCCGAGCGGCGCCTTCGAAATCAGGTTGGCAATGCCGGTTATCGCGCTCGGCTGGGCGACGAGCAGCTCGGTGCTGTTGACGCCCAGACCCGTCATCAGCGTCTGGAAATCGAAGCCCGGCGCCCGCTTCTCTAGCTGCGCCAGGGTCATCTTGTTGTAGGTCTTGGTCGCGTCGCGGCTGTCGACCTGGGTCCAGTGGACCTTTGCCACCTTGGTCTCGAAGTCGAGGAGGGCCTTCGCCCGCGCCGCCGCATCGGCCTCGCCGGCCAGCGTCAGGACATTGGTCAGATGCTGCAGATATTTGGCGCGGATGCCGCGCATCCGCTCGTCATTCCCCAAGTAATAATCGCGGTCGGGCATGCCGATGCCGCCCTGGACGAGCGTGTAGGCATATTGGGTGTTCACCTTGTCATCGAGACCGATGTAGCTGGGGAACGGATGGCTGATGCTCATCCGGTCGGCCTTGGCGATCAGCGCCGGATAATCCGCCTTGCTGTCGAGCGCCTTGATCTCGTTCAGCCAGGGCTGGAACGGCGCTAGGCCCTTCGCCTCGACCGCTGCCTCGTCGAGGAAGCTGGCGTAAGCCGCGCCGATCTTGTTGTTGGGATCCTTCGCGGCCTCCTCGATGATGACGCGGGTGCGCTCCTTGGACAGATCATCGAGCTTGGTGAACATACCATAGTTCGACTTGTCGGCGGGGATCGGCGTGGTCTTCGCCCAGGTGCCATTGGCATATTGGTAGAAATTGTTCCCGGGCAGGACGGACTTGTCCATGCCGGTCTGGTCGAAGCCGAACGTGCCGATCTCTGGCTGCGGTGCCGGGGCCAAGGGCGGCGCCTCGACAACCGCGACGGGCGCCGGCGCGACGGCGTCGTTAGTGGCGCAACCGGCGAGCAATGCGGTGCCGGCAAGCAGGAACAACTTCGACTTCATGATGAACATCCTCCGTATGGTCATTGCGGCGCGGTCTCTTCCCGACCACGGGTGCGGTGCAAGCGGCTGCGCCATTTGGATCCGATCCACAACCGCCAAACGACGAGCGACATGACGTAGCCTGCGAATGCAAGACCAATCCCGATCAGCAGCAGCCCGCTGATCAACGCCGGGGCTGCATCGGACAGGACCCAGGCGAACCAGTCGCGGAGTGGAGCGCGCGCCGCCGACAGCCGCTGGAACGCTGCGAGGTCGGCGTGGAAGCCGAGCCGGTTACCGACATCGAGCGCGGCGATAATGAAAAAGGGCGTTGTTGCCGGGTTCGAAACGAAGGTCGTCGCTGCCGCGATCGGGATGTTGGCGCGAAACGGCACCGCCATCAGTGCCGCCCCGACAATCTGCAGCCCCGGGATCATCAGGACGATGCCCACGAACAGGCCGACCGCGACGGCGGCCGGCACCGAACGCCGCGTCAGCCGCCATAATTCAGATGCCCAGATGCGCTTGCCCAGCGGCCGCAATAACGGGCTGCGGCGCAACTCGTCCTGTGTTGGCGCGTGTTTGGCGTATTGCCGGCGAAAGAAACGGAACAGGTCAGCCACGCTGCCTCATCAAGCGTCCCTGCTCGCGCTTCCAGTCGCGTTCCTTGATGGTATCGCGCTTGTCATGCGCCTTTTTGCCGCGCGCGACGGCCAGCTCGACCTTCGCCTTGCCGTTGGAATTGAAATAGATCGACAGCGGCACCAGCGTCAGCCCCTGGCGGGTGATGGCGCCGTGAAGCTTGGCGATCTCGCGCCCCTTGAGCAGCAGTTTCCGGCGGCGGCGCGGCTCATGGTTCATGCGGTTGCCGTGGCTGTATTCGGGAATGTGGCTGTTGATCAGCCAGATTTCCTCGCCCTCGACGGTCGCATAGCTTTCGGCGATTGAGCCCTCGCCGCCGCGCAGCGCCTTGACCTCGGTGCCACGCAGCTCGAGCCCGGCCTCCAGCCGCTCCTCGACGAAATAATCGAACCGCGCCCGCCGATTCTCGGCGACGACCTTCGCTTTGTCGAACGGGGCTGGGAGAGGGCGGGACATGGAAGGGGCGCTTAGGTGACAACCTCCCCTCCCTGCAAGGGAGGCGTGCTAGGCGAGCCCGGCATGCGCCAACGCCGCGTCCACCGCCGCCTTCGACGCGGCCGACGGTTCAGTCATCGGCGCGCGCAGCTCAGCCGGAAAGCCGTTTCGGACCCGCGACAAGGCATATTTGACCGGGCCGGGCGAAGCGTCGCTGAACAAGGCGGCGTGGAGAGGGAACAGCCGGTCCTGGAGCGCGAGCGCCTCATTCCAGCGGCCTTCGCGCATCGCATCCTGGAACTCGGCGCACAATTTCGGGGCGACGTTGGCGGAGACCGAAACGCATCCGGCACCGCCCATGGCGTTAAACCCCAGCGCCATGTCGTCATTGCCCGACAGCTGGACGAACCGTTCGCCACACGCCTGCCGCTGGGCGGAAACCCGCGCCAGATTGCCGGTCGCGTCCTTGACCCCGACGACATTGGGCAACCGCGACAGCCGCGCCATGGTTTCCACCGATATGTCGGTGATGGTGCGCGATGGTACGTTGTAGAGGATGATCGGAATATCGCACTCGGCGACGGCGGCCAGATGGGCGTAGATCCCATCCTGGTTCGGCCGGTTGTAATAGGGCGGCACGTGCAGGGCGGCGTCGGCGCCGGCTTCCTTGGCGATTTTCGTCAACTCGATTGCATGGGCGGTGTTGTTGGACCCGCAGCCGGCGATCACCGGCACCCGACCGCGCGCCACTTCGACGGCGATTTCGATCACACGGCGATGCTCCTGCGTCGCCAGCGTCGCCGCTTCGCCGGTGGTGCCGCACGGCACCAGGCCGTTGCTGCCTTCGTCGATCTGCCATTCGATCAGATCGCGAAGTGAGTCCTCATCGACACAGTTGCCGGAAAAAGGGGTCACCAACGCGGGTATCGATCCGAAAAACATGAACTTTTTTCCTTCGCGCGGTGTTCGCGGAAAAGACAAAGGCGTATCTTGTTCAGTCACTGAT
>JAKFFL010000137.1:0-8812 GCA_036675225.1 Sphingomonas sp. | reverse complement strand
GATCTTGCGGTCGCCGTCCTCGACCTCGATCTCGGTCAAATCGTTGCTGGACAGAAGCTCGGCGAGCTCGCGGATGAGGTCGGTGTCGACCCGCATCTGCCCGCCGCCGCGCTTGCCATCCTTCTGATCGCCCATGCCCGAATCCCTGCTCCTGATGGCGCGCACCCCTGTCAGAGCGCGGCCGCCGCGTCCAGAGCCAGCATATAGGAGCGTGCCCCGAATCCGGCGATGCTGCCGCTGGCGACCGGTGCGATCAGACTGATGTGCCGGAAGGGCTCGCGCGCCGCCGGGTTGGACAGATGCACTTCGATTACCGGCACGGCAATCGCCGCCACAGCATCGCGCAAGGCCACCGACGTGTGCGTGTAGCCGCCGGCGTTGAGGATGACCGCTTTCGCTCCGCTCGCCGCGGCCTCGTGCAGCCAGTCGATCAAATGGCCTTCATGGTTCGACTGGCGGATGTCGAGCTCGAGGCCGAGCTCACCGGCACGCTCGCTCAGCCGCCCGGCGATATCGTCAAGCGTGTCGCGCCCATAGACCTCGGGCTCGCGGGTGCCGAGCAGGTTGAGGCTGGGGCCGTTCAAGACAAAGACGGTCGCGGTCATTGCGCCGGGCCGGTGCGATACCTAATGGCTCCCTGTCAATGAGCACCACCACCACGATCTCCGTCACTGTCAACGGCGAGGCGCGCCATATCACCTCCGGCGCCAGTATCGCCGCCATGCTGCGCGAGCTGGGCATCGACCCGGCGCGGGTGGCGGTGGAGCGCAATCTGTCGATCGTCCCCCGCTCGACGTTCGATGACACCGCAGTCGAAGACGGCGACCGGTTCGAGATCGTCCATTTCGTGGGAGGTGGTTGAGTTGAATGACACATGGAACGTTGCCGGCCGCAGCTTCACCTCGCGGCTGATCGTCGGCACCGGCAAGTATAGGGATTTCGAGGAGAATGCGGCGGCCGTCGAGGCGTCGGGCGCCGAAATCGTCACGGTGGCCGTCAGGCGGGTGAACATCGCCGATCCCAAGCAGCCGATGCTGACTGATTTCATCGACCCCAAAAAGATCACGTATCTGCCCAACACCGCCGGCTGTTTCACCGCCGAGGAAGCGATCCGAACCTTGCGCCTGGCGCGCGAGGCCGGCGGCTGGAGCCTGGTCAAGCTTGAGGTGCTGGGCGAGGCGAAGACGCTGTATCCGGATATGCGCGAAACCCTGAAGGCCACCGAGATCCTGGTCAAAGAGGGATTCGAGCCGATGGTCTATTGCGTCGACGATCCCATCGCCGCCAGGCAGCTGGAGGAAGCAGGTGCGGTGGCGATCATGCCGCTCGGCGCTCCGATCGGCTCGGGACTTGGCATCCAGAACCGGGTGACGATCAGGCTCATCGTCGAGGGCGCCAAGGTACCGGTGCTGGTCGATGCCGGCGTCGGCACGGCCAGCGACGCGGCGATGGCGATGGAGCTGGGCTGCGACGGCGTGCTGATGAACACCGCCATCGCCGAGGCCAGGGAACCGGTGATGATGGCGCGGGCGATGAAGCTCGCCGTCGAAAGCGGCCGCCTGGCCTATCGCGCCGGCCGCATGCCCAAGCGCCGCTACGCCGATCCCTCGAGCCCGCTGGCCGGGCTTATTTAGTCGCGATCACGATATGCGCCGCCATCGGCGCGCTAAAGCCGTCGGGGCCCTCGAATTCGGCCAACGCCCTGGCGGCGGCATCGGTCGCGGGCCCGAGCAGGGCCGGGTCGATCTGCTCGATATCCGCGCGCATCGGCGTGCCCTGGACCAGGGCCGTGGCGGCGTCGCGGGCCGAAGGAGCGCGGCTGTGCAGCTCCACGGTTTCGAATGCGACCTGCCCGAATCCGGCCGCGCCAAGATCCTGCTCGATTACCGCCCGGTCGTGATAGCGGAACGGCACGCGCTCATAGAAGCGGGCCGCCTCCTGGGGCACCAGTTCGGCGACCGCCCGGCCAGCCTTGAGAGTCGCCAGGTTGCGTTCGATCCGGTCCCAAATCACCAGCAGATACTGCCCGCCGTCGTGCAGCACGCGCCGCGCTTCGACATGGGCGCGCACCTTGTCGGGAAAGAACATCACACCGAACTGGCAGACCACCAGGTCGAAGCTGGCATCGGCGAACGGCAACTCCTGGGCATCGGCCGGTTGGAAGCGGACCTTGGGATCGCGGACTCGCCGCGCCGCCTCTTCGAGCATCGGCGGATTGAGGTCAGTCGCGATGATCTCGGCCAGCGGCAGCGCCCGGTGCAGCGCCTCGGTGACGACGCCGGTGCCGGCCGCGGTTTCGAGAATCCGTTGCGGCTGCAACGCCGCCGCCCTTTGCGCCACCTGCTCGGCAAAAGGCGCGAAGACCAGCGGCACCATGAACTTGTTGTAGACGGCGGGAACCGGGCCGAAAAAAGCGATGTCATGGTCGGTCATCAAGGCCCTCCTGCGGTGCGTGATTTGTCACAAGTGACGCGCGCAAAGGCAAATGCCAATGCGGGGACAGGGGTTCATCCAGAACGGATGTCCGATCCGGACTAGGTTCGGCGCGACGAGGATACGGACCGTGCGTAGGTTCGCGCCATGTTCCATCAGCGTGCCGAATCCCCGCTGCGTCTCAACGGACTGGAGCAAGCCCGCCGTTTCTTCACCGGTTGCCTGGCCGAAGCCGATCCGAAACAAGAACATCTGTGGGTGGCGCATGTCGACGGCGATGCGTGCTGCGTCCATTTGACGCGTCACGATGGCGATGCCGACGGCGCCGCTTTGCCGATAAGGGACATCGTCGCCGACGCCGCTCGCCACGGCAGCAAAGGCCTGATCCTTGCCCACAATCATCCCAGCGGCGACCCCAGCCCGAGCGCCACCGACAAAAGTATCACACGGCGCCTGGCGCTGGTCGGCGAAGCAATGGACGTGACGATCCTCGATCATCTGGTGATCGCCGGGTCAGAGTGCCGCTCGATGCGGCAAATGGGGTTGCTTTAGTCCTTAACCCGACACGGCTGGATTGCTGAAGGCTCGGGCAGCGGACGCGCGGCCCGGAACAAAGCCATATAGGCATCGGCCCCTTCCAACGGCGCTTGCCTGACCCGGGCCAGGCCGACGCTGGCGAACTCGCAGTCGAGCAAGGCCGGCGGCGTCCCGTGCCGCCTCACCGGCCGGTCGGCATCGACGACGACAACCAGCCCGCCCGGTTTCAGCCCCTGCCGCAAATGCCACAGGAACTCATAGGGCTGCTCGACCTCGTGATAGACGTGGACCAGGAAGATGCGGTCGAAGCTGGCGGCGGGCAGCCTGGGGTCTTCGGGCTGGCCGAGCCGCACCGCGACATTCTCCAGATTTTCGCGATTGACGCGCAGCGCCAGCCGGTCGCGGGTCGCGGAGACGATATCCTCGGCCAGCACGCGGCCTTCCGGGCCGACGGCGCGCGACAGTCGCAAGGTGTAATAGCCCTCGCCAGCGCCGATGTCGGCGACGCTCATGCCCGGGACGACGCCGGCAAAGGCAATCACCGCCTCTGCCTCGCCGACCCGGTCGCGCGCATCCTCGGTCGAAAAGCTGTCGCCGACGATCGGGGCGACGGCGCGGCCGGCGGCGGGGAATTCAGACTTGGGCGCGGCCTGCTGGCAGGCGGCGAGGAGGAGGGCGGCGGTCGCGACGGAAATCGGGGACACCCAATAGGGATGTCCCCGCATTGCTCCGCCGATCCTACTCCACATCCTCGACCTCGATGCGCTCGCCGGTCACGCGCTGCGACAAAGCCGCGGCCATGAACCGGTCGAGGTCGCCGTCGAGCACGTCCGACGGCGCCGGCGAGGTGACGCCGGTGCGCAAGTCCTTGACCAATTGGTAGGGCTGGAGGACGTAGCTGCGGATCTGGTGGCCCCAGCCGATGTCGGTCTTGGCGGCATTGGCGGCGCTGGCCTCGGCCTCGCGCTTCTGCAGCTCGGCCTCATACAGGCGCGCCTTCAGTTGCTTCATCGCCGAGGCGCGGTTCTTGTGCTGCGAGCGCTCGTTCTGGCAGGCGACGACGATCCCGGTCGGCAAATGGGTGATGCGCACGGCGCTGTCGGTGGTGTTGACATGTTGTCCGCCGGCCCCGCTCGCCCGGTAGGTGTCGATGCGCAGCTCCGATTCATTGATGTCGATGGCGATGTCGTCGTCGACCTCGGGATAGACCCAGACGCTGGCGAAGCTGGTGTGGCGCCGGGCATTGCTGTCATAGGGGCTGATCCGCACCAGCCGGTGGACGCCGCTTTCGGTCTTGAGGTTGCCGTAAGCGTTCTCGCCCCTGACGAGGATTGTCGCCGACTTGATCCCCGCCTGCTCGCCCGAATGATGGTCGACCAGTTCGACCTTCATGCCGTGGCGCTCGGCCCAGCGCGTGTACATGCGCTGCAGCATGCCCGCCCAGTCCTGGCTTTCGGTGCCGCCGGCGCCGGCATTGACCTCGATGTAGCTGTTGTTGGCGTCAGCCTCGCCGGCCAGCAGCGCCGCCACCTTGTCGCGCTCGGCCCGTTCGGCGAGCTCGGCCAAGGCCTGGACGCCGTCCTCGACCAAAGCGTGATCGCCTTCCGCCTCGGCCATTTCGATCAGTTCGACAGTGTCTTTCAATTCGCTTTCGATCTTGCGGGTGGCGCTGATCGCCTCCTCCAGCCGCCGCCGCTCGCGCATGACGTCCTGCGCCGCCTTGGGGTCGTCCCACAGCGTCGAATCCTCGACCTTCGCGTTCAATTCCTCAAGCCGCTGCAACGCCCGGTCCCAATCGAGGAAGCGGCGCAGCAGGGCCGTGGCGGCATTGATCTGGTCGACATGGGCTTGCGCTTCGGCGCGCATCGGTTGGGGCTTTCGTTCCGTCAGGCTGGCCTGGGCGCTAGTAGATGCCACCCTGCCTTTGCAAGAAATCCTCGGACGCCGGCCGCGGCTGGACGGCGCGTCTGGCCTTGGGCTTTTGCGCCGCCGCCTGCCGGTCCGCGACCGAGCGCTCGCGGTCCTCGCGGCGGAACGAGCGCCGTGGCTCGGTCTCGGGCTGGAAGGCTTCCCAGATGACCGAGGACCTGGGGTCCTCGACGGTCGGGAAGGTGCCGAACACGCGCTTGCCGGTGACTCGGTCGATACGGACCATGCGGATGTCGGCCGGCGCCACGAACGGGATTTTCGGGGCGTCCTTGAACGCGACCTGCGCGAATTGCTTGAAGATCGGCGCGGCGATGCGCCCGCCCTGGGCGGCATGGCCCATCGGCCGCGGCTGGTCGTAGCCAAGATAGACGCCGGCCACCACCTCCGGCGTGCCGCCGACGAACCAGACATTGGTCGGGCCGGAGGTGGTTCCGGTCTTGCCGAACAACGGCCGATTGAGCTCGCGCAATGTGGTCGCGGTGCCGCGCTCGACCACACCTTCCATGATGTGCACCATCTGATAGGCGGCCTGGGGATCGAGCAACTGCTTGGTGCGGAGTGGCGGGCGCGGCATGGCGCGACCGTCCCAGTCGCTGGCGTTGCACCCTTCCATGATCTGGCAGCGGTTATCAGTGCGGTAGATGACCTTGCCGCCGCGATCCTGGACGAAGTCGATGATCGTCGGCCGCACCTCGCGCCCCTGATTGGCAAGCACCGCATAGGCGTTGGTCAGCTTGAGGACGGTCGTGTCGCCGGCACCGAGCGCCATCGACAGATAATTTTCATAATCGCCGACGCCCAGTTTGGCCGCGGTCGCGGTCACCTTGGGCATGCCGGTCTGGGAAGCGGCGCGCACTGTCATCAGATTGCGCGACTGCTCGACGCCCCAGCGCATGGTCTTGGGGCCGGCGTAGCGGCCGTCGAAGTTGCGGAAGCATTTGTTGCCCAGGCCCGCACCCTGCCAGACGCAGAAGGGCGCATCGACGATGATCGAGGCCGGCGTCATGCCGTTTTCTAGCGCGGTCACATAGACGATCGGCTTGAACGCCGATCCCGGCTGGCGCTTGGCCTGGGTGGCGCGATTGTAGGAGGAACCGACGACGTCGAAGCCGCCCTGCATGGCCAGCACGCGCCCGGTGCGCACTTCCTCGGCGACGAAGCCGCCGCCGACCTCGGGGATCGAGCGCAAGGCATAACTGTCCGGGGCCAGTTGCTTGACGATGATGATCATGCCGGGCTTCAAATTGGAGAAGGCGCTGCCGCCCCCTCCCCGCTTCGGCTGCTGGGCCGCCGAGGCATCGAGGATGCCAGTGGTGCCGTTGGAAAAGCCGATGCTCGCCTCGCCGGACGACTTGGACAGGACGACGGCCTTGCGCCAGTCGGGAAAGCCGGTGCCGAGCGCCGCCAGCGACAATTGCGCCCGCCAGTCGCCGCTGATGTCGACGCTGAGGCCGGTGTCGTTCCAGCCGCGGCCGCCATCGAACTTGGCGAGGCCCTCGCGCAGCGCCTCGGCGGCGGCGTCCTGCATCCTGGGTAGCATCGAGCTGCGCACCCACAGGCCGCCAGCATAGACGCTGTTCGGGCCGTCTTCGGCATTCTCGCCATATTTAAGGGTAGTGATCAGCGTGCGGCGCACTTCCTCCATGAAATAACCGCCCATCTGGCGGAACTTCTCGTTGCTGCCATAGCGGATCGCGCCAAGCGGCGCCGCGGCGGCGGCGGCGCGCTGCGCCTCGGTGATGTAGCCGTTGTTCTGCATCTCGCGCAGCACATAATTGCGGCGGGCAAGGGCGCGCTCCGTCCGACGGACCGGGTCGTAGGTCGAAGGCGCCTTGGGCAGGACCGCCAGATACGCCGCTTCGGGCAGCGTCAGGTCGGCGACGTCCTTGTCGAAATAGGCGCGGCTCGCCGCCTGCACGCCATAGGCGTTGCGGCCGAGGAAGATGGAATTGAGATAGAGCTCGAGGATCTGCTCCTTGCTCAAGGTCGATTCGAGGCGGAAGGCCAAGATCATCTCGCGGATCTTGCGGCCGAGGTTGTAGCTGGAATCCTGCAGCAGATACTTCGCCACCTGCTGGGTGATCGTCGATCCACCCCTGGCGCGGCCGCCAGTGACGCTTTTCGTCGCATAATCGCCGACGGCGCCGATCAACCCGGGATAGTCGAGCCCGCCGTGGCTGAAGAAGGTCTTGTCCTCGGCCGAAATGAACGCGTGGACGACCAATGGCGGATATTCGTCATAGGCCAGCTCGACCCGCCGTTCGCGGGCGAAGGTCTGCACCGGATTGCCGTCATAGCCGCGCACGTTGCTTGGCAAGGGCGGCTGGTAGGCGAGCAATTTTTCCGAGCTTGGCAAACCGGCCGCGAACCAGATCCAGACCAGGGCGAAGAACAGGAAGCCGCCAAGCCCGATCCATGCCCCGCGGCGCACCCAGCGGCGCTCGAACCAGGGATCCACCCGATCGTGGATACGCTGGTTGAGGCTGACGAAGTCGGGCAAGCGGAGCGCGGCGGTCGGCATTGGCATCAGGCTCTAGCGGCTTGGACAGGCGGGGAAAAGCGTCACCTTGTCATTCTGAGTGAAAGCTCGGTTTCGATGGCCCTGGCCAGCGCCTCGATCATCGGCCGACGGCCCTCTTCGGTGATCAACAGCGCCTCGTCGTCGGCATTGCTGATATAGCCGGCCTCGAACAGGACTCCCGGCACCTCGGAGCGCCTGAGAATATGGAAAGTGGCAAAGCGGTGCGGCTCGGGCCTGAGCAGCATGCCGCGGCCGGCACCCTTCACCAGCCGCGATGCCAGCGCCGCCGAATCCTCCATCTGGTCGCGCAGCGCGAGGTCCGAGAGCAGGAAGCGGACGCTGTCGTCCCGCTCGCTGGTCAGCGCCCCTGCCCCAGCATTCTCGGCCGAAGCGAAGCGCGCGGCTTCCGCGTCCGAGGCCACATCGGACAGGGAATAGACGGTCGCCCCGCGCGCCAGCGGGTTGGGCGCGCTGTCCATGTGGATCGAGACCAACAGACGGGCGCCTAGCTTGCGGGCGATGGCGGCGCGCTGGTCGAGCGATAGATGGCGGTCGTCCTCGCGGGTCATGGCGACGCGGACCCGGCCGCGCGCCGCGAGCAGTTCGCGAAGCTCGCGCGCGAAGATCAGGGTCAATTCCTTTTCCCGGACCTGGCCGGAAACGCCGGGAGCGCCGGGGTCGGCGCCGCCATGACCGGGGTCGAGCAGCACGATTGGCCGCCCCGGCGCTTTGGCCTCGGTGACCTTCACGTCGGCGACCGCATCGCGCAGGGCGACGGTCAGGCCACCCTGCCGTGCCTCGCCGAACAAGGCACGGTCGTCCAGCTCCTTGCCTGCCGTCATCCGGGGCGCAAGGGCGAGCGCGGCCAGCAGGGCGGCGCCAAGCAGCATCAGCGCGGCAATGCCCGCCAACTTGCGCCGGTCCCACCCCTCGATCATCCTTGCTCTATCCCCCGCTAACCGCCGCTGCTGCAAGGCGAATTCGAATGGCGGGCGGAAACATGCCACGGCTGTTGCGGCGGCGTGACGCCGGTGCTACCGGACGAGGCCCTTGCGCACCACTGCCAAGGGCCTGCCGCGTCCGCCCATGGACGCGGCGTTCGAGGTTGACGCTGCATGACACCACAGGACGCCCACCAACCCGCTCTTCACGAGCCGGGTGGCGCGCGTTCCCGGACGATGTCCGGAATGGGTCAGGCAGCAGACACAATTCATGTTCAATCCGCCTTGCCCGCCGGAAAGTCACCGCCGGGCCTGGCTGCCACGTTCGCGCGCCGCCTGCCCATGACGGCAGGCCTGCGCGCCCGGAGAATTCACAATGTCCATGCGCATGCTGATCGACGCGCGCCACCTCGAGGAAACTCGGGTCGCCGTCGCCAAAGGGAACCGGATC
>JAKFFL010000124.1:0-8839 GCA_036675225.1 Sphingomonas sp. | reverse complement strand
GATCATCGGCGGCCACGGCGACGTCAGCGGCTTTCGCCCCGAGGTCAATCGCGCGCTCGACCCGGGCGGAACCTGTACTGGCGCGGACGAATGCGCAGCGCGGGTGCGCGAGTGGGCCAAGCGTGGGTCCGACGTCATCAAGATCACCTCGACCGGCGGCGTGCTCAGCCAGCAGGGACGGGGCCTTGAGGGCCATTTCGACCCGGCGGAGATTCGCGCCATTACCAGCACCGCGCACCGGCTTGGACTCAAGGTCGCCGCCCATGCGCATGGCGCCCGCGGGATCGAGGACGCGGCCCGCGCCGGCGTCGATTCGATCGATCATGGCACGTTCGCGGACGCCGCCGCCATCCAGGCGGTGAAGGCCAACGGCGCCTGGTTCGTGCCAACGCTGATGGCGTTTACGGGCGTGCGCGATCGGCTCGGCAAGAACGTCTACACGGCGGTGGTCGAGGCCAAGGGCCGCTACGCAGTCGAGCGCTGGGGCCACGCGTTGACGGCTGCGCACCGCGCCGGAGTCAAGATCGCCTTCGGCACCGATGCCGGCGTGTTCGAGCATGGCCGCAACGGCGAGGAAGCCGAATTGATGGTCAGGCTCGGCGGCATGAGCCCGCGCGCCGTGCTGGTTTCGGCGACGACCGGCGCCGCCGAATTGCTCGGCCTCGCGGGAGAGATCGGCACGCTCGATCCCGGCAAGTCGGCGGACCTGATCGCCGTCGACGGCGACCCGCTGGCCGACCCGAAAGCGCTCACCCGAGTCGGTTATGTGATGGCCCGCGGCAAGCCGATCCCAATGCCATAACGAAAACGCCCGCCCGGATCGCTCCGGACGGGCGCATTGCTTGCCTTGAAAGGCTTACTGGATCGGCTGCAGGTTCACCGCCGCGAACTTGCCGCGGCGATCGACCTCGATCTCGAACTCGAGCCGGTCGCCCTCATTGATGGTCGGCAATCCGGCGCGTTCAACGGCCGAAATGTGGACGAAGGCGTCCGGCTGGCCATCGTCGCGGCTGATGAAGCCGAAGCCCTTCATGGCGTTGAAGAACTTGACGGTGCCTTGCGCCTTCTCGCCGGTCAGCTGGCGCTGCGGGCCGCGATCGTTGCCGCCGAAGCCACCGGCCCCTTCGGGCCGCGGCGTGCGCACGATCTCCATCGGCTCGCCCTCGATCTTGAGGTCGGTCGCCGAAATCTTGCCGCCCCGGTCGACCAAAGTGAAGGCGAGCGGCTGTCCGTCGGCGAGGTCGGTCAGGCCGGCCTGCTCGACGGCGGAAATGTGAACGAACACGTCCTCGCCGCCATCGTCCCGGACGATGAAGCCGAAACCCTTCTGCGGATTGAAGAATTTGACGACGCCCTTGCCTTCGCCAACGACCTGCGGGGGCATGCCACCGCGGAAGCCACCGCCGCCGCCACCAGTGCCGCCGCCGCGGAAACCGCCGCCGCCGCCAGCGCGATCGCCGAAGCCACCGCCACCGCCGCCGCCGCCGTAGCCGCTGCGCGGCGGGCCACGGTCGCCGAAGCCGCCGCCGCCACCACCGCCATAGGGACGATCGCCGCCGAACGTGCGTTCAGCGCCGAAGCTGTCGTCCCCAAAATTGTCTCGTTTGTCCCTGCCGCGACCGCCCCGGTCGCCTTTACGCCCTCGATCGAAACCCATGCCCGTCTTAACTCTCTTCGTGCCCGCCTATTGCAATGAACCAACGCGCTGGGGCCAAGGGCGCAACCGGTCGCACGCGCGTAAATCCCGCGCGCACGGAGGCTCCCTTACCGCAAAAATGGTGCATATCCTAGCGATTCATGGCGCGGGGGCTGGCATGCCGGCCCCGCATCGGACGAGGGCCCAGACTCATAGCCGGCAATGGTCGGGATCGCTCGGAAGGAGCCGCTGGCAAGGAGCGCAGCGCCGTCGCGTAGCTGAAGCTATGCGCAAGCAAGCGACGCCGACCAGCGGCTCCCTCCGAGCGACCGCTTCGCGGCGGGCGGATTTTGGCGCGCTGCGGCGTCGCTCGTCGGTCGCGATGCATCCACATCGCTTCCTCCTTACTCCTTGCCCCGCGCCAAAATCCGCTCCGTCACGGCCGTTGCCGGCTATGAGTCTGGGCCCTAAAGATGTTCAGCGCCATGCAAGGAGCGTGCCGCCAATAGCCGCCAACGAAGGAAGCCGATGCCCGTCCATTTCCACGAAGAGGACCTGCCCGAAGGCCTGCAATGGCAGGACGGACCGATCGCCATCGACACCGAAGCGATGGGGCTGCTGCCGGGCCGCGATCGGCTGTGCCTCGTGCAACTATCCGACGGGCGCGGCGACGAGCATCTCGTCCGTTTCTCGCCCGGCAGCGATTATTCGGCGCCGAACCTGAAGGCCCTCCTGGGCGACCAGGGCCGAGTGAAAATCTATCATTTCGCGCGCTTCGACATCGCCATCATGCGCGCTTACCTAAATATCATGGCGGCGCCGGTCTATTGCACCCGCACGGCATCGCGGCTGGTGCGCACCTACACCGACCGCCACGGGCTGAAGGAACTGGTCAAGGAAATGCTTGGCCAGGATCTGTCGAAACAGCAGCAGACCAGCGACTGGGGGGCGGCCGAAATCAGCGATGCCCAGCGCGAATATGCGGCCAGCGACGTCCGTTACCTCCACCGCCTTAAGGAGCAACTCGACCAGCGCTTGATCCGCGAGAACCGCATGGAGCTGGCGCAATCCTGCTTCGACTTCTTGCCGGCCCGGGCGATGCTTGACCTCGCTGGCTGGGCGGAACAGGACATTTTCGCCCATGTCTGAGGCCGCCATCCGGCAACATGACGTCAAGCGGCACTGGGCCGAGCCGGGCAGCCGGCACGACCGGCTGGTGCGCAAGGCCAAGATCGGCCTGCCACTGCTCGCCGCCGCTTTCCTGGCGGTCCTTGCAGTGGCGCCGTTCGACAGCCAGGACGACGTCAGCTTCATCCTCGACAAGAAGGAGGTCGACAAGGCCGCCGAGCGCATGCGGATCGAAGCTGCGCGCTATACCGGCGAGGACAATCGCGGCAACAAGTTCGCGATCACCGCCCAGCGCGCGATCCAGCAAAGTTCCGACCAGCCGATCGTCAATATCGAGGGGATGATGGCGCGACTCGGACTGGCGCAGGGTCCGCTGACCATCGCCGCCAACCAGGGCCGCTATGACCTCGACACGCATCTGGTCGACATCGTCGGGCCGGTACGGGTGGTCGGGCCCGACGGCTACCGGCTGGAAACTCGGGACGTTCGCGTCGATTTGAAGGACCGGACCATGGTCAGCCAGGGGCCGGCGTCGGGCACGATGCGGCTCGGCCGGTTCGAGGCCGGCAATCTCAGCGCCGATCTCGGCGAGCGCAAAGTGGTGCTTGGCGGCGGAGCGCGCTTGAAAATCGTACAGGGGGCAGTCAGATGATTCGAATGTCGCGTATCTTGACCATGGCCGCGGGCCTGGCCGCCATTCCCCTGGCGTCGCTGGCGCTGGCACAGGGGCCGGTGTCGGCGTTGAAGGGGCACAATTCCGATGCCCCGATCGACATTTCCTCGCAGCGTATCGAAGTGCAGGACCGGGCCAACCGCGCGGTCTTCGCCGGCGACGTCATTGCCCGGCAAGGCGAGCTGACGTTGGCGACCGAGCGGCTGACGGTCGCTTACACCAGCGCCGGCGGGCTCGAGATCAACCGGCTCGACGCCAGCGGCGGCGTCGTCGTCAAAAGTCCGTCAGAGACGGCGCGGGGAAATTTCGGGATCTATGACCTCGATCGCAAGCTGATCACCCTGGTCGGCGCGGTCCAGCTCAACCGCAGCGGATCGCAGATCAACGGCCAGCGGCTGACCATCGATCTCGATTCGGGCCGTGCGGTGGTCGATGGCGGTCCGGCGGGCATCAATCAGAGCGGCGGCCGGGTGACCGGCCATTTCACCGTACCCAAACGACGCGGCAACTGAACGCGCCATCGCGGTGAACGATCTCCTTCCCTTTGAACGACCGGCCGGCGCCGCCGGGGGGCAGGCGGTGCGCGGGCTCGAGGTGCGCTCCATCGCCAAGGCCTATGACGACCGCGCCGTGCTCCACGACGTGTCGCTGTCGGTGTCGCGCGGCGAAGTGGTCGGCCTGCTCGGGCCCAATGGCGCCGGCAAGACCACCAGTTTCTATTCGGTAATGGGGCTGGTGAAGCCCGATTCGGGCCGCATCTTTCTGGACGGGGAGGACATCACTGGTTTGCCAATGTACCGGCGCGCGATCCTCGGCCTCGGCTATCTACCGCAGGAAACGTCGATTTTCCGCGGGCTGACCGTCGAGCAGAACATCCTGGCGGTGCTCGAAGTGGTCGAGCCCGATGCCAGCGCGCGGTCTGCGCGGCTCGAGCAATTGCTTGGCGATTTCGGGATCGAACATTTGCGCGCCGCCCCGGCCATGTCCTTGTCGGGCGGCGAGCGGCGCCGCTGCGAGATCGCCCGGGCGCTGGCCGCCGACCCGTCGATCATGCTGCTGGACGAGCCGTTCGCCGGCATCGACCCGATTTCCATTGCCGACATTCGCGAGCTGGTCCGCGACCTGCGGCGCCGCGACATTGGCGTCCTCATCACCGACCATAATGTCCGCGAGACGCTCGACATCGTCGACCGCGCCTGCATCATTTACGATGGGCAGGTCCTGTTCCAGGGCACGCCGCAGGCGCTGGTCGCCGACCAGGAAGTGCGGCGGCTGTACCTCGGCGAGAGCTTCGCTCTCTAGGAGGGACGGCCGCCATGGGACTCGGCCCGGGCCTCCATATCCGCCAGGCGCAGACGCTGGTCATGAGCCAGCAATTGCAGCAGGCGATCAAGCTGCTGGCCCTATCCAACATGGAGCTGGAAGCGGTCATCGCCGAAGAGGTGGCCAAGAACCCCTTGCTCGAGGTCCGTCCCGGGGAGGGCGGCTCGGCTGAATCGGTGATCATTCGGGAGGACCGCGAGACCGGCGACGTGCCCTCCGACCCGGCCGGTTCGGACGAATTGATCGCGGCGATGAGGGGCGAGACGGACTCGCCGCTCGACATGGACTGGCGCGAAGCGGCACTGGACACCGACAGCTTCGCCGATGTCGGCGGCGGCGGATCAGGCAGCGACGAAGGTTTCGATTTCGACCGGCTCGAAGCGGCCGAATCCTCGCTTGCCGAACATCTGCTGGCGCAGCTGCACGGCACGGGCGGCACGATCGGCCGGATCGCCCAGGCGATCGTCAACGAGCTGGAAGAGACCGGCTACCTTGACACGCCGCTGCGGACCATCGCCGAGGCGCTGGACGTGCCGTTGGCCGAGGCGGAGCAGGCACTGGCTTTGGTCCAGTCGCTCGACCCGGCCGGGGTGGCGGCGCGCGGCCTGGAGGAATGCATCGCTTTGCAGGCCCGGGCGGCCGACCGCTACGACCCGGCGATGGCCCGGCTGATCGCCAACCTCGATTTGCTGGCGCGCGGCCAGATGAAGGATTTGAAGCGCATTTGCGGAGTCGACGACGAGGATCTGGCCGACATGGTCGCCGAGCTGCGCGCCTATGACCCCAAGCCCGGCTGCCGCTTCGCCGGCGCGGACGAGCTTGCCCCGTCGGAACCGGACGTGCTGGTGAAGCGCACCCGCGGCGGCTGGTCGGTCGAGCTCAATGGTGCGACGCTGCCGCGTCTGCTGGTCAACCGGCGCTACCATGCCGAGCTCAAGTCCGGCCCGCAGGACAAGGCTTCGAAAGCCTGGCTGAGTGAGTGCCTGGCGAGCGCCAGCTGGCTGGTCAAGGCGCTCGACCAGCGCGCCCGGACGATCATGAAGGTGGCGAGCGAGATCGTGCGCCACCAGCAGGGCTTCTTCGAAGCCGGGGTGGCGGCGATGAAGCCGCTGACGTTGCGGGAAGTGGCCGAGGCGATCGAGATGCACGAATCGACGGTCAGCCGGGTCACCCAGAACAAATATCTGCTCTGCGACCGCGGCCTTTACGAGCTCAAATATTTCTTCGGCTCGGGGGTCGGCGGCGGCGACGGCGAGGGCGCGGCGGCGGAGGCGGTCAAGTCGGCCATCGGCAAGTTGATCGCCGCCGAGACCGCCATCCTCAGCGACGACGATCTGGTCGATCTGCTCAAGATCCAAGGCTTCGACGTCGCCCGCCGCACCGTCGCCAAATATCGCGAGGCAATGGGCATCGGCTCATCGATCCAGCGGCGCCGGGCCCGCAAGATGGCGGGCAGCGCCTAGGGGCTAGTCGCCCGGCATGGCCAGCCGCGCCCAGACCGGCAGATGGTCCGATGCCCGCCGCGCCGAGGCGCTGGCATGGACACCCGCCGCCTCGATCCCCAGCCGTTCGTCGACGATGATCCGGTCGAGCGGCGCCACCGGCCGGCGGGCGTGGAAGCTGGGGCCGGTCGGCGCGATCCGGTAGGCGCCGTTCAGATCCTTGAGGCAGCCGGCCGCGGTCCGCCATTCGTTGGTGTCGCCCATCAGCACCGTCGGCATCTTCTGCGGGCGAGCGGCGATGGCGTCGAGGATGGCGCGCATCTGCCGCCGCCGCCACAGGCCCGACAGATCGAGGTGCAAGCCAATGATCCGGATCGCCCGGTCGCCGACCAGCAATTCGGCGAGGATGGCGCCGCGCGGCTCCAGCGTCGGCAATTCGAGCGCGGCGACGTCGAGCACGCCGACGTGCGGCTTCACCAGCAAGGCATTGCCGTGCCAGCCCAGATTGCGGGTATCGATCTTGAGCATCCGCTCGGCATGCTGGCGGGTCTTTTCCAGCCGCCTTTTGTGCCGGACGCCGAAGTGCACGGCCCGGTAGAGGCCATGCTCGTCGATCAGCTCGTGAGGCACGGCGGCGCCGCGGCCGCCGATGCGCTTGTCCGCCTCCTGCAAGGCGACGACGTCGGCATCGATTTCCCGCAGCACCTCCAGCACGCGGCGCGGATCGCGCCGCCGGTCGAGCCCGACCGCCTTGCGCATATTGTAGCTGGCAACTGTGATGATGGGGGAGGTCACTGTTCCGCTAACCCGTGCTGCCGCCCCGCCGTTCCCTAAACGTCCAGGTTGGCGACACTGAGCGCGTTCTCCTGGATGAATTCGCGGCGGGGTTCGACGACGTCGCCCATCAGCCGGGTGAAGATCTCGTCGGCGACGTCGGCCTGCTGGACCTCGACCCGGAGCAGGGAGCGGTTGGCCGGGTCCAATGTGGTTTCCCACAATTGCTCGGCATTCATTTCGCCGAGGCCCTTGTAGCGCTGAATGCTGAGGCCCTTGCGGCCGGCGGCGAGGACCGCTTCGAGCAGCTCCGACGGCCGGGTGACCGGCACCGCCTTGCCCTTGGTGTCCAGCTCTTCCGGCTCGTCATCACCGCCACCCTCGGCTTCGCTCGGGACGAGCGGCTCTTCCTGGGTCGCAGGCGACCCCTTCTTCAGGGTCTTGAGGACCGCCGGCGTGGCATAGGCCGCGGCCTGCTCGGCGGCGAGCGTGTGCAGCTTGCGCGCTTCGGCCGAGGCGATGAAGGCCGGCTCGACGACGTGGGCGTCGGTAACCCCGCGCCAGACGCGGCGCAGGATGTAGCCGCCCTCGGCCGCGACCTCGCCGGTCCATTGCGCCTCGAGATCGCCAGCACCGAGCCATTCAGCAACCGTGGCGATCGCCTTGGCGCGGCCGGCGGGCTCGAGCTTCGGGTTGAGCGCGCCGGACAGGGCCAGAGCCTCGATCATCGCCGGGTCGTATTTCCTAGGCGCATAACGCATCAGCGTGCGCATCCGCCGGGCATGGTCGACCAGCGTCCGCAGATCCTTGCCGCTGCGCTGCTCGCTGCCTTCCAGCACCAGCCCGTCGAGGCCGGCGTCGACCAGATATTGGTCGAGCGCGGCGTCGTCCTTCAGATAGACTTCAGAGCGGCCGCGGGCGACCTTATAGAGCGGCGGCTGGGCGATGAAGAGGTGCCCATGCTCGATCAGCTCGGGCATCTGCCGGTAGAAGAAGGTCAGCAGCAAGGTGCGGATGTGGGCGCCGTCGACATCGGCGTCGGTCATGATGATGATCTTGTGATAGCGTAATTTGTCGATGTCGAATTCTTCGGCGCCGATCGAGGTGCCGAGCGCCTGGATCAAGGTCCCGATTTCCTTCGAGCCCAGCATCCGGTCGAAGCGGGCGCGCTCGACGTTGAGGATCTTGCCCTTCAACGGCAGGATCGCCTGGTTCTGGCGGTTGCGGCCCTGTTTGGCCGAGCCGCCGGCGCTGTCGCCCTCGACCAGGAACAGTTCAGACAGAGCCGGGTCGCGCTCCTGGCAGTCGGCGAGCTTGCCCGGCAGCGAGGCGATGCCCATCACCGACTTGCGGCTGGCCTCGCGCGCCTTGCGCGCCGCTTCCCGGGCGGCGGCGGCATCGATCACCTTGTGGATGATCGAGCGGGCGTCGCCGGGATGCTCTTCCAGCCATTCGCTCATCTTGTCGCCCATCAGGCTTTCGAGCGGCTGGCGGACTTCGGAGCTGACCAGCTTGTCCTTGGTCTGGCTGGAGAATTTGGGGTCGGGCAGCTTGACCGAAACGATCGCGGTCAGGCCCTCACGCATGTCGTCGCCGGTGAGGGTTACCTTTTCCTTCTTCAGCAGCCCCGACTTTTCGGCGTAATTGTTGAGCGTGCGGGTCAGCGCCGCGCGGAACGCGGCCATGTGCGTGCCGCCGTCGCGCTGCGGGATGTTGTTGGTGAACGGCAGGACGTTCTCATAATAGCTGTCGTTCCATTCCAGCGCGACGTCGATGCCGATGCCGTCGCGGACCGCCGAAATGGCGATCGGCTCGGGGAACAAGGGCGTCTTGGCGCGGTCGAGATATTTGACGAAGGCGGCG
>JAKFFL010000029.1:0-8854 GCA_036675225.1 Sphingomonas sp. | reverse complement strand
GGACTGGCGATAGGCGGCTTCGATGTCCGCGCGGTCGATGGCGCGCAAGGATTTCTCGGTGCCGCTGGCGGGGTGGCCATAAGGCGCGCCGCCGTAGAGCGCGCGCATCGCGGCCAGGCGCGCAACCTCGCCCGGATCGCTCAAAGTCACCTTGACATTGTCGATGGCAACCGCCCGCTGGCGCTCGATTTCCTCGGCCGGGAGGGTCGCGTTGCGGGCCAAATCGGCGATGATCGCCAATGCCTTGTCCGCCTGCGCCGATCCGACGGTTAGATTGACCTGCGCACCGTCCCAGCCGGCGCCGCCGCCGAGCGAACTGCCAAGCGCCTCGACGGCGCGATCGATCTCGGTCGCGGTTCGCCCGCTGGTGCCTTCGGTCATCACCGAGGCGGCCAGCTCGGCGGTCCCGGCCCGCCCGACCGGATCCGTGGCGGACCCGCCGAGCGCGACCAGGTTGGCCGTCACCAACGGCAGGCCATGATCCTCGACCGTTACCAGGGTCAGTCCGTTGGCCAGATGCTGGACGTGGGGCCGCGGCACCTTGGGCAGGATTTCCGCGCCCGGTGGCGGCGGCGCGATCCGTTCGCCTTCCGAAGCAGGTTCCCAGACCTTGATGTTGGCCGGCGCCACCAGCGCCGCCGTCTGGACCGTAGAAGCCGTCGCGATGACGTCCTCGGCCGCCGATTTGTCATCGGTCTCGGGCAGATAGCGAATGGCGACGCTTTGCTCGTCGCGAAGCCAGCGGCGAGCAACCCGCTGCACGTCGGCGGCGGTGATTCCGGCGATTTGCGCCAGACGGCGATTGACCGCCTCGGCATCGCCGTCGACGACCACGGCCTTGGCCAGCGCATTGGCGCGCCCGTCGACCGTTTCACGTTCACGCAGCGCCGCGGTGAGAAGCTCGGCCTTGGCCTCGTCGAGCTCGGCGGCCGTCACCGACCGGTCGCGCAGCAAGGCGACCTCGCGGCGAACGGCGGCCTCCCCGGCTTCCGCGCTCTTGCCGCCGCTGAGGATCGCAAAAGCGGCGAGCACCCCGCGGCCATTCTTGGAATCGAGGTAGGAGCCGGCCTGGCTCGCGACCTGGTCGCGATAGACCAGGGCCTGATGCAGCCGCGAGCTTTCGCCGCGCGACAATATGGCGTCGGCGACTTCGAGCGCCGCGGCGTCGGCATGGCTGGCCGGCGGAATCGGGAAAGACAGCAGGACGGCGGGAAGCGGCGTGTTTGGCTCATGCACGGTGAAGCGCCGCGATTGCCGGCGCTCGGGCTCCTCGACCCTGACCCTGGGAATGGACGAAGACGGGCGGGCAATGGGGCGGAAATATTGATCGATCCATTGGTCGAGCTGCGCCTGATCGAAGTTGCCGGCGACGACCAGCACCGCATTGTCCGGCCGGTAATAAGTGGCGTGAAAGGCGCGGACATCGTCGATGGTCGCGGCGTCAAGGTCGGCGATGCTGCCGATGCCGGGCCGGGCATAGGGGTGCACGTCGTAGCTGACCTGCGGCAGATAGAGGTAGAACAGCTTGCCGTAGGGCGCGGCCAGCACGCGGCTGCGCAATTCCTCCTTCACCACGTCGCGCTCGGAAGCGAAGAAGCCGGGCTCGATCACCAGTGACTGCATGCGCTCGGCCTCGGCCCAGAGCAGCCGCTGCAGATGGTTGGCCGGGACCACCTCGTAATAATTGGTGTAGTCGTCGGCGGTGCTGGCATTGTTGAAGCCGCCGACGTCCTCGGTCAGGCGGTCGAGCTGCTCCGGAACCAGGTTGCGCGTCGACTTGAACATCAAATGCTCGAACAGATGCGCGAAGCCGGACCGGCCGCGCGGGTCGTCGCGCGATCCGACGTCGTACCAGACCTGCACCGAGACATTGGCGCTGTTAGGGTCGCGGATCGAATAGACCCGGAGCCCATTGGCAAGAGTCCGGCCTTCGTAGGCCAGAGGCGCGATCGCCGGCGCCGCGGCCTGGGCCGCCGCCCCGACCGGAGTGAAGATCAACGCGACGACCGCCGCACGCCAGGTCCAGTTCGCCATTGCCTGCCTCCCCCGAATGGCAGAAGTCTGTGCGCCGGCGGGAAAGGCGTCAAGCGCCTGGGGCACCTCACCGACAAGCACACATTTCTAATCGACGAGTGGCCTTGCGCTGACGGGTTTGGGCCTTAGCCTTTCGCTCAGAAAAGGATTCGCTCATGGACCGTCGCCAGTTCCTCGCTACCTCCTCGATTGCCGCCGGCGCCGCCTTGCTGCCGCTGCCGGTGCGTGCCGCCGTCCAGGGCGCAGCGCCGGCAACGCCCGGCGACGCTCGCCTCAATGCTGTGTTCGAGGAAATTTTCCAGGCCCGGGTCCGGCGCTACCCGACGCTGGCCACCTCATTGGGGCTCGACAAGGGGGCCAACGCCTCCCTCAAGTCCAGGCTCGACGTCCGCCCGGCGGCGCAGGCGCGCAGGGATGATTTGGCGCTGGCGAAGCGCGACCTTGCCCGCGTCACGGCGGTGGCCCAGTCGACCTTGTCCGATGCCGCCCGGCTCAATCGCGAGGTGATCATCTACCAGGCCGAAACCGGCATGATCCCGGCCGAGAAATTCAACATCGACAGCGTCCAGCGACCCTATCCGATCTTCCAGCAGGGCGGCGCCTATTTCTCGCTGCCCGACTTCCTCAACAGCGCCCACACCATCGACAATGCGGCCGACGCGGAGGCCTATCTGTCGCGCCTGGCACTGGTTGGAACCGCGCTCGACAATGACAGCGAGGAGCAGCGTGCCCAGGCGGCGCGCGGCTTCCTGGCGCCGGCCTGGTCGATCGACCTGACACTAGAGCAGATGCGCAAGCTGCGCGCGCCCGCGCCGGATGCCAGTACGATGGTCGATTCCATCGTCCGCCGTACCCGCGAGAAGACCATTGCCGGCGACTGGCAGGCACGCGCGGCGAAGATCGTCGCGGGCAGCGTCTATCCGGCGCTCGACCGCCAGATCGCGCTGCTGGAGCGCCTGAAGCCGACGACCAGGCCCGGCGACGGCGCCCAGCGCCTGGCCAATGGCGATGCCATTTACGCCGCCGCCTTGATGCAGGCGACGACCACCAACTTCACTCCCGACGAGGTCCACCAGCTCGGCCTCGCCCAGGTCGCAGAGATCAGCGCCCAGCTCGACACCATCCTCAAGGCCGCGGGATTCACCACCGGCACGGTCGGCGAGCGGCTGAACGCGCTCAACACTACGCCGTCCCAACTCTATCCCAATACCGACGAGGGCCGCGCCGCTTTGCTCGCCAGCCTCAACGTCGATAACAATGCGATGATGGCCAAGCTAGGCCGCGCCTTCGCTACCATCCCGACCGCGCCGCTCGAAATTCGCCGCGTGCCGGTCGAGATCCAGGACGGCGCGTCGAACGGCTATTACCGCCGCGCCGCCTTGGATGGCTCGCGACCGGCGATTTACTTCATCAATTTGAAGGACAATGGCGACTGGCCGAAATATTCGCTGCCCGCCCTGACCTATCATGAAGGCGTGCCCGGCCATCACCTCCAGATCAGCCTGTCACAGGAATCCAAGGACATTCCGACTCTCCGCAAGATCGGCGGTTTCTCGGCTTATTCGGAGGGCTGGGCACTCTACGCCGAGGAAGTCGCGGAAGAGCTCGGCGGCTATGACGACGTCGAGAAGGCTGGCTACCTCCAGTCCTTCCTGTTCCGCGCCAGCCGGCTGGTGGTCGACACCGGCCTCCACGCCAAGGGCTGGAGCCGCGACAAGGCAGTCGATTACATGGTCGCCGCCACCGGCTTCGCCCGGCCGCGCGTCCAGCGCGAGGTCGAGCGCTATTGCACGCAAATGGGCCAGGCCTGCAGCTACAAGGTCGGGCACATGGCCTGGACCCGGGCGCGCGCCGAGGCGCAGGCGGCGCTGGGCGCCAGGTTCGACCTCAAGCAATTCCACGAAGTCCTGAAGGAAGGCGCGATGCCGCTGTCGATCCTGCAGGCGCGGATCAAGGAGCGGACAACCGCCGCGCTGCACGCCCGAGCATGATTGCATCCAAGGAAAGGAATCGCATGGACCGCCGCAATTTCCTCGCTACCGGAAGCGCCGCCGCGCTAGCCCTGCCGCTGCTCGGCGGCTGCGCGACGCCCGCCCCGACCGCGCCCGCCGCGGCGGTGCCGGCCGCGCCCGCGGTCATTGCCGGCTCGGGCGACGCGGCGCTCAAGGCGCTGTTCGACCGCATTTTCGAGGAGATGCTCGTCATCTCGCCCGGTTTCGCCACCAGCCTTGGCCTCGACAAGGGCGACAAGGCCGGCCTGCGCCGTACCTTCGATCCCAAGCCTTTGCCGCAGGCCCGCGCCGAGGAGGTTGCCCGGGTCCGCGCCGCCCAGGCCGCGGTCCGCGCCATCCCGCCCGCCACTTTGTCGCCGGCGGCCGCGCTCGACCGCGAGATCGTGCTGTACGATTTCGACAGCCAGCTGATCGCGCCGACCCGCTTCGATCTCGACAGCGTCCAGGGTCCCTATCTGATCACGCAGCAGGACGGCGCTTACTTCAACATCCCCGACTTCCTCGACAGCACCCATCCGGTGGAAACGGCGGCGGACGCCGACGCCTATCTGTCGCGGCTCGCCGAATTCCCGCGCCTGCTCGATCTGGAAATGGACGAGCAGCGCCGCCAGGCGGCACGCGGTTTTCTCGCCCCGGCCTGGGCGCTGGAGCTGGCGCTCGGTCAGATCGCCAAGCTGCGCGACCAGCCGGCGGCGCAAAGCGGCATGGTTGAATCGCTTGCCCGCCGCGCCGCCGAGAAAAACATCGCCGGCGATTGGGCGGCGCGCGCCGAGCGCATCGTCGCCAGCGCCGTCTATCCCGCGCTCGATCGCCATGCCGCGGCCTTGCGCGCGCTGCTGCCGACGACGGCACCAGGGGACGGCGCCGCCCGACTGCCCAACGGCGAGGCAATCTACGCCGCCGCGCTCGCCCAGGCGACGACCACCAATATGTCGCCGGAGGAGGTCCACCAGCTGGGCCTGGCACAAGTCGCGGAATATACCGCCCAGCTCGATGTCCTGCTGCGCCAGGCCGGCTTCACGAGGGGCACGGTCGGCGAGCGGCTGGCGGCGCTTAATAGCTCGCCGGCGCAGGTCTTCCCCAACACCGACGCCGGCCGCGCGCAATTGCTGGCCTCGCTCAACGCCAGCTACCAGGCGATGCAGGCGCGGCTGCCCCGCGCGTTTACGACCCTGCCGACCCAGCCGCTCGAGATTCGCCGGGTGCCGCCGGAGATCCAGGACGGCGCGCCCAACGGCTATTACAATCCGGCCTCGCTCAACGGCTCGCGCCCGGCGATCTACTGGATCAACCTCAAGAATACCGGCGACCGGCCAAAATACACGCTCGACTCGCTTACCTATCACGAAGGTGTCCCCGGCCATCATCTGCAGATCAGCCTGGCGCAGCAGTCGGCCGACGCGCCGATGCTCCGCAAGATCAGCTTCTACAACGCCTACATCGAAGGCTGGGCCCTCTATTCTGAGCAACTGGCCGACGAGATCGGCGGTTATGACGGGATCGAGAAGGCCGGCTATCTCCAGTCCTTCCTGTTCCGGTCGGCGCGGCTGGTGGTCGACACCGGCCTCAACGCCAAGGGCTGGAGCCGCGAGAAAGCGATCGACTACATGGTCGAGACCATCGGCCTCACCCGGACGCGGATCGAGCGCGAGATCAACCGCTACTGCGTCTCGATCGGCCAGGCGAGCAGTTACAAGATCGGTCATCTCGCCTGGCTGCGCGCGCGGCAGCAGGCCCAGGCCGCGCTCGGCCCGAAATTCGACCTCAAGCAATTCCACGAGATATTGAAGGAAGGCGCCATGCCCTTGGCCATCCTCGAGCGCCGCATCGAGGAACGGACGGCGGCCGCCCTGCGGGCTTAGCCCCCCAATTGCTCGGCCATTTCGGCGACCTCGAGCCAGCGCAGCTCCGCCGCCTCGATCTCGGCGCGGTGGCGGGCGATGCGCTCGGTCAGCTCGGCGAAGCGGGCGGGATCGCGGGCGAACAATTGGGGGTCGTGCAGCGCCTGCTCATCGGCGGCGATGTCGCGCTCCAATCGTTCGATCTCGCCCGGCAACCGGTCGAGATCGCGCTGGTCGCGATAGCTTAGCTTCTTGTTCCCCTGCGAAGGCAGGGGCCCAGTCAGCGCCGATTTTTCGGCGCTTCGCGCCTCAGTCTGGACTCCTGCCTTCGCAGGAGCACGGAGCGGCTGATGGTCCTGATACCGCTTCCTGACCCAATCCTCATAGCCGCCGGCGACGATGTCGACCTTGCCCGACCCGTCGAGCCCAAGCGTCACCGTCACCGTCCGGTCGAGGAAGTCGCGGTCGTGGCTGACGATCAGCACCGTCCCGTCATAATCGGCGATCACCTCTTGCAGGAGGTCGAGAGTCTCCAGATCGAGGTCGTTGGTCGGCTCGTCGAGCACCAGCAGATTGCTCTCGCGGGCGAACTCGCGGGCGAGCAGCAGCCGCGACCGCTCGCCGCCGGACAGCGACGCGACCGGCGCCTCGGTCATCTCCGGCGAGAACAGGAATTCCTTCAGATAGCCCTTGATGTGCTTCTTCGTGCCGCGCACGTCGATCCAGTCGCCGCCCTCGGCGAGCACGTCGCGAACCTTTTTGTCGGGCGCCATCAATTTGCGCTGCTGGTCGATGACGATCCCGGACAAGGTCTTGGCCAGCGTCACCGAACCGGAGTCGGGCGCCAACTCGCCGGTCAGCAACCGCAACAGCGTCGTCTTGCCCGAGCCGTTGGCGCCGACGATGCCGATGCGGTCGCCGCGCTGCACGCGCAGGGTGAAATCGCGGATGATCGTCCGCTCGCCGAAACTTTTGGACACATTTTCCGCATCGATCACGGCCTTGGTCTTGGTCTCGTCTTTGGCCAGCGCCAGCCTGGCGGCGCCTGAAGGCCCGAGCATCGCTGCCCGCTGCGCCCGCATGTCGCGCAGCTTCGCCAGCCGGCCCTGGTTGCGCCGGCGCCGGGCCGTGACCCCGCGCTGCAGCCAGTGCAGTTCGATGGCGAGCTTGGCGTCGAGCTTGTCCGCCGCTCGCGCCTCCTCGGCGTAGACGCTCTCGGTCCACGCCTCGAACCCGCCGAAGCCGATCTCGGCCCGACGCAGGCTGCCCCTGTCGAGCCACAGGCAGCTTTTGGTCAGCCGCGTCAGGAAGGTGCGGTCGTGGCTGATGACGATGAAGGCGCCCTTGAACCGGCCCAGCCACTCCTCGAGCCAGCCGATCGCGGCCAAATCGAGGTGATTGGTCGGCTCGTCGAGCAGCAGCACGTCGGGCTGACGTGCAAGCGCACGGACGATCGCCGCGCGACGCCGTTCGCCGCCGCTCGCCGTCGCCGCCGGCCGGTCGAAGTCGACGCCGAGCTGCTGGGCGATGGCATCGGCGGCGTGCGCCGCCGGCGCGTCCTCGCCACCCAGCACCCACTGGCCGAGCAGGTCATGGCCGCCCATGTCCGGGTCCTGCTCGAGCAGCACCACCTTGGTGCCCGGCACGATCGTCCGCCGCCCCTCGTCGGTCTCGATGAAGTCGGCGAGGCATTTGAGCAGGGTCGTCTTGCCTGCCCCGTTGCGGCCGATCAGCGCCAGCCGGTCGCGCGGACCGACATAGAGGTCGAGCCCGCGGAACAGCCAGCCTTCGCCCTGGACCAGCCCGAGGTTTTCATAAGCGAGGATCGGCGCGGCCATGGGCCGGCCCATAACCGGCGATCGGCGATGCGTCACCCGCTGGCCTGACCGCCGCGTTTCTGCCAGAACCGACCGACGACGGGGGTGCATATGCCGGTGATCGGAATGGGTGGCTACTTCTTTCGGGCACGGGATCCGGACGGGCTCAAGGCCTGGTACCGCGACCATCTCGGCGTCGGCGGCGGCTGCGGCACCGACGACCAGGGCCAATCCAATGAATGGGTCTGGTTCGCCCAAGGCGGGCCGATGGTGTTCGAGCCGTTCAAGCAGGACAGCGATTATTTTCCGGCGGACAAGCAGGTGATGATCAACCTGCGCGTGACCGATCTCGACGGCCTGCTGGAAAGCCTTCGCGCCGTCGGGATCGAGATCATCACCAAGGCCGAATGGGACATGCCGGAAGTCGGCCGCTTCGCCCGCATCCACGATCCGGAGGGCAATCCGGTCGAGCTTTGGGAGCCGGTTGGCTGACATGGAACGGCGGCAAGTCGTTGCGGGGATGAACAGGGGATTTCGGGCCATTCATAGGACATTCAATGCCTTGTCCGTAACTCGTCGATCGAGAGATTTGCTTGTGAGCCCGCTTCGCACCCTTTTGTGCGGCCTTGTCGCCGCCGGCCTTGCCGCTTCCCCCGCCTGGGCCGACCGGCCGCGGGACCAGGACCGTGCGTTCCGCGCCACAGTCGAGGGCCGGTCGATGCCGCTGCCGATGATCGAGCGGCGGGTCATGCCGCACATGGGCGGCGCCGATTATCTCGGCCCGGAGTTCCGCGGCGACACCTACCGCCTCAAGTTCATGCGCGACGGCCGGGTCATCTGGGTCGACGTCGACGCCCGCAACGGCCGCATCATCGGGCGTTCGGGCAAGTAGGTCCTCCCTGCGAGCCAAGTTCGTGGGGAGGGGACCATCCGCCGAGGAGTGAATGGTGGAGGGGTCCCTCCGTCAGTCTCCGGCTGCCATCTCCCCGCCGCTTTGCAGCAGGGAGGATTATTGACTTTTCCCCGCATCTAGCTTCGTTGCCGGTCCGCAACCGTTCAGGTTGCCGCGTGTTTGTGCAGCGAACGGATTTTCGAGGAACTCTTTCATGCGCGTTCTGATCGTCGAGGACGAACCCAATCTCGGGCGCCA
>JAKFFL010000057.1:0-8858 GCA_036675225.1 Sphingomonas sp. | reverse complement strand
CGCCAAGCCCAAGGTGATGGTCGACCTGGCGACGCTGACCGGGGCGATGGTCATCGCGCTCGGCCACGAAATGGCCGGCCTGTTCGCCAACAATGACGAGCTGGCCGCCAAGCTGATCGCCGCCGGCGAGGCGTCGAGCGACCATTTGTGGCGCCAGCCTTTGGGCGAGGCATATGACCGGCTGATCGATTCGCACATCGCCGACATGAAGAACGTCGGCCCGCGCGAAGGCGGCTCGATCACCGCCGCCCAATTCCTGCAGCGGTTCGTCGAGGATGGCGTGCAATGGGCCCATCTCGACATCGCCGGCATGGCCTGGTCGGACAAGCCCAAGCCAACCTACGACAAGGGCGCGACCGGCTTCGGCGTGCGCCTGCTCGACGAATTCATCGCCGCGAATTTCGAAGGCTGAGGCGCCGGCGCCGGTGCGGGTGGACTTCTACCAGCTCGGCGCGAGCAGCCTGGAAAGCGTCGTCGCCGCCATCGCCGGCAAATTGCTCGGCGACGGCGAGCGGCTGATTGTCGTCGCCGCCGACGAGGGCCTGCTGGCGCGGCTCGACCGGCAATTGTGGGACCAAAGCGGGACCAGCTTCCTGGCGCACGGCGTCGCCGGCGGCAGCGACGATTCGCGCCAGCCGGTGCTGCTGTCGACGGCGCTCGACGCACCCAACCTGGCCCGCAACCTGCTGATCGCCGACGGCGAATGGCGCGACGCGGCCTTGGGCTTCGAGCGCGCCTTCTGCCTGTTCGATGCCGCGACCCTGGTGGCGGCGCGGCTGGCCTGGAAACTGCTCACCGGCCGGGAGGGCGTCGAGCGCCATTATTGGGCGAACGAAGGCGGGCGCTGGGTGGAAAAAGCCTAGGACCCCCAGCCTTGCCCGAAGCGCGGCCGCCCGCTAGGGGCGCGCCAACCCCTGCAACCTTGTTTCCCGATGGAGCCTTCGATGGCGGTCACCCGCACCTTCTCGATCATCAAGCCCGACGCGACCCGCCGCAATTTGACCGGCGCCGTCACCCAAATGCTGGAGGAGGCCGGCCTGCGCGTCGTCGCTTCCAGGCGCATCCGCATGACCCGCGACCAGGCGGAGGGCTTCTACGGGGTCCACAAGGAACGGCCGTTCTTCAACGATTTGTGCACCTTCATGACCTCCGGCCCGGTAGTCGTGCAGGTGCTGGAGGGCGAGGATGCCGTCCAGCGCAACCGCGACGTCATGGGCGCCACCAACCCCGCCAACGCCGACGAGGGCACGATCCGCAAGGCTTTCGCCGAATCGATCGAGGCCAATTCGGTCCACGGCTCGGACAGCGACGACAATGCGGCGATCGAGATCGCCTTCTTCTTCACGCCGGAAGAGATCGTCGGCTGAGGTAATAGTTAGGCTTTCGTCATTCCAGTGAGACGCAGCGAGCGGCCGCCGAACAGGCCGCCGCCTTCCCATTCGTAGCTGATCGAATAGGTGCCGGCGGCGGTCTTGTCGGTGCCGGCCTCGACGTAGCGGCTTTCGATTCGGACGCGCAGTCGGTGGGTGCCCTTGCCGTTCTCGATCTCTTTGCCGAGCGCGCCCTCGATCGCCCCGGCGCTCAGTTCTCCGTCACTGCCCAACTCGATCTTCGACTCCCCCGCCGTGATCGTCGCCGACTGCAGTGCATGGCTGCCCTCGATCGGCGAGATTTCCAGGGCGCGGCCGTCATCCACCGCCCGGCCGCGCAGCACCAGCGGGATGGCCCTCGGCGTCTCGACGACCACCTTGGGAGCCGAATCGCGCTTGTTCCACTCGTGCCAAAGGCCAAGCCCGGACAGTATCAGGGCGGCGATGGCGATGGCCTCGCCGAGCGTCACCCAGCGCAGGCGGGCGCGGCGCTGGGATTCGGTTTCCGGATTCTTGCTCATCGGCGCACGAACTCGCTCAAGGCCCTGGGGTAGAGCATATGTTCCGCGTTCAGGACGCGCGCCGCAAGCCTTGCCGCATCGTCGCCCGGCTCGACCGGCACGTCGGCCTGCGCCAGCACCTCGCCAGAATCCAGCTCCTCGCTGACCAGATGAACCGTGCAGCCAGTGGCCGTCTCGTGGGCGGCGAGCACCCGGCTGTGGGTGTCGAGCCCCTTGTGCCTGGGCAGCAGGGAAGGGTGAATGTTGACGATCCGGCCGCGCCAGCGGGCGATGAAGGGTGGCGAGAGGATGCGCATATAGCCGGCCAGCGCGATCGTCCCGACGCGGTGGTCCTGGAGGGAGCGTTCGAGCGCCGCCTCGAACGCGTCGCGCGTCGCCTCGAAGGCGAAGGTCGGCACGCCGAGCGCCCGGGCGACGTCGAGGCCGGGGGCGTGCAGCTTGTTCGACGCCACCAGCACGACTTCATAGCCCGTTTCCTGCTCGATCAGCGCGCGCATGTTGCTGCCGCGCCCCGAAATCAGCACGGCGACGCGGCGCACGTCCCTCTGGCGGTCAGCCATGGTCGTGGGTGGCGGACCAGTCCGAGCGGCTGCTCCACGTGCCGGCGGAGCCCGTGACCGTGCAGCCGCGCGTGCCGGCCGCGACTTTGCCGATGCGGTGCACGACCTCGCCGGCCTCGCGCAGGGTGGCGGACACCGTTTCGGCCTCGGCCGGCGCGACGATGACCGCCATGCCGATCCCGCAGTTGAAGGTCCGCGCCAGCTCGCCCGGCTCGATCGCCCCGCCGGCCTGGAGGAAGGCGAACAGGCGCGGCAGCGGCCAGTCGTTCGCGTTGATGATGGCATGACAGGAATCTGGTAGAACGCGCGGAATATTCTCTAGAATCCCACCACCGGTGATATGCGCCAATCCCTTGATGCTGCCGGCGCGGACCAGCGGCAGCAGGCTTCGCACATAGATTCGGGTCGGTTCGAGCAAGGCATCGCCGAGCAGCACGTCGTGATCGAACAGCGCCGGCCGGTCGAGCTTCCAATCCTTGTCGGCAATCAGGCGCCGGACCAGGCTGAAGCCGTTGGAATGGACGCCCGAGCTGGCAAGGCCGAGGATGATGTCGCCGGCCGTGATGGCGGCGCCGGTCAGCGCCTCGCCGCGCTCGACGGCGCCGACGCAGAAGCCGGCCAGATCATAGTCGCCGGGTGCGTACATGCCCGGCATCTCCGCGGTCTCGCCGCCGATCAGCGCGCAGCCGGCCTGCCGGCAGCCGTTGGCGATCGAGGCGACGACCGTTTCGGCAACCGCGCTGTCGAGCTTTGCGCAAGCGAAATAATCGAGGAAAAACAAAGGCTCGGCGCCCTGGACGAGCAAATCGTTGGCGCACATGGCGACCAGGTCGATGCCGACGCCATCATGCTTGCCCAAGTCGATGGCGAGCTTGAGTTTGGTGCCGACCCCGTCGTTGGCGGCGACCAGCAGCGGGTCGGCGTAACCGGCCGCCTTCAAATCGAAAAAGCCGCCAAAGCCGCCAAGCTCGGCGTCTGCGCCGGGCCGTGCCGTCGCCCGGGCCAGCGGCGCGATCGCCTTGATCAGCGCATTGCCGGCCTCGATCGACACGCCGGCGTCCTTGTAGGTGAGTCCCATAAATTCCGTTCGGGCTGAGCCAGTCGAAGCCCTGTTCTTTCCCTTTTCCGAGAGAAGGGCAGCCCTTCGACAAGCTCAGGGCGAACGGGGTTTGGGCGTGCCTAGCCAGAACCCGCTTGGATTTCCACGCCGTTGTCGCCAAAAGCCGCTCATGTCCCGCCGCCGGCGCCTGTTGGCCGCCACTTCCTGCCTGATCGCTCTCGCCGCCCTCGGCGGGACGGTGGCCGCGCAGATGGAGCCGGGCGAGCGCGGCATCCTCCCCATCGACAGTTCGGGTACGCTCGAAGTCACCGGCATCCATGTCGATGTCGGCGGCAAGGACGCCGCTTCGGCGCGCTTCGCCGGCTGGCGCATCGCCCAGCGCGAGGGTTTCAGGAAATTGTGGGCCAAGCAGCACGGGCGACCGGTCTCGGAAGCGCCCAACCTCAGCGATTCGACGCTCGACGGGCTGGTCAGCTCGATCATTGTCGAGCGCGAGAATATCGGCCCGCACCGCTACATCGCCGACCTCGGCATCCTTTTCGACCGCGCGCGGGCCGGCGAATTGCTCGGCTTTTCGGGCGAAGTCCGCCGCTCCGCGCCGATGCTGCTGATCCCGGTGCTGGTCAGCGGCGGCACCGCGACCAGCGTCGAGTCTCGCAACCCGTGGCAGCGCGCCTGGGCACAATATCGCACCTCGCAAAGCCCGGTCGATTATGTCCGTGTCAGTGGCATGGGAGTCGACCCTTTGCTGGTCAATGCGGCGCAGACCAAGCGGCCGGGGCGCGGCTGGTGGCGCAATATCATCGATCTGTACGGCGCCGCTGACATACTGATCGCCGAAGTCTCGCTGAAGCGGCTCTATCCGGGCGGCCCGGCGTATGCCCGCTTCGTCGCTCGCCATGGACCCGACGGGGAGATTCTCGGCGGTTTCGACCTCAAGGCCAGGGACAGCGCCGACATTGCGCGGATGATGGCCGAGGGCGTTCAGCGCATGGACGCCCTGTTCACCCGGGCGCTGGCGGCCGGTGCGCTTCGGCGCGACCCGAGCCTGATCATCGTCGAGCCACCGCCGCCGGTCGAGGATGAACTGGCGTCCATCCAGCCGATCACCGCGCCGCCGCGCGGCATCCAGCTGCAGATCCTGACCCGCGACGAGGCCGGCGTAGCCAGCGTCACCGCGGCCCTGCGCACGGTTGCCGGAGTCGAGGCGATCGCCGTCGGCGGTGCTCAGTCCGGCTGGTCGCTGATGATGGTCAGCTTCCGCGGAGACAATGCCGCCCTGGCGGCGCAGCTGCGGGCGCGCGGCTGGAGCGTCAGCGACGTCGGCGGCACGCTGCGGGTCGTGCCCGGCCTGCCGGTGCCGGTTCCGCCCGCGGCGCAACCCTCCGCCGGACCATGAAGCGGACCGCCGAGCAGATCGCATTGCCGCTGGACTGGCCGCAGTCGGGGGACGAGCGGCGCTTCATCTTGTCCGACGCCAACCGCGACGCCTTCGAGCATTTCCGCCACTGGAGCATGTGGCCGGTCAAGGCGACCATCCTGTCCGGCCCCAGGCGCTCGGGCCGGTCGTTGCTCGCCCGCGGCTTCGTCGAGCGGGTCGGTGGCCGCCTGTTCGACGATGCCCGGCGGCATGACGAGGAAGCCTTGTTCCACGCCTGGAACCAGGCACAGGAAACCGGCCGGCCGCTGATCATGGTCGTCGACGACATGGACAGCTGGCAAGTCGCGCTGCCCGATCTGCGCACGCGGCTGGCGGTGACTCCAGTGGTGCGCATCAACCAGCCCGACGACGCCTTGTTCGCCGCCTTGATCGAATTGCTGTTCGCCGATCGCGGGCTGCACGTGCCCGGCGAGGCCCTGCGCTTCATCGCCGGCCGGGTGCACCGCGACTATCTGACCGCCGAGCAGGTGGTCGAGGCGGTCGATCGCTTCGCCATCGCCGAGCGGGCGCGGCTGAGCCTGCCGACCGTGCGCCGGGCGCTGATCGACGCCGGGTTGATCGAGCCGACCTAGACTAGCCGCAGATCGCCCGTTCGACTCGATTGTCGGGGGTCAAATGCACCGTCAGCCGCTCCGGGCTGAACTCCATGGTGATCATCATGCCGTGGGCGACCCAGCGCAGCGTTCGGGCGCCGGTATCGCGGATCATTTGCGCGCCCAGCGCCTGGCTTGCCGGCTGGCCGACATATTGCTCGAGCGATTCGCCCTCGCAGATGTAGGGACCGGCGCCGCGGACCGGGATCGTCGCCGGCGGCGGCGCGGCGGCGCAGGCGGAGACGGCAAGCGCGGCGAGCAAGGCGAGGCTACGCATCGACGGGCTCCCTGGCGGTCTTGGTCATCTTCAGCTTGCCGTCCTCGATGGCGAACGCCAGGCGCCCTTCGACAAGGTCGAGCGCATCCTGGCCGAACTGTTCGAACCGCCAGCCGCGCAGGATGTTCAATCCCTCGCGCACGCCGGCGGCCAGCGCCTCCAGCTCGTCGGAGCGGGCGATCAGCTTGGGCGCGACGCCGGTGTCCTTCGAGCGGATCTTGAGCAGCAGCTTCAACAGGTCGCTGACCAGCGCCCCATCCTTGCTGAGGCCGGGCCGGCGGGGCTCGCGGGTCGGCATTTCCTCCGGCTCGAGCGGCCGGGCGGTAGCGAGCGCCGCCATCATCCGCGCGCCGATGTCGTTCGACCGCCAGCCGGCCGACAGCCCGCGCACCCGGCCGAGATCCTCCTGGGTCCTGGGCGGGTGGCTGGCCAGCTCCTGCAGCGTGTCGTCCTTGACGATCCGCCCGCGCGGCAAATTCTTGTTGCGCGCCTCATTCTCGCGCCAGGCGGCGAGCGCCTTCAGGCGGCCGAGCAGTTGCGGGTTGCGGCCAGGCAGCTTCAGTCTTTTCCAGGCGTCGTCGGGGGCGAAGGCGAAGCTCGACGGGTCGGCGAGCCGCTCCATCTCCTCGTCGAGCCAGGCGCCGCGGCCGTTCTTGCGCAATTTCTCGACCATGCGCGGGAAGATCGTCGCCAGATGGGTAACGTCGGCGATGGCATAGTCGATCTGGCGCTTGTCGAGCGGCCGGCGGCTCCAGTCGGTGAAGCGCGCGCCCTTGTCGAGCGCATGGCCGAGCATGGATTCGATGAGGTTCGAATAACCGACCTGCTCGCCGAAGCCGAGCGCCATGGCGGCGATCTGGGTGTCGAACAACGGCACCGGCGTCTTGCCGGTCAGGTTATAGACGATCTCCAGGTCCTGGCCGCCGGCGTGGAAGACCTTGAGCACCTCGCCATTGGCGACCAGCAGGTCGAGCAACGGCTTGAGGTCGATGTCCTCGGCCTTGGGGTCGATGGCGGCGGCCTCGTCCGTCGTCGCGATCTGGATCAGGCACAGCTCCGGCCAGAAGCTGTTTTCGCGCATGAACTCGGTGTCGACGGCGACGAATGGGCAGGCGGACATGCGCTCGACGAGCGCGGCGAGGCCGGCGCTGTCGCTGATCAATGGGTGAATCTTCATCTTCCAAGGCCCATAGCCGGGGGCGCGGGTTGACAAAAGGGGAGGGGACGGGAAAGCGCCGCCCGCGCCCCTTAGAGAGTGACCATGCACCCCTACCGCACCCATAATTGCGCCCAGCTGCGCGCCGCCGATGTTGGCGCCACCGTCCGCCTGTCGGGCTGGATTCACCGCAAGCGCGACCATGGCGGCGTGCTGTTCGTCGATTTGCGCGATCATTACGGCCTGACCCAGATCGTCGGCGTCGCCGGCGGCGCGGCGATGCAATTGCTCGACGGCCTCAGGCTCGAATCGGTGGTGACGGTGACCGGCGAGGTGGTGGCGCGTGGGCCGGAAGTGGTGAACCCCAGGCTCGCCACCGGCGAGATCGAGGTCGTGGCGCGCGAGGTATCGGTCCAGTCGGCCGCCGCCGAACTGCCGATGCCGGTCGCGACCGAGGCCGACTACCCCGAGGACATCCGCCTCAAGTACCGCTACCTCGACCTCCGGCGCGAGGCGCCGCACGCCAATATCATGCTGCGCGCGGCGGTCATCGCCTCCATTCGCCGCCGCATGATCGACCAGGGCTTCACCGAGTTCCAGACGCCGATCCTCACCGCCTCCAGCCCCGAGGGCGCCCGCGATTACCTGGTCCCCAGCCGCGTCCACCCCGGCAAGTTCTACGCGCTCCCGCAGGCGCCGCAGATGTTCAAGCAATTGATCATGGTCGCCGGCTTCGACCGCTATTTCCAGATCGCCCCCTGCTTCCGTGACGAGGACGCCCGCGCCGACCGCTCGCCCGGCGAATTCTACCAGCTCGATTTCGAGATGAGCTATGTGACGCAGGACGACGTCTTCGCCGCCATCGAGCCGGTGCTGGCCGGCCTGTTCGAGGAGTTCGCGGGCGGCAAGGCGGTCACCCCCGCCGGCGCCTTCCCGCGCATCCCGTACAAGCAAGCGATGCTCAAATATGGCACCGACAAGCCGGACCTGCGCAACCCCATCCTCATCGCCGACGTCGGCGAGCATTTTCGCGGCTCGGGCTTCGGCCTGTTCGCCGGCCTGGTCGACAAGGGCGCCATCGTCCGCGCCATCCCCGCGCCCGGCACCGCCGACAAGAGCCGCAAGTTCTTCGACGACATGAACGAATGGGCGCGCGCCGAGGGCTTCGCCGGCCTCGGCTATGCGACCCGCAAGGGCGGCGAATGGGGCGGGCCGATCGCCAGGAACCATGGCCCCGAGGGCATGGACAGGCTCGCCGCGGAAATGGGCCTCGGCCCCGACGACGGCATCTTCTTCGCCGCCGGCAAGGCAGCCGAAGCGGTCCGCCTCGCCGGCCTCGCCCGCACCCGCGTCGCCGAGCAGCTCGGCCTGATCGCGGACGGCCGCTTCGACTTCTGCTGGATCGTCGACTTCCCGATGTTCGAATATAATGACGAGCAGAAGAAGATCGACTTCTCCCACAACCCCTTCTCCATGCCGCAGGGGGAGCTGGAGGCGCTGGAGAGCAAGGACCCGCTCGACATCCTCGCCTGGCAATATGACATCGTCTGCAACGGGGTGGAGCTGTCGAGCGGCGCCATCCGCAACCACCGCCCGGACATCATGTACAAGGCGTTCGCCATCGCCGGCTACAGCCAGGCGGAGGTCGACACCAGTTTCTCCGGCATGATCAACGCCTTCAAATATGGCGCCCCGCCGCACGGCGGCTCGGCACCCGGCGTCGACCGCATCGTCATGCTGCTCGCCGGCGAGCCCAACATCCGCGAGGTCGTGCTGTTCCCGATGAACCAGAAGGCCGAGGATTTGATGATGAACGCCCCGGCGGTGGTCGATCCCAAGCAGCTCAAGGAGCTGAACCTCAAGGTAACGGGCGAGGGCGC
>JAKFFL010000020.1:0-41455 GCA_036675225.1 Sphingomonas sp. | reverse complement strand
AAGGAGACCCCGAAACTGGTAGGAAAGAACGCTGCGTATGCCATGCCCACGCCGTTAAAATAGGTCAGATAGGCAAGGAGCGAGCCCAACTGGATCAGGGCCGCCGCCGGCCACAGCCTGGGCCGGACGAACGCCAAAGCGATGGTCAGCATGTCGGCCACGAAGAAATAGCGCCCGGTCATGTTCGGCAGCACATAAGGCATGGCCGCCGCGCTGATGCAGGCGATCAGCAGGATCGAAGGCGGACCCGCCTTGTGCCGCAGCGAGCCGATTGCGATGATTGCTCCCACCACCGCGCCGGCGACCAAACCGATGATCAGGCCGGTTCGATAATCAATTGAGAACTTCAGATACCACCACGGATTGGGGGCATTGAACGAGAGGCCCTGCATATACTGGGCCTGCGCGTAATAGATGGTCAGCAGCTCGGCCCACGGCCGGCCCGCCAGCGCGGCGGGGAGCATCATCGCGGCATAGACCAAGGGCACGATCATCGCGTCCCGGATGCGCATTTGCCGGGACAGGACCAAATAGAGGAGCAAGGGCGACAGGAACATCGCCTGGGCCTTGAACGCCAGCGCCAGGCCGAACATCAGCGCCGCGAGCGCCGCCTGGCCGCGCATCGCGAACAGGACGAACCAGACCGCGAAGCAGGTGAAGATGGCGTCGGCCTGGCCCCAGGCGAAAGCGTTGATCAGCAGGGTCGGCACGACGAAGGTGGCGGCCGCCGCCATCCAGCCGCGATCACGGTTGCCGGTGGCGGTGGTGACGATCGCGCCGACGCCGACCGCGATGCCGAGGTAGAAGGGCAGGTTGAGGAGCTTCACCGCCGCCATCGTCCCGACCGACTGTTCGAGGGTAGGCACCAGGTTGAGCAAATAGATGTAGGGCGGGGCATAGGCCGAAAACTCGCCCGAGATGCTGGCCCAGCCGCGCGCGCGGATGACGTCGAGCCAGGGATAGAGGAACAATGTGAAGTCCCCCCTTGGCGGCTCGGGGATACGCAGTAAGGCTCGTGCGGCGACGAGGCCGGCAAAAGCCATGACCAGGGCGATGACCCTTGGCGATACGGTGAGGGGCGGGCGCGGGTCAGGCATCGGGCTGCTCCCGTTGGTTGGAGAGGATTGCCAGGCACACCAATGCCAAAGCCGCCGCCAAAGGCGTCGCGTTGGGAAGCCAGTGCAGGCCGAGCATGACCTGGGCCAAAGGCAAGGCCGAGACCAAAGCGATGCCCAGCGCCCACCACGGCCGCCGCGCCGCCAGCCAGGCCAAAGGCGCGACCAGCAGCACCGCGTCATAAGTGAACAGATAGGGCGAGACGAGCAAGGAGCCGGCGGCGAGGATCGGGATTTTCGACTCCCAGTCCTTGCGCCACGATTGCCAGGCCAGGCCCGCCGCCGCCAAAGCGACGCCAATGTGCAGCGCCCAGGCCAGTGGCTCGCCGGCGCCGAACCAGCGGGCGAAGGCAAATATGCTGGCCAGCCGATCCCACGGCCAGCGGCCGCCGGCGAGCAGCGCCTGATAATGCGGCACGACCTCCAGGAACCCGCGCCAGGCGTCCGCTCCAAAGACCAGGAAGGCCGCCGCCAGCAGCGCCGCCGCCGAGCCGATGGCGGCCGGGATCGCGGCCCACAGCCGGCCGGCGACCACCGCCACCGGCAGCAGCAGGCCAAGCTGCGGCTTGATCACCATCAGCCCGAGGATGGCGCCGCCCAGCGCCGGCCGGCGGGCGAGCAGGTGCAGCCCGGCCAGCATGATGGCGCCGGTCAAAAAGCCGTTCTGGCCGACCATGCCGTTCATCGCCGCCGAGGGATTGCCGAGCGCCACCCATTTCGGCGCCCGCGACGCGGCGACATAGGCCGCGCCGGTGGCCAGCACCCAGGCGATGAACGCGGGCGCGAACGGGACGAGCGCCGCCGGCCAGATGAACAGCAGGAAGGCGGGCGGATAGGCCAGCGGCATCAGCGGGCCGAGCGCGCTCGGCTGGAGGGCGTAGACCAGGTCGACGCGCCCGGCGAGGAGCAGCCGGGACGAGTTCCAGAAGCTGTAATAATCGACGTGGGGCCGGTGGGTGACGACGGTGACGCAGGCGGCGGCGACGATGGCGAGGCAGGCCAGTGCGGCGACGAACCAGGCCGCGTTCGGCAGATCGCGCCGCGCCATGGGCTCAGCTCGCCGGCATCGCGCGGCGGACGTGGATCACGCCGATGCGGTCGGCATAGACCCGCCGCCAGCCGGGCGAGGCATCCAGCACCGCGACCAGGCCGGTGCCCGGCGGCAGCATCGTCCAGGCGATGCCGTGGTCGGTGACGGCGCGGTCGAAGCGGGCGCGGTCACCCCGCATCATCGCGAAATAATCGGCGACGAAGGCATCGCCGTACATTTCCGACCGGCCATCGATGTAGGGCGGGATGCCGGCGAGGATCAACGGGCCGCCGAAGCTGTAGCCGTTGAGCACCGGCTTATCGCGCAAGCCGGCGGGGATGTGGGCGAGCAGGGTGCGGGGATTGCCCTGGCTCTCGACCGGCAGGGGCGGGAGCAAGGAGGAGGCGATGAGGATCGCCGCCGCGGCGAGCGCCGCCTTCGGGATGGTCGGCGCGCCTGCGCCGGTCCGGCCCGGCGCCAGACGGGGGACGAGGATCAAAAGCGCGACGATCGCCAGCCAGCTCTGGTGGCGAACCTGGGTCAGGGCCATGGCGGTCAGCACCAGCAGCAGCAGCGCCTCGCCGATGGTCAGCCTGACGCCCCTGACCAGCAGCGCGCCGAGCGTGCCGAGCAGGATGACGAAGAAGAAAGGCGTGAAGCGTGGCGTGCTCGGCTGCCATTCGTCGATAAAGGCGAGGTTTTCCAACCCGATCACCCGGAAGGGGTGGAGGAAGCCGGTCAGGCCGTTGGCGTTGAGCAAGGCCAGGACCAGCGCCGCCAGCGCCAAATTGAGCCAGCCGAACAGGAGGCGCCGCCGCCACTGGCCGGCGACCAGGGCATCCAGCGCGACCGCGCCGAGGATCAGGAAGCCGAGCACGAAGCTGCCGTGGAGGTTGGCCCAGGCGAGCATCAGCAAGGCCAGCCACAGCGGCGGCGCCCGGCCCTTGTCGCGGCAATCGAGCAGCACCGCCGTCCAGACCGCCAGGATCGGCCAGACCAGGACATGCGGGCGGGCGAACAGGAAGGAGGCGAGGATGATGTCCATCGCCGCGAACCCGGCGACGATCGCCAGCGGCCCCGCCCGCCGGGCAAGGAAGGTGAACGTCGCGAGGTGGAGGGCGACCAGCGCCGCCATCACCAGCCCGGCCAGGCCGCGATAGCCGGCGAGCGCGAAGGCGCCCGCGTAGAGGATTTGCGCCAGCCACTCGAAGGCGACCCACGGCTGTCCGCCCATGGTGAAGGAGAAGGGGTCGAAGTCGGGAATCCGCCCGTGAAAAAGGATCCACTGGCCCGCCGCCAAATGCCAGCTGACGTCGCCATCGGCAAAGATCTTCGGTGCCGCGCCGAGCGCAAGCGGGACCAGGACCACGAACGCCACGAAGATCAACTGGTCGAAGGGAAGCGCGCGCCCCCCATCCTCCGATCGCCAACGCATGGACCCCCCGACGCGAAGAAAAGCCGGCGGCAGCCTAGGCCCGGCCCGGCGTGAAGGACAGCAATTGCCGCAGGCGGGCGTTGAACGCGCTCCGCTCCTCGCGCTCGAGGCCGGCGTTGCCGACGTAGCGGACCGTCAGCGGATTGACCGCGCGGCCGTTCTTCAAAACCTCGTAATGCAAGTGCGGGCCGGTCGACAGGCCCGACGAACCGACGAAGCCGATGATTTCGCCGCGGTGGACCGACTGGCCGGCGCGCGCCGCCAGCCGGCTCATATGGGCATAAGTGGTCGCCAGTCCGGCGCCGTGATCGACCGTCACCTGCCGGCCATAGCCGCCGTTCCAGCCGGCGGCGACGACCCGGCCGTCGGCCGAGGCGCGGATCGGGGTGCCGGCGCCGGCCCTCAGGTCGACGCCGCGATGGAACCGGTGCGACCCAAGCAGCGGGTGGCGGCGCATGCCAAACGAAGAGCTGACGCTGGCCGCGACCGGCATCCGCATCGCCTCGGCGGCGGATTCAACGCCGGCTGCGTCCATCCAGCCGGTTTGGCCGTCGACGCTCCACCGCATCAGCTGGACGTCGCTGGCGCCGACCCGGTCGAGCCCGGCGTAGAGCAGGCGTTCGCTTTGGCTGCGGCCGGAATCGGGGGCAATCACCAGGTCGAAGCGGTCGGCGACGCTGATCCCGTCGGCTAGTCTGATCCGGCCGGCGAGCGCGCGCAGATAGGCCTGGGCGATGGCGTCGGGAACGCCGGCCTCGGCCAAAGCGGCATTGAGGTTGATCCCGGCGAGGCCGGTCAGGCGGACCGGCCCGGCGGGCCGCGAAGCTGGCGGGGCCGGGGCTGGCTCGACAGCCGGAGCAGGGAGCGGCGCGGCCACCGGCGCCGGGCCCGGCGCGGCGGCCGGTTCGACAACTGATCCGCGCGCGGCGGCGCCGGCGACCAGAATGGCGATCAGCACCCCGGCGGAAGCCAGCAGCGGACCTGGTACGCGCGACGTCGGGCGCGCGCCGAACGGCGCCGCGGTGGCCCATAAATCGGCGATGCCAGTCATCATCGCGTCCCCCCAACCGCGGCCGGAGCGACTCCGGCGCGGGACATTAACTTCCCATTAAATGTGGGGCTTAGTCAAACCCGCGGCGCCTGGCGGGGCATTCTGTCCCGGTCTGGCGCGCGCCTCCACCATTCATCCGCCGAGCCCTTCCTCGCCAGCACGGACGGCCAGCTCGGTGCGGTTGGCGACTCCGAGCTTGTCGAAGATCGCATGGAGATAGACCTTCACCGTGCCTTCGGTGATGCCGAGCTCGCTGGCGATCTCGCGGTTGCGCAGGCCCAAAGCGACCAGCGCCACTAGCTGCCGCTCGCGTGGCGACAACGCAGCGCCTGGCCGGCGCCTGTCCAGCTCGCGGGTCCGCGCCGCGACATCGGGGTCGAGCCACGGGCAACCGTCGCGCACCGATTCCAAACATTCGAGCAGGAACGCCGGGTCATTGTCCTTCAGGACGATTCCGTTGACCGCCAGTTTCATCGCCTCGCCGAGCTGGTAGTCGTCGATGGCGGCGGTGAGGATGACCACCGCTCGGAAATCGCCGTGCGCGCGCAGCTGTCGCAGGACGTCGAGGCCGGATCCGCCGGGCATGGCGAGGTCGAGGATGACAATGCCCGGGTCGCGCTCGCGAATCGCCCTTACCGCCGATTCCGCGGTGCCGGCACTGCCGGCGACGGAAAATTTGCTGCCGTCGAGCAAGCTGGCGACGGCCGACCGGATCATCGGATGGTCGTCGACAATGAGGACGGTGGTGATCATCGCACTTTCTCCAGCGGAAGGCGGATGACGATCGCGGTCTCGCCGTCGGCGCGGCTGACCTCGAGCCCTCCGCCGGCCTCGCGCACTCGTCCGTTCAATGAGGCGGGCAAAGCGAGCTCCTCGCCAGGCTCGGCCGCGAACCCCCGCCCGTCGTCGGCGATCGTCAGGCGGAGCTGGTCGCCTTCGGTGCCGAGCGACACCGCGACCCGCGTGGCGTCGCCGTGCCGGGCGGCATTGGCCACCGCTTCCCGCACCAGATGCTGGATATCGATCTGCGTGCGCATCGTCACCGATCTCGACGCGGCCCTGGAAGCAAAGCTGCAGTCGATGTCCCACTGCCGCGCCAGCAGCTGGCACAACGAGCTGCAGTCGCGCGACAGCGTGCGAAGCGAGACCGAGCCACCGGTCCTGAGGCCACGGATGAACGCCCGCAAATAGCGCTGCTCCTCGATCACCGCCTCCTTGAGCTCGGTCAGGCCCTTGCCGAGCGCGCCCTTGGCCGCCGGCGACCGCTTCAGTGCTTCGAGCTGGAAACCGAGGCCGGCGAGAAACTGCACGACGCTGTCGTGGAGGTCGCGGGCGACCGCGACCCGGGCCTTGGCCATGCTGCGTTCCTCGACCGCGGCGAACAGCGCCGCCTCCTGAAGCTGAGCGGCGAGATCGCGGGCCAGGCGGGGCGAGAAGTCCAGATGATCGGTGGAAAGCGCGCGGATGTCCTGAAAGAAGGCAATGCCGCGAACCGTCCCGGTGGCGATCGGTACGGCCAGGCCTTCGCTGTCGCCGACAAGGTCCTTGAGCGGCGCGGGGAACGCTTCGGAGGCGCGGAGGAACCGCCATCGGCTGGCGTCGGCCCGCAGCAAGACGCGGTCCCGGCGCAATTCGAACAGCAAGCTGCCGGGAAGCTCGGGCAAGGGGGTCGCGCCGGCGAGAACGGAGCGGCTCGATCCTTCGCCGGAAAGCCGCACCGACCGGGTTTCCTCGTCGGTGGCCTCGCGCCAGATCAGCAGTCCCCGTCGTGCCGCGGTTGCCGCCATCCCTGCCTGCAGCGCCGCCGTAAAGGGATCGCCGCCGACCAGGCCAGGCTTTTCCGCGATCGACCTCAGCCGCGGCCCGGCCATCCACTGGTTGGCCCCGAACCAGATCAGGATCGCCGAAATGATCAGCAAATGCCCGGTCCGGACGATGAACCGTTCGACCTCGAATATCGGCGAGGGGCCGAACAGCAGGCCGGCGGCGGAATAGACCGCGATGATCGCCGCGGCGGTGATGGCCGTTTCCTTCCAGCCCCAGCGAATGGCGGCGGCCAGCAGGATGAAGATGAAAAAGGTGAAATAGGGGCTGGTATAGCCTTCGGTCGAATAGAGCATGACCATGAAGACAGCGACATCGATGACATGGGCGGGCGCGGCCAGCTGGGCGTCGTGCCACCAGTCTTTCCAGACCAGGAGCGTCACTGCCAGCGACCAGAGGACATAGGCGCTGAGCAAGCCGTAGGTTGCCGCTTGCGCCCGCGCCGGCTGGCTGGCGTCCGCCCAGATGGCAATCAGGAACAGGCAGGCGAGCAGCAGCCGCCCGCCCGCGATCACCCGTCCCGATGGTTGAAGCGGACCAGCTTCCATCTGCCCCTCGCACGTGCCGACCCCGCTGCCGGCACGGCAACAGACCATATGACCGGCCATTTGTCACGGTAAGGCGCTCGCGGGGCGGGGTTCACACGGCGCTGGAAAAGCGCGCCGGCGAGGCGGTCCGCCAACGGTCGAACGTGGCGGCGATGGTCCGCGCATAGGGCAGGCCGGCGGGAGCGACGGCGAGGCGCCAGCCGCTCCAGCCGATCAGGCCGGCGGCCTCGAACGGCTCAAGCGCCCGGCGCATTAGCGGTCGGTCGGCAAGGCCATCGAGGTCGGCTTCGCCCAGGCACAGCAATTGCTCGATCAGCCGCCCGCGGTGACGCTCGGCCGGCGGCGTCGCGATCCCGCGTACGCCCGCCAGGCGACCCGTGCCGACCAGCATCCCGTAGCGGCCGCTGTTGCGCTCGTTCTGCGCCAGGCAGCTGGCGAAGCGGCTGATGGCCGAGGCGCCCAGGCCAACCAAGGTTTCGCAAGGATCGTCGGTGAAGCCCTGGAAGTTGCGGCGCACACGCTTTTCCCGCCTGGCGGTCGCGAGGGGGTCATGTCTCCGCGCGAAATGGTCGAAGCCGACCGGCAGCCAGCCTCTGCCGCTCAGCCATTCGTGGGCGAGCGCCGCCTGCCGGAAGCGCATGGCTGCGTCGGGCAGGGCGCCGGAATCGATCCGCCGCTGGCGTGGGATCAAGTCGGGGACGTGGGCGTAACCGAACACCGCCAGCCGGTCGGCACCCAGCTCCTGCCCGATCGCCAGGCTGTCGAGCAGCGCATTCTCGTCCTGGTGCGGCAGGCCGTACATGAAGTCGAAATTGAGCGATGTGATGCCGGCGCCGCGCAGCAGTCCGACCGCTTGCTCGATCGTCTCTCGCGGCTGGACACGGCCGATCGCGGCCTGCACTTTCGGGTCGAAGGTCTGGACCCCGAGGCTGGCACGGGTCACCCTGGCCGCAGCCAAAGCGGCGGCGAAATCCTTGTCGAACCCACGGGGATCGATTTCGACGGACAGCATGGGTCGAGCTCCCTGCGGAAAGGCCAGCAGGACGCGATCGACCAGCGCAGTGAACTGGTGCGGCGCAATGGCGTTGGGGCTGCCGCCACCAAAGGCAATCCGCACGACCTTGCCGCGGCCACCGAGCGCGCCGGCGACCAGCTCGATCTCCTGGGACAGTCGCTCGAGGTAATGCGCGAGTCGCTGCACCCGGTTGGCGGCGCCGGTGTTGCAGCCGCAATACCAGCAGATCTCCCGGCAATAGGGGATATGGATATAAAGCGAGAGCGGCTCGTCGGCATCGATCGCCGTCAGACCGGCGCGCTGGTCGGCCTCGCCGACGCGCCCGTCGAACTCGGCCGCGGTCGGGTAGCTGGTGTAGCGCGGGACGGGTGCTGCCAGCAGCTCGGGATGATAAGGCCACATGCCTGGCGCCCTTGCGGCGGCGGCCCTGGCGGGACATTGATATGGATCATCGGAACCGCAAAGCGGCTCGATAGCTGTGCCACGCGAAAGGATGAGGCTTGAAGGTCAGGTTCTATGGACGGATGAGAGAGTCGCTGGGGGCGGAAGTCGACGTCGACCTGCCCGCCCGTTTCGGCACCGTCCGTGAACTACGAAGCGTGCTCGCGGACATGTTTCCCAATGCTGCTGCGGACCTTTGCCAGCGGTCGCGGGCCTGCGTCGCCGACCGCTTCGTGATGGAAGAGCATGCCCTGACTGGCACGGAGACGGTCGAGTTCTTGCCGCCTTTGTCAGGCGGCTGACATGCGCTGCGATACCCGACTGGCGAGCTCACCATTTGACGCCGCAGCCGAATATCAGGCTTTCCTGTCGATCCTGGCCGGCGAGGGCGCCGTCGTTACTTTTCTCGGCGCGGCCCGGCCGACGAGCGGCGGCGGCGAGGACGTCACCGGGCTTTTCCTCGACCATCACCCGCGGATGACTGAGGCGTCGCTGCGCGAGATCGCCGAGGACGCGGGTGGCCGGTTCGACGTGTCGGCGATCAGCATCGTCCATCGCTGTGGCGCAATTGGGCCAGGTGAAGCGATCGTCTTCGTCGCCGCTGCCGCCACCCATCGCCGGGCTGCGTTCGAGGCCGCTGAATATGCCATGGACCGGCTGAAGACCGATGCCGTCTTCTGGAAGCGGGAGGATGCGGTTGACGGCTCGCGCTGGATTGAGCCAACGCTGGTCGACGAGACCGATCGGGCGCGGTGGAGCAAGTGAATGGCGGGAATCGATGAAAGCCTGGCCTTCCATCCGTTGCGCATTGCCGTCTTGACTGTCTCCGACAGCCGCACCGAGGACACCGATACCTCGGGCGGCCTGCTCGCCAGCAGGCTGCAGGAGGCCGGTCATGAGCTGGCTGCCAAATCCATAGTCGCCGATGAAGTCGAAGCCATACGCGGCCAGGTCCGCATCTGGGCCGATGACGAGAGTATCGACGTGATTATTTCCACCGGCGGCACCGGGTTCACGCCGCGCGATGTCACCCCGGAAGCCGTCAAGCCCCTGTTTCGCCGCGAGATGGACGGGTTTTCGGTCGTCTTCCACCAAGCCAGCCTGGGCACGGTCGGCGTCTCGACGCTGCAGTCGCGCGCCTTTGCCGGACAGATCGGCGACACCTTCATCTTCTGCCTGCCGGGCTCGACCGGTGCCTGCCGCGACGGCTGGGACCTGGTGCTCGGCCTGGAGCTCGACAGCCGCTACCGGCCCTGCTCGCTGGCCGGCCAGGTGCCGCGCCTCCGCGAGGTTTGCGCATGACGCGCCTCAGCCATGTCGGCGACAGCGGGCGAGCGCGGATGGTCGACGTGAGTGACAAGGACACTACCGTTCGCACCGCTCGGGCGGAGGGCCGGCTTCGGTGCGCCGAGATCACGCTCGCTCTCGTGCGCGAAGGGCGTGCACCCAAGGGCGCGGTCGTGCAAACCGCGGAGCTGGCCGGCGTCATGGCAGCTAAGAAGACCGCCGAGCTGGTGCCTTTGTGCCATCCGCTCAGCCTGACCAAGGTCGCCGTGACGATCGAGGTGGATGACAGGCTTCCCGGCTTCGCGGTTGCGGCCGAAGTGCGCACCCTCGCCCAGACCGGGGTCGAGATGGAGGCCTTGACCGCCGTGTCGATCGCCTGCCTGACCTTGTTCGACATGCTCAAGGCGGTCGACCGGTGCATGGCGATCGAGGGCATCCGGGTGATCGAGAAGTCCGGCGGCCGATCGGGAAGCTGGTCGGCGGGGTGATCTCGTTTGACGAGGCGGTCGCGATCGTAAGCGAACTGGCAAAGCCGGTCGGACGCGAGCGCGTGACGATCGCCGATGCGCATCGGCGCGTCCTCGCCGAGCCGGTCGTCGCCATGGTCGATTCACCGCCCTCGGACGCGTCGGCGATGGATGGTTACGCCGTCCGAGACGAAGACCTGCAAGCACTGCCGGCGGCATTGCGAGTGGTGGGCCAAGCCTTTGCCGGAGCGGGATTCGGCGGGACGGTCGAGCCGGGCACGTGCGCGCGGATATTCACCGGCGCCCCGCTTCCCAATGGCGCCGACCGGGTTGTTATCCAGGAAATCGTCCGGCGCGACGGCGACATGGCCGTGATCGACGCGCACCCGGGCTCCTCGGGACACGTACGCCGGCGCGGCAACGACTTTCACGCTGGCGACATCCTCCTGCCGGCGGGCCGGCGGCTCGGCTTCCGCGAGCTGGTCGCGACCGCTGGAGCCGACCTCGCTGAAGTCGAAGCCTGGCGTCGGCCGTCGGTTCGGATTTTCGGCACCGGCGATGAGCTGACGCCGCCGGGATCGGCGGCGGCAGAGGCCGGGTCGATTCCGGAAAGCGTCTCTTTTGGAGTGGCCGCGCTTGCCGAGGAATGGGGCGCCTCGGTGGAGGGCCGTACCCATTTGTCAGATGACCTCGGGCATATGAGGGCGGCCGCGGCGCCCGCGCTTGATCGCTCCGACCTGGTCGTGGTCACGGGCGGCGCGTCGGTCGGCGAGAAGGACTTCGCCAAGGCGATGTTCGCCGATCAGGGCCTGGAGCTATGCTTCGCCAAGGTGGCGATCAAGCCCGGCAAGCCGGTCTGGCTGGGGCGGGCCGGGGACAAGCTGGTCATGGGCTTGCCCGGCAACCCGACCTCGGCGCTGGTTACGGCGCGGCTGCTGCTGGCGCCGCTCATCGCCGGCTTGTCGGGTTTGGACCCGGGCGGGGCGCTGCGCTGGCGCGCCGTGCCCTTGAGCACGCCGCTTCCCCGCTGCGGCGACCGCGAAACCTTCGTCCGCGCCCGCGCCGCGGGGGACGGGGCCGAGCCTATATTGAACCAGGATTCAAGCGCCCAGAAGACGCTCGCCGATGCCGACCTGCTGATCCGCCGGCCGGCCGGGGCAGCCGAGTCGGCGGTTGGCGAGCTTGTGCCGGTGCTCGACTTCTAGTCCGCGAGCATATGTTCGGCTTCGGCAAGGTCGGCCGGGCTGTTGATGTTGAAAAACGGGTCGGCGGGGTCGGTTGGCCAGTCCACGGCGACAAATCCGACATGCTCGGCGAAGCCGTGGAGCGAGCGCCGGCCAGTTTCGCAATAGGCCGGTATCGCCCGCAGCGCCCTGGGCCTCCAGAGTCCGCAAACCGGGTGAAGCCGGCCCCCGCTCGATGTCAGGGCCGCGGCATGATCGCCCCGCGCAATACCCAGCCGCTGCGCCAGGTCATCGGGGAGGAACGGCATGTCGCAGGGCATGGTCAGGAGGGCGTCGGCGCCTACTTGTTCGGCCCAGCGCAAAGCGGCGGCAAGTGCGGCCAGCGGGCCGGCGATCGCCGGGTCGTCGAGGATCGAAGGAAATGCCAAGGGCCCAGTCTGGGCAGGCGAGCGCAGGGCGACAACGATCTGGCTCGACCAAGCCTGCGCCCGGGCGAACGCACGCTCGATCAGCGTCTGCGATCCGAGTCGGATGAGCGGCTTGCCGCCGCCGATGCGGCTGCCTTCGCCGCCGGCGAGGATCGCAATGGCCAAGGGCCTGGCCGCGCTCATGCGAAGATCAGCTTGGCGCCGGCGATCACCAGCACCAGACCGAGCCATTGCAACAGCCGGGGCTTGGGCAGCCGTCCGACTCCCAGCCAGGTTCCAACCAGCGCCCCGGCAATCACCGCGAGCGCGAAGAAGGGCAGCTCCGTCGGGAGCGCGTTAACCGAGGCGATGTTGCCGGCAAGACCGGCGACCGAATTGAGTAGGATGAATGCGGCAACCACGCCCGAAGTCCGGCGCGCGTCTTCCCAGCGCAGCAGGATGATCAGCGGGCTGAGGAAAATGCCGCCACCGGTGCCGGTGAGACCGGCGAGAAGGCCGAGCAACGCGCCGACTGGAAGGGCGACCGCCAGGGACACTGGGCGCAGTTCGCGTCCGGCAAGTTCGGCCGGCTGCCAGAACAGCCGCAACGCGGCCAGCCACAGCACCACGCCGACCAGCGGCCGATAGATTTCCGGCGGAACATGGATGCCGCCGCCGATGAAGGCGGCGGGCACGGCGGTGGCGGCGAACATCGCCAGCAGCTTGAGATTGGTCTGGCCGGCGCGCCAATAGCGCCAGCTGCCGAACCCGGCGACGATCAGGTTGAGGGCCAGAGCGGTCGGCCGCATGGTTTCGGGCGCGACTGCGAACAGGGCCATGATCGCCAGATAGGCCGAGGCTCCGCCATGGCCGACGGTCGAGTAGAGGCCCGCGGCGAGCGCCATCAGCAATGCGATCAGGGCGACCGTCGTCGCATCCATATCTTCGCTTCCTCGTGCATAGCTGTCTGGTTGGCCTTGGTAGCGGCCAAGGGATTTGACGCAAATCATCGGCCGCCCGAACGATCCGCCTAGACCGTGGCCCGCGCCAGGCAGTCATGCCTATACAGCGAAGGACGAACAGATGACTCTCAGTCGGGCACATGCTGTCCTTGGCGCACTCGCGCTCCTGGGCTGGGGCAGTGCCGCGACCGCTGCCACGGAGGGCGACAAGGTGCAGCTCAAGCCGTTGCTGGACGTCCGTCTGCGTTACGAAAATGTCGAGCAACCGGATCTGGACGCCCAGGCGCTGACATTCCGGCTCCGGGCCGGGCTGGAGGCCAAGGTCGGTCATCTCTCGCTGCTTGCGGAAGGCGAAGGGACGACGGCGCTGAGCGACGGCTACAATGCCTTTCCATTCCCGCTACCCGGCGAAGAGCAATGGCGGCCCGAGCATTCGGTCATCGCCGATCCTGAGAGCGCCGAGCTCCATCGCCTGCAGCTCCAATACAAGCGCGGCGAGACGGCCGTGACCATCGGGCGGCAGCGGATCAACATCGATGACCAGCGCTGGGTCGGATCGGTGGGCTGGCGGCAGAACGAGCAATCGTTCGATGCCGTCCGCGGCGAGGCTCGGCTCGGCTCGGTTTCGGCTGACGCTACTTACGCGATCAGCCAGCGGACGATCTTCGGCTCCGACTCCGGGCCGCGCACCGCGCTCGACGGCCATTTCGTCTTCGCCGGCCTGTCATCGAAGCTTGGGCCGGTCCAGGCGAAGGCGTTCGCCTATTTGCTCGACTATGACGAAGCCATCTTTCTCGCCAACAGCAGCCAGACATTTGGGCTGGCGCTAAGCACGGCGGTACCACTGGGGGCCAAGACAAAGCTGTCGCTGCGCGCAAGTTATGCCCGGCAGTCCGATCATGCGCAAAACCCGTTCGATTATGCCGCCGACTACTGGTCGTTCGAGGCAGGGACGACGATCAACGGGTTCACCGTCACCGCCGGCTGGGAAAGCCTCGGCAGTGACAATGGCCGCGCCGTGCAGACGCCGATGGCGACGCTGCATAAGTTCAACGGCTGGGCCGACTTGTTCCTGACCACACCCGGCGGCGGTCTTGAAGATGCCTATGTCTCGATCGCCCGCAAGTTTGACGAGGTCAGGGTCGTGCGCGGCCTCAACGCCGCTCTAGGTTTCCATCAGTTCGAAAGCGACGCCGGCGATGTCGAATATGGCACGGAGTGGGACGCGTCGCTCGGGTTCAAGATAGGCCGCGTCGGCCTGCTCGCCAAATATGCCGATTACAATGCGCGCGGGTTCGGTTCCGATACGCGCAAATTCTGGCTGCAGGCAGAATGGTCGCTGTAGTGCTACAGCTTATTCCCCGAACCCTTGGGCCATCTCCTTGAGACCCGGCCGATCGAGGATTTCGACGCGGTCCTGGCTGGCGAGGCGGACCAGCCTGCGGTCGCGAAGGTGGGCCAGCATGCGGCTGACCGTCTCTTTTGTCAGGCCGAGGTAGTCGGCGATGTCGAGCCGGTTCATCGGCAGGTCGAAAGCGTCCTGCGGCTCGCCGACGACCAACTCCTGCCGTTCGGCAAGGAACAGGAAGAAGCTGGCAAGCCGTTCCGCGGCCGTCTTGCGGCCGAGCAGCACCATTTGCGACTGCGCCGCCGCCAGCTCGTGCGCGGCGAGGCGGTAAAGCTCCCGCTCGACCTTGGGATTGGCTTCGACAAAGCGGTCGAAGGCGTCGCGCGTGAACCAATAGAGCTCGCTTTTGACCAAGGCTTCGGCGGTGAAGGCATATTCGTCGTCGATCGACACGCCGAGAAAATCGCCCGGGAACATGAAGCCGGTGATCTGGCGCCGGCCATCGGCGAGCAAGGTGTAGATTTTCAGCGAGCCCAGGGTCAGCATGAACACTCGGCGAACCGGATCGCCTTCATGGAAGATCGGTTGGCCGGGGTCGAGCTTTTGCGGAGTGCCAAGCGAGCGCAGGCTGGCGAGCGTCGGCGCGTCGAGCCGGCGGCAAATGGTGATCGGCCGTACCGGGCAATCCTCGCAGGGATGGCCCACAGGCAAATCGATCAATGGACCCTTGGCTTGATACGGCAATCGACGCTTCCCGGTCGCGCCCTGTGAACAGCGGCGAATGATCTGGCTCAACGCGCCATAGCCGCTCCCGCCTAGGCTTCAAACTCCCAACCTCTTTGCAATTGGCGGCGCATGCCCAAATTAACGGTAAGCAACCTGGAGCCCGACGGCATGGCGGAAGCCTATCCCTTGATCCGCAGGCAGGCGCGCGTCGGCCCGGAGCGATGGGAGGAGTTCGGCCGCCAGCTTGCGAGCCGGGGCGGCGGCGTGCTGGCGGTGCGGGCCGAGGACCAGCGCGTGCACGGCGTCGCCGCTTATTTGCCCGTCGCCAGCCTGCGGCATGGCAGCGCGCTGAGAGTCGAAGCGATTGCGGCATTCGAGCTCGGCCACGTGTCACTGGTGCGCAATGCCTTGTCCTCGGCGCTCGACGAGCTGGCGCGCGACCTGGGCTGCGAGGTCGTCCTGGTCAGCCTCGATGCGAAGGGACTGTCGAGCCCGCGGTCACGGCGCCGGCGCGGTTGGGAAGCCCTTGGCCTGTCGGCGGAGAGGATCGACTTCGTCCGCCATCTTGGCGGCGAGCTGGTTCAGAGCAGGAAGTAAATCGCCAAGGCGACGCCGACGACGGTCACAATCAGCCAGACGACGGGCCAGCCTTCGCCTTCGTTTTCGCTGGCGGAGGTCGTGTCGATTGGCGCCGCCGAGCGGTGATCGGTGTCGTACACCGTCTCGGTGGTGCTCTTGAGGGCGGGGTTGAGCGGCGCTTCCTGAGGTTGATCCCTGTCCTGATCGCTCATCGGCCGGTCCCTCTTCAGTCTCGATGCTGGTGTGAATGATCCTTGCACGCCTTTGCCGTCAAACGCCAATCGACCATCGCCAGCAGGCAGGCCGTGCCGGGATCCTCGGTGCGCTTGAGGGTCGAGGTCAGCGTCGCCCAATCTTCTTCACCGGCGAAGCGCGCGAAATCGGACACCGCGCCGCGAATGTAGGCGGTCGGCGTGATCGACTCCGCGCCCGCGGCGGCCTCGACCCGGCTCGCTAGGTCGGGATCCTTGGCCTTGAGCCAGGGCTGAAAGCTGCCGGCGCCGTCGCGCGCCGCCGCCAGCAGGTCGCCGAGCATGGCCATCAGGCGGTCGCCTCGATCAGAACTCCCTCGACTTGGTTGCGCGCTGCCAGTTGCGCGACGTAGCGGGCGGCCTCGACCGACCAGCTGCGCGCCTCAAGCATGTCGGCGATCCGCTCGCGCGCCATGTCGTAGGGCAAGGCGCGGCCGGGGTGCCGGCGATGGAGCCGCAAGATGTGCCAGCCGAAGCGCGAGCGCACGGGCTCGCTGGCGGTCGTGCCATCGGCCAGCGTCTCGAAGCCGGCCTGGACTTCAGGGACCAGTTCGCCGCGCCGAATCTGGCCGAGCGAGCCATCTTGCTGCGCCGAAGCGCAGCCGGACTGCTCGCGCGCCGCGGCAGCGAAGGCATCGGCCCTGTCGCCAACAGCCTCGATGATCGCCAGGGCTCGGTCGAGTGCAGCCTGCCAGGCGGCCTCATCCTCGCCTTCGGGCTCGATCAGGATATGCGCCGCCTCGAACAGATCGGGTGTTCGGAAGCGCTCGATGTTGCGGTCATAATAACGGCGGCATTCCTCGTCGGTCGGCTGGGCCGGCTGGATCTGCATTTCCAGCAATGCCCGCACGGTCGCGTCATCGTCGTCCTCGGATCGGCCGGCCTCGTCCGCCAGCGGCTCGGCTTCGACCTCGAGGTGCCGGGCTTCCTGAAGTAGCAGCTCGCGGACCGCCAGTGCGCGCGCCGCCTCGACCCAGGCCGTCTCGGCGTCGGGCGCCGGGTGATGCTGGATTTCCTGGGCAATCGCCTCGGGGCTGATCTCGACCCCGTTGACCCGGACCTCGCCGAACGTCGGCGGCGGCGGCAACATGGGCTCGGGCCCGCCGCTGCAGCCGCTCGTTTCGCACGAGCTCATCATCTTCGGCGCGGGGCGCTGCGCCGGATCGTCAAGGTTGATGACGTCGAGACGGCGGGTCGCGCTCATGCGCCGGCCTGCCCGCTTTCGGCCTGCTGCCGCATCACCGCGTCTCCACCGTAGCTCGGGGCGCCCCCGGCAGGCCCATGCGTCGGCGAGGGCTTGCGCCCCATCGAACGCGAACGGACGATCTGGAAGCCCGGACGCAGGAGATACCAGATCGGCGCGCTCCAGATGTGCACCAGCCGGGTGAATGGGGTGATCAGGAACAGGGTCAGGCCGAGGATGATGTGCAGCTTGTAGACCAGGGCCACGTCTCTGATCTGCTGCGGCGCCGACGGATCGAGGGTCAGCACGCCTTGCGCCCAGCCCATGAACTTGATCATCTCGCTGCCGTCGAGATGCTCGAGCGTCCACCAGGTGGTGAGAAGACCGAGCGTGATCTGTGCCCAAATGAGGACGAGGACAAGAATGTCGCCAATCGACGAGCTGCGGCGAATCCTCGGGTCGAACAGCCGCCGGTGGAGGAGCAATGTGCAGCCGATGTAGGCAGCAACACCGGCGATGCCCCCGACCACCAGCGCAGCCGTCTGCTTGAAGGCATGGCCGATGCCGAGCGAGTCGATCACCGTCACCGGCGTCAGCAGGCCGACGAAATGTCCGAAGAGCAACACCAGGATGCCCATGTGGAACAGGTTCGATCCGATGACCATCTGCCGCCGCCGCAGGAACTGGCTCGACTGCGAACGCCAGCTGTACTGGTTGGCGTCGAACCTCAAGATGCTACCAACGACCAGCACAGTCACCGCGAGATAGGGATACCAGCCGAACGCGAGCTGATTGATGAAATCGGTCATCGTCCGGCCTCCTGATTGACGGGTCGATTAGACGCCCGGATCTTGGCCACGACACCGGTCGGGCCGCCCATTTCATGTGCGCCGGCAGACATGAACGAAACCGGTGCCTCCTCCCATTCGATGTCGATATCAACCGGGTCTTCCGGCGGCGTATGCTCATCCACGTCGGCCAGCTGCTCCGCCGCGACACGGGCATCGGCGAGCGAAACCAGGCAATGGAAAACGCCGGCATAGGGCGACTGCCTTTTGTCGAGGCGCTCGGCCAAGGCGGCGAAGACATGGGCCGGCTGGCCGAGCATTTCACGAGCCTCGGCCGCAGGCAGGCAGGAGGCGAATTCGAGGAAGACCGGAACGAAGTCGGGAAGCTCGCTCGCCTCGAGGAAGAATCCATTCTGCACATATTGCTGGCCAAGGTCGATCATCGCCTGGCCGCGTTCGCGGCTGTCGCCGTGGACGTGTTCGAACAAATGCAGCGACAACGACCGGGAACGGTCGAACAATTCGCTGTAGGCGGCCTGGAGGTCGAGCAGATCCTGTTCGGCAAAGCCGCGCAGCAACGGCTCCAGGCGGTCGCGGTCCGGCCTGGACAAGCCGGTTCCGCGGGCGAAGACGTCTCCGACCGCGCCAATATTGGCCTTCAGCTCTTCGGATGGATAGCCAAGCAGCGCGGCAAGTGCTTTCAAAGTCAGCTTCATGACGAGATTTCCATGTCGGGTCGACGTGGCGCCTTCTTGGCGCCGCCGCCGAACAGGTTGATCTTGCTGGAGCCGAGCGTCCCTTCGCGGAAGCCGAAGCCGGACGAACCGCGCAGCACAAAAGCGTCCTCGTCAAGTTCGCGCCGGGCGGTCGGGATCACGTAACGGTCCTCGTAAGCGGCCAGCGCCATGATCCGGTACATCTCCTCGATGATGTTGCGGGTCAGCCCGACGCGTGCGGGAATCGACTCGTCGATCCGCCCCTCGACGCTTTTTGCCCGCATGTAGGCGCGCATCGCCAGCATGCGCTCGAGCGCGCTCGCGATTGGCCCTTCGTCGCCGGCGGTGAGCAGATTAGCGAGATAGCGCAACGGAATGCGCAGCGAGCGGACGTCCGGCATGCCGTCCTGAACCGACATCTTGCCGGCTTCGGCCGCCGACTGGATCGGCGACAAAGGCGGCACGTACCAGACCATCGGCAGGGTGCGGTATTCGGGGTGAAGCGGGAAGGCGATCTTCCATTCCACCGCCATCTTGTAGACCGGCGACCGCATCGCCGCCTCGAGCCACTGGTCGGTGATCCCCTCCGCCCGCGCCGCTTCCTGGACCGCGATGTCGTTGGGATCGAGGAACACTCCGAGCTGGGCCGGGTAAAGGTCCTTCGGGTCCTCGACCGAGGCGGCTTCCTCGATCCGGTCGGCGTCATAGAGGACGACGCCGAGATAGCGGATTCTGCCAACGCAGGTTTCCGAGCAGACCGTCGGCTGCCCAGTCTCGATGCGGGGATAACAGAAGATGCACTTTTCCGATTTGCCAGTCGCCCAGTTGTAGTAGATTTTCTTGTAGGGGCAGCCGGACACGCACATCCGCCAGCCGCGGCACTTCTCCTGGTCGATAAGAACGATGCCGTCCTCGGCACGCTTGTAGATCGCGCCCGACGGGCAGGATGCCAGGCACGATGGATTGAGGCAGTGCTCGCACAGCCTCGGCAGGTACATCATGAACGTCTTTTCGAACTGGCCGTAAATCTCCTTCTGGACGCCCTCGAAATTATAATCGTGGCTGCGCTTCTCGAACTCGCCGCCGAGCATGTCCTCCCAATTGCCGCTCCACTCGATCTTGTTGAGCTTCTCGCCGGTGATCAGCGATTTCGGACGCGCGGTCGGCTGGGCCTGCAACTCGGGCGCCGACTGCAGCCATTCGTATTCGAAGGTGTAAGGCTCATAGAAATCGTCGATTTCGGGCAAATGCGGGTTGGCGAAGATTTTCGACAGGATGCGCCACTTGGCGCCTTGCCGCGGCACGATCTTGCCGTTTTTCTTGCGGACCCAGCCACCCTTCCACCGATCCTGGTTCTCCCAGTCCTTGGGGTAGCCGATGCCGGGCTTGGTCTCGACATTGTTGAACCAGACGTATTCAACGCCTTCGCGATTGGTCCAGACGTTCTTGCAGGTGATCGAGCAAGTATGGCAGCCGATGCACTTGTCGAGGTTGAGGACCATGGCGATCTGGGCACGAACCTTCATTTCGCCATCTCCCTGGCCGCCGCTCGGGCGCCTTTGACACCGGATCCCCAATCGGCCGTTCCGCCCTCGACATTGGCGCCGTCGTCGGCCGCCTTGTCGAACCAGTTCACCTGGCTCATCTTGCGAACGATGACGAACTCGTCGCGGTTGGCGCCGACCGTGCCATAATAATTGAAGCCGTAGGCAAGCTGGACGTAGCCGCCGACCATGTGCGTCGGTTTCATATTGATGCGCGTCACGCTGTTGTGGATACCGCCGCGCTGGCCGGTGATTTCAGACCCGACCGTGTTCACCAGCTTTTCCTGGGCGTGATACATGATCGCCGAGCCGGGCATGATCCGTTGCGAGACGATCGCGCGCGCGGTCAGCGCGCCATTGACGTTGAACACCTCGATCCAGTCATTGTCGACGATTCCGGCCGCCTTGGCGTCATCCTCGCTAATCCATACCGTCGGCCCGCCGCGGCTGAGGCTGAGCATGATCAAATTTTCGGTGTAGGTGGAGTGGATGCCCCATTTCTGGTGGGGCGTGAGGATGTTGAGCAGGATTTCCTTGTTGCCGTTGGGCAGCTTGCCGAGCACCTGTCGCACGGTCTTGGTATCGATCGGCGGGCGCCAGGTGACAAACCCCTCGCCGAATGCACGCATCCAGTGATGATCCTGGTACAGCGATTGCCGGCCGCTCAGGGTTCGCCACGGGATGAGCTCGTGGACGTTGGTGTAGCCGGCATTGTAGCAGACATGCTCGCTCTCCAGTCCCGACCAGATCGGCGACGAGATGATCTTGCGAGGCTGCGCGGCGACATCGCGGAAGCGGATTTTCTCTTCCTCTTTGCCCTCGGCGAGATGGCCGTGGTCGCGCCCGGTGATTTCCTCAAGCGCCTCCCACGCCTTGACCGCGACTTCGCCGTTAGTCTCCGGCGCGAGCATCAGGATGGTCTCGCAGGCGTCGATGTCGGAATCGATCTTCGGCCGCCCTTCGGTCGGTCCCTCGAGCACACGGCCGTTGAGGTCCCCGAGCAATTCGACCTCGCGCCTGGTGTCCCAGTTGAGTCCCTTGGCGCCGTTGCCGAGCTTTTCGAGCAGCGGGCCCATTGAGGTGAAGCGGGCGTAGGTTTCGGGATAGTTGCGCTCGACCAGGTGCACGCCAGGCATGGTCACGCCGGGGATCGGCTCGCATTCGCCCTTCAGCCAGTCCTTCGGTTCATAGGGCTGGGCCAATTCGGCCGGCGTATCGTGCAGGATTGGAGTCATCACCAGGTCATGCTCGATGCCGAGCACCTCCGGCGCGATGTCGGAGAATTTCTTGGCGATGGCGCGGAAGATATTCCAGTCGCTCTTGGTCTCCCACGCCGGGTCCACCGCTGCCGACAACGGGTGGATGAAGGGGTGCATGTCCGACGTGTTGAGGTCGTGCTTTTCGTACCAGGTCGCGGTCGGCAGGACGATGTCGGAGTAGAGACTGGTGGTCGACATGCGGAAGTCGATGTTGACCATCAGATCAAGCTTGCCGACCGGCGCCGGATCGCGCCAGACTACGTCTTTCGGGCGATCGATGCCGGCGGACTCCTCATCGGTGCCGATGACTCCATGCAGCGATCCGACCAGATGCTTGAGGAAATATTCATGGCCCTTGCCCGACGCGCCGAGGACGTTGGAGCGCCAGAAGAACATGTTGCGCGGCCAGTTGACGGGATTGTCGGGATCGAGGCTGGCGGGCTTCAATTCGCCCGACTTGAAGGCCCCGGCGATCGCCTGCGCCGGGTCTTCGCCCGATTGCTTGAGCCGGTTGCCCCAGTCGATTGGGTTGGCGTCGAACTGCGGCGCGGACGGCAGCCAGCCCATCCGCTCGGCCTTGGCGTTATAGTCGAGCATGCTGCCGGACCAGTCGCCCTCGGGTGCGAGTGGGGACAGAATCTCGGACATCTTCAGCGTCTCGTAACGCCACTGGTCGGTATGGGCGTAAAAGAAGCTGGTGCCGTTCATCTGGCGCACCGGGCGTGACCAGTCCGTGGCGAAGGCCAGCGGCAGCCATCCGGTCTGCGGGCGAAGCTTTTCCTGGCCGACATAGTGCGACCAGCCGCCGCCCGACTGGCCGATGCAGCCGCACATCACGAGCAGCGAGATGATCCCGCGATAGCTCATGTCCATGTGGTACCAGTGGTTAAGGCCGGCCCCGAGGATGACCATCGAGCGGCCCTTGGTGATCTCGGCATTGGCCGCGAATTCGCGTGCGACCTGGATGATCGCCTGGCGCGGCACGCCGGTCACTTTCTCGGCCCAGGCCGGCGTGAACGGCACGTCGTCGTCATAGCTGGCCGCGACATTGCCACCGCCAAATCCGCGGTCGACGCCGTAATTGGCGCAGAATAGGTCGAACACCGTGGCGACCCGGGCCTTGGACCCGTCGGCCAGCTTGATCGTCTTCACTGGGATGTTGCGGACGAGCACGTCCTCATGGCCGGTGGCCACGAAATCATGCGGTGCATCGCCGCCGAAGTAGGGGAAGCCGACACCGACGATCTCGTCATGGTCGTCGGCAAGGCTCAGGCGCAGCCGGGTTTCGTTGCCCTTGCCGTCCTTCTCTTCCAAATTCCACTTGCCCTTGTCGCCCCAGCGGTAGCCCGCCGAGCCCAATGGCGAGACGATCTTGCCGCTGATTTCGTCAAGCGCCACGGTCTTCCAGTCCGGGTTGGCTTTCTCGCCAAGGTCGCCCTTGATGTCGGCGGCGCGCAGTAGTCGGTCGGCGACGAGTTGCCCTTTGTGCTCGACCAGCTTCACCAGCAGCGGGAAGTCCGAATATTTGCGCGTGTAATCGGCAAAATATTCCACCTGCCGGTCGACATGGAACTCGCGCAGGACGACATGGCCGAGTGCCAGCGCCAACGCTGCATCGGTGCCTTGTTTGGGGTGCAGCCACAAGTCCGAGAATTTCGCCGCTTCGTTGAAATCGGGCGCGATGACAACGCTCTTGGCGCCGCGGTAGCGGACCTCGGAATAGAAATGCGCGTCGGGCGCGCGGGTCATCGGGATGTTGGATCCCCAGACGAGCAGGAAGCCAGCATTGTACCAGTCGGCGCTTTCGGGAACGTCGGTTTGCTCGCCCCAGGTTTGCGGGCTCGACGGCGGCAGGTCGCAATACCAGTCGTAGAAACTGAGCAATGTGCCGCCGATCAGCGACAGATAGCGGCTGCCGGCCGCATAGGAAATCATCGACATCGCCGGGATCGGCGAGAATCCGGCGACCCGGTCGGGGCCATATTCCCTGATCGTATAGGCATTGGCGGCGGCGATAATGTCGGTGACCTCGTCCCAGCCGACGCGGACGAAGCCGCCGCGGCCACGCTTGGCGATCCAGTCGCGGCGCTTGTGTGGATCCTCGACGATGGACTTCCAGGCGGCGACCGGCGTCATCGTCTTGCGTGCCTCGCGCCAGTGCCGAACCAGACGTGCTCGGACCAGCGGATATTTGATGCGCGTGCCCGAGTAGAGGTACCAGCTGTAGCTGGCGCCGCGCGGGCAGCCGCGCGGCTCGTGGTTCGGCAAGTCGGGCCTCGTGCGTGGATAGTCGGTCTGCTGGGTCTCCCATGTGACGATCCCGCCCTTGACGTAGATCTTCCACGAGCAGGAGCCGGTGCAGTTCACGCCGTGCGTAGAGCGCACGATCTTGTCGGCGGCCCAGCGCTTGCGATAGGCGTCCTCCCATTCCCGCGCCTCGTCCGTGGTAATTCCGTGGCCGTCGGAAAACTTCTCCTGGCTGCGGCGGAAGTAGGTCAGACGATCGAGGAAATGACTCATGCCGCTAGGTCCTTCTAAGCCGGGATCGGCGCTCTTCTGGTTGCGCCCATGCGGCGCTCGATGTCGTGGAGGATGCCGCGCGGCCCGCTGTAGACGAGCCAGGTCAGGGCGGCGCAGCTGACGTAGAACATGAGGAAGCCCCACAGCGCGGCATTGGCGGTGCCGGTCAGTTCGATCGACGAGCCGTAAGCCTTGGGGATGTAGAAGGCGCCATAAGCGGCGATGGCCGAGGTGAAACCGATGACAGCGGCCGACTCCCGCTCGGCCTGCTGGCGCCGCGCGTCGTCCGGCAGTCCGGGCTCCGACCGGTCAATTTCGTGGCGGATGGCGCCGGGAATCATCTGGAAGGTCGAGGCATTGCCAACCCCGCTGACGACGAACAGCAACAGCACCATGGAGTAGAACCCCCAGAAGCTCCGCGCGTCGAGGAAGACAATCATGCCCAGGATCGCCGCGATCTGGAACAGGAACACCCACAGACTGATCCGCGCTCCCCCGTAACGGTCCGCCATCTTGCCGGTTCCTGCGCGCGACAGAGCACCCAGCAGCGGCCCGACGAAGGCGTAGTTGAGCGCGTTGATCTCGGGGAAAACCAACTTGGACAGCAGCGGGAATCCGGCCGACATGCCGATGAAGGTGCCGAACGTGCCGGTGTAGAGCCAGCACATCAGCCAGGTATGCAAGCGGCCGAAAATGGTCGCCTGCTCGGCGAAGGACGATTTGGCCGAAAGGATGTCGTTCATCCCGAACCAGGCGGCGATACTGCCAATGACGATCAGCGGGATCCAAACGAACCCCGCGTTCTGCATCCAATATTGGGTGCCGTCGGCGGCGGTCTGGGACTGGCCACCGAGCGCCCCGAACAGCCCCATGGTGATCACGACCGGCACCAGGAACTGCATGAGGCTAACGCCCAAATTGCCGAGGCCGGCGTTAAGCGCCAGCGCATTGCCTTTCTCGGCCTTGGGGAAGAAATAGCTGATATTGGCCATCGACGAAGCGAAGTTGCCGCCGCCAAGGCCGCACAGCAGGGCCAACACCAGGAAGATCAGGTACGGCGTGTCGGGATTCTGCACCGCATAGCCGATGCCGAACGCCGGGATTAGCAGCGAAGCGGTCGACAGGGTCGTCCACAGCCGGCCGCCGAAAATCGGCACGAGGAAGGCGTAGAAGATTCTCAACGTCGCACCGGACAGTCCGGGCAAGGCGGCGAGCCAGAACAACTGGCCGGTGGTGAATTCAAAGCCGATGGCGGGGAGCCGCGCGACGACCACCGACCACACCATCCACACCGCGAATGACAGCAGCAGGCAATAGGTGGACACCCACAAATTGCGCCGGGCAATGGCGCGGCCGCCGCTTCGCCAGAATTCCGCATCTTCTGGCCGCCAGTCGGCGATCGGACCGGCCTTCCTTGGCGGCACGACGACGCCTGGCTCGCCGAAGCCCTGCATTTCGGGCAGCTCGGGCAACCTGGCGCGGGCGTCCTTGCGACTCGCCGTCGACTCCATCTGGCGGACGGAGAAGTGCATCCAGGCCAGGGCCACGGAAACCAGCACGAACAGCAGTACGAAGCAGCTGGTCCAGATGCCGGTAACGTCGGCAAGCGCGCCGAACGCCAATGGCAGTACGAAGCCGCCAAGGCCGCCGACCATGCCGACCAGCCCGCCGACCGCGCCGACATGGTTCGGGTAATAGACGGGAATGTGCTTGAAGACCGCGGCCTTGCCCAGGCTCATGAAGAAGCCGAGGACAAAAATCGCCACCAGGAACGGGATCAGGCCCATTTCGGTACGGAAGCTGATCGGCCCGTGCACGCCTTCGATGATGTAGGTCGTCGGCGGGTAGGACAGCATGAAGGTGCACAGAACCGACATGGCAAAGGTGACATACAGGACCGACCTGGCGCCGTAGCGGTCGGACAGCTTGCCGCCGTAAATGCGAAAGACGCTGGCAGGGACCGAGTAGAAAGCGGCGAGCATGCCGGCGGTCTTCACGTCGAGCCCGTAAACGCTGATCAAATAGTGCGGCAGCCACAACGCCAGCGCCACGAAGGCGCCGAAGACGAAGAAGTAATAGAGGGCGAAACGCCAGACCTGGATGTTCTTGAGGACCGCCAGCTGGCTCGCCATGGTCGCGGCGCTGCGTTTTTCGCGCGCCCGCGCCAGTTGGGCGGGATCTTCCTTCGTCAATGCCAGGAACAGGACGGCCATGACGAGCAGGCCGACCGCCCAATATTGCGCCACCGCCTGCCATCCGGCCGCGACCATCACGAACGGGGCGACGAACTTGGTGACGGCCGACCCGACGTTGCCGGCGCCGAAGATACCGAGCGCTGTCCCTTGGCGCGAAGGCGGGTAGAATTTGGAGACGTAGGTGACGCCGACCGAGAATGAGCCCCCGGCAATGCCGACGCCAAGCGCAGCGAACAGTAGCTCTGCGTATGTGTCCGCGTAGGACGTCAGGAAGGTGGCGATGGCGGCGAGCACCATGACCGCGGCGAACACCCGCCGGCCGCCAATCTGGTCGGCCCACACCCCGAGCAGGACCCGAACCAGCGAGCCGGTGAGAATCGGCGTACCGACCAGCAAGCCGAACTCGGTTTCGCTGAGACCAAGCTCGTCTTTCACGCCGAGTCCGATGATCGAGAAAATCGTCCACACGGCGAAGCAGGCGGTGAAAGCGGCGGTGCTAGTCCACAGGACGCGATCGGCGCCGCTCGCTGGAGCCTCGGCGACTTTGCCGTTCATCGGTCGAAATCCTTGCCAGACAATGCGTGCGGGCGCCTCTGGCGAAGCGGGCAAGCAAGGGCTTTGATCAGGATCATTTCCGCGGCACCGCTAACCTCCGGTGACGCTCATGTGCCGGGCCACCGCCGGGCGCGCCGCCGCGATCCGGAAATCGTGGCCTTTCGGCTTGCCGGCCAGCAATGTGTCGAGCAGCCCGTCGACAGCGTCCGCCCCGCCGGATCGCAAAGCATCGCGCAGCTCGACCTTCTGGTCGTGGCCAAGGCACCCATAAACGGTACCGGTGGCGGCGACGCGAATTCGGTTGCAGCCTGCGCAGAAGTTGGCGCTTAGCGGGGTGATCATGCCGAGGCGCGTCGAGTGGCCGGCAACATCGTAATAGCGGGCGGGGCCGCCCGTCCGCGATAGTGTGGGGATCAGGGTGAAGCGCTGCTCGAGCCGCCGGCGGACCGCGTCGAGCGGCAGGTAATGGCAGGTTCGGTCCTCCTCGACCTCACCCAACGGCATGGTCTCGATCAACGTCAGGTCGAGGCCTTGGCTGTCGCACCACAGCAGCATGTCCTCGAACTCATCGTCGTTGAGCCCGGCCAGCGCGACCATGTTGATCTTGACCTTGAGGCCGGCCGCCCGTGCCGCCGCGATCCCGGCCATAACCTGGGACAAGTCGCCGCCACGGGTGATGTGCGCGAAGCGATCGGGGGAGAGGCTGTCGAGGCTGACATTGATCCGGCGCACGCCGTTGCCGGCAAGCAAATCGGCAAAGCGGTCGAGCAGCACGCCATTGGTGGTCAGCGTCACTTCCTCGAGGCCGCCATCGATTCTTTTGCCGAGCGATTCGAACAGCCCGCCGATGCCGCGCCGGACCAGGGGCTCGCCGCCGGTCAGCCGCAGCCGGCGGACGCCGCGGGCGATGAAGATGTCGGCGAGGTCGGCGATCTCCTCCAGCGACAACAGGTCGCGGCGGGGGAGGAACTCCATGTGCTCGGCCATGCAATAACGGCAGCGCAAATTGCAGCGATCGGTGACCGAGATTCGCACGTAGCTGATCGTCCGCCCGAATCCGTCGACCATCGCTCCCGGCTTGACCGCCGCCACCGCGCTCATCCCCTCGATCTCAAGTCTCCAACGCTGCCGCGCCTAGCAACGCCGTAAGCCCCTACCGTGATCTGAATCAAGTCAGCCACATTTCGAATGGCCGCATTCCAGGCACTTGTCGCAACCCTCAACCCTGATCAGCGCCCCAACCCCGCATTTCGGGCAGCATGGCCTGGCCGCGGTTGCCATGGGCGTTTCGTCCGCCTTCGGACCGGGCCCGGCAGTTTCCCGTCCGATATGGCACTCGATCACTTCGCCAATCGCCGCCAGCAGAGACGGGACATAGCGGCCTTTCATCCACGCTCCCCCGCGCGGGTCGAACACCGCCTTCAGCTCTTCGGGCACGAAAGAAACGTCGCCGCCCCGCCGGAACACCGCCGAAATCATCCGGGTCAAACCCAGCGTCCACGCATAGTGTTCCATGTTCTTCGAGTTGACGAAGATTTCGAATGGCCGACGCTTGCCGTCGCTGTCGAGGTCGTTGATCGTCACGTAAACGGCATGCGCGCTTTCCGGCCATTTGAGCTTGTAGGTGGTGCCGTGCATCGCCTCGCTGCGCTCCGCCAGGCTCGGGCCCGGCTCGGGCGTCGGCGATTCGTTGGACAGTTTGAGCACCGATCCCGTGACCGCGTTCGGGCGGTAGGTGGTCATGCCCTTGCAGCCCAAATGATAGCCCTCGATGTAGATATCGGCGAACGCGTCGAAGGCGATGTCCTCGGGGCAATTGACCGTCTTGGAAATCGAGCTGTCGACCAGCGCCTGGGCCGCAGCCTGCATCGCCAGATGGTCCGACGGTTGCAGAGTCTGGGCGCTGACGAATAGTTCCTCGGGCGGAGGCTCGTCGCCACGTAGCTTGCGCCAGACGTGCATCGCATAATCCTCGACCGGCTCGTACCGAGCGCCGCCATCCGCCTGGAGGATCCGCCGCTCATAGGAGAAGGCGAACACCGGCTCGATTCCCGACGAGACATTGCCGGCCAGCAAGGACGTCGTCCCGGTTGGCGCGATCGAGGTCAGGCAGCCATTGCGCAGTCCATGCTCGGCGATCAGAGCGCGTGTCTCCTCGTCCAGCGATTTCAGGTTTGGCGTGTCGAGCATCGCTGGGTCGTAAAGCGGGAATCGGCCCTTTTCGGCGGCCAGGCGTGCCGAGGTGCGGTAGGCCTCGCGCTTGATGACTTCCAGCCAGCGCCGGACCAGTGCCACAGCTTCGCCGCTGCCATAGACCTTGCCGCAGAACAGGAGCGCATCGGCAAGTCCGGTGATTCCCAGGCCGATGCGGCGTTTGGCCTTGGCTTCCGCCTCCTGCTGCGGCAGCGGGTATCGCGAGATGTCGATGACATTGTCGAGCATCCTGACCGCGGTGGCGGTGAGATCCGCAAGCTCCTGCTCGTCGAGCTCGGCCCCATCTTCGAACGGCCGCGCCACCAACCGGGCGAGGTTGATCGAGCCCAGCAGGCAGGCGCCATAGGGCGGCAGCATCTGTTCGCCGCAGGGATTGCTGGCGCTGATCGTCTCGCAATGCTTCAAGTTGTTGGCGGCATTGACGCGATCGATGAAGATCACGCCCGGCTCCGCGCAATCGTAGGTCGACCGCATCAGCCGCTCCCACAGGTCGCGGGCGCGGACGGTCCGGAAGGTCTTGCCCTGGAATGTGAGCGGCCAGTCGGCATCGGCGCCGAGCGCCGTCATGAAGGCATCGCTGACCAGCACCGACAGGTTGAAGTTGCGCAGCCGCAAGGGATCCCGCTTGGCGTCGATGAACGCTTCGATGTCGGGATGGTCGATGGTCAGGCAGCCCATCATCGCGCCACGTCGCTGGCCGGCCGAATGGACGGTGCGGCACATCGAATCCCAGCAATCCATGAACGACAATGGGCCCGAGGCATCGGCGCCGACACCCTCGACCGCGGCACCGTTCGGCCGGATCGTCGAAAAATCCATGCCGACACCACCGCCCTGCTGCATCGTCAGCGCTGCTTCGCGCAGATGGTCGAAAATGCCACCCAGGCTATCGGGGATGGTGCCCATGACGAAGCAGTTGAACAAGGTGACGCTGCGCGCGGTGCCTGCACCGGCGATGATTCGACCGGCGGGCAGGAAGCGGAAATCGAGCATCGCTTCGCGGAAGCGCTCGAACCAGGCGACGCGCTGGTCCTCGGCCTCGGCCTCGGCTACCGCCATCGCCACCCGCGTCGCGGTCGCCGCGAAATCCTCATCGGCCGCGCCCTCGCTCGGCGCAAAGCGGTATTTCGCGGTCCAGATTTCCTCGGCCAGCGCGACTTCGAAGCCCATTTGTCCCTCCCGGTCATTGGTGGAGGACCAGGCTAGCGGCGCGCCGCGCCGGCGAATTGATCTAGCGCATCGCTTGCTCCTGCGCGCTCAGCTTTCGCCGACGCGCGGTGCGAACAGGATCGGGCCGTAGACAGCGACGAACAAAAGGAAGGCCCCGGCCCAAGCGGCACCGGCGACCTCTAGGCCCAGCTGGTAATTGCTGCCCCAGGCGACAGCGCCGACTCGCAGCACCGCGCCAGTTGTTACCAGGATATAGATCAGGCTCGTCGCCGGCCCGGCACGAAGCTCGCGGCCCGTGTGGCCCAGCGTCGCCCGGGTCATCACCGCCAGGATCATCGTCGCCATGGCGCCGGCGGTGAGGGCATGGACGGCCGCGGACTGCGGCAAAGCGCCGAATTGCGAGGCCGCGAGCAGCCCGAGACCAACCGGGACCCACGCGTAACCGACGTGGAGGATGAGGACGAGCGGGTCGGCGGCCGCCTTCCAGCCTTTCCATCGCGCCAGGCGAGCCGCCTGGGCGACGGCGGCGAGCGCCAGTAACAGGCCCGGAAGCCAGCCGGCTGGGGCTGAAATCCAGGCGAGTAGCGAGAAGGCGGTCAGGCCGATGACGACCAGGTCGAACCGGCCCGGCTGTTCAGGCAGCCCGTCGCGGACACCGCTCTTGGCCAGCCAGTTGCGGGTGAAGGACGGGACGATCCGGCCGCCGATTAGCGAGATGAGGATGGTGACGAGGGCCACTGCCAGCTCCCACGGCACGGCGGGATCGAGGAGGATGCCGGCCGCCGCCAGATGGTCGAGGCCGTTGGCAATCCCGAATAGCACAATCATGCCGACGATCGGCAGGTTGCGATTCTTCGCTTCGAGCACCTCGCGGGCGGCAACGCCCGCAAGCAGCAGGTAAAAGCCGACATCGAGAACAGCCGCCACGGCGGCGCCGAGGCTCTCCGAGAAGAGCACGGCCAGTCGAGCCGCCAGCCACAGCGCAAACAGGCCCGCGAGGGGGCCGCCGGCAATCGGCAGCCGCCCCGTCCAGTTGGGAATGGCGGTCAGGAGGAAGCCGGTGATGATTGCACCGACGAATCCGAACAGCATCTCGTGGCGGTGCCAGGTGAGGGCATCGAAGGCGGACGGGATGGCAATGCTGCCGGCGAGCGAGGCGATCCAGATGCACAAAGCGATGACCGCCCACAGCGCACCGCCGAGGAAGAAGGGCCGGAAGCCGCCCCTCAGAATTGGCGGCGAGGCGGCGTTCCGCGCGCGCCGCAGAGCCAGCATCTGTTCTCCTCGAGTCTGCATCCTTGCCTCCATACCCGGCGCCCTCGCACGGCTGAACGCCCGGGATTTGATTCAGATCATCGTGCCGGTGTCAGGCCGGATTAGTCCAATCGCCAGTCGTCATCCCAGCCGCCGGTCCGCCGGCGTCAGAGAAAGGTTCCAATTGGTGCGCTACGACCCCGATACATTCGAACGCAGCCAACCCATCGACGAAACCGCCGTCACCTTGCTGGCCGCCTCCACCCTTTCGCCATCTCCCGTTGGCGAACGGCCAGGCGCGGTGGCGGCGGCTCCCGACGTGCCCGCAGCGGTCGGTGGGATGATCGCGGCCACCTATGCCGCTCTCATCGTCGCATTGTTCGTCGCGACCGCCGGCTCGCTCAGCTCGATCTTCGCGATTGTCATCTCGGGCTTCTTCGTGGCGATCTTCTTCACCGTCCCACGCATCTTCTTCGCTGTGGAGCCGATGCGCGAGACCCGCCCCGGGCTCGGCAGATTCATCAAGGGCGGCATGGACACGCTGACCGGCCACGCCAGTGGACCGGCCGCATTGGTGCAGATGCTGGTCGTGCCGGTGTTCCTGACCTTCGCGGTGCTCGCCATGGGGCTGATTGCCGCCCTGACCTAGATTGGCGTGGTGACCCCTACGGGACTCGAACCCGTGTTTTCGCCGTGAGAGGGCGACGTCCTGGACCGCTAGACGAAGGGGCCGTGAAGCGGGCGAGCGGCGCATATGTGGGCTCAGGGCCGGTTCGTCAATCAGGCGCGAACGGCCTGGGCCAACGCCACCGGGCGGGCGGCGAGGAAGTCGGCGACATGGCCGGCGATCTGCTCGGCCGAATGGCCATCGCCGAACGGGAAGGCGCGGCGGCCCATCGCGGCGCGCACCGCCGGGTCGAGCAGGCGGACGACATTATCGACAATTCGCCTCTGGTCAGTGCCGACCAGCAGCATGTTGCCGCTGGCGACTCCCTCGGGTCGCTCGGTCTTCTCGCGGAGGACCAATAGCGGGATGCCGAGCGCCGGAGCTTCTTCCTGCATGCCGCCGGAATCACTGAGGAGGATGTCGCAGCTTTGCATCGCCGCGACCATGTCGGCATGGGCCAGCGGTTCGACAAGGCGAATGCCCGGCTTGCGATTGAGCAGTTCGCGCATCATGCCGGCAACCGCCGGATTGGGGTGCAGCACGAGGTCGATGGCGAGCGGATGGGAGCTCGCCAGCTCGACGCAGGCGGCGGCGATCGAGCGCAGGCCCTCGCCCCAGCTTTCGCGGCGGTGGCAAGTGACGAGCAGGCGGATGCCGCTGTCCTGGACTCGGGTTGCGGGCGGCGAGCGCTCGGCTGTCGCCAGCAGCGCATCGATGCCGGTGTTGCCGGTGACGAAGATTTGTCCGGGGACGCCTTCGGCTTCGAGGTTGCCGGCGCTGAGTTCGGTTGGTGCGAACAGCAAATCGGCGCGGGCGTCGATCGCTGTCCGATATTGCTCCTCGGGCCACGGCATGGCCGGGTCGAAGCTGCGCAGGCCGGCCTCGACATGGGCCACCGGCACCGCCCCCGCGAACCCGGCCAGCGCTCCCCCGAGCGCGCTCGCGGTGTCGCCCTGGACGACCAGCAGCGCCGGCCGCTCGGCCAGCAGCGGCGCCACGGCCTTCGCGACCTCGGCGACCGTCGCGTCGGGATCGACCTGAGGCGGGCACCGAAGCCAGACGTGCTCAAACCCGGCGAGGCCATGGTCGACCGGGACGAGCGGATGCTGGCCGGTTAGGATCAGGCGCGGCGGCAGGCCGCGCGCCGCCAGGGCAGCGGCGACGGGCGCAAGTTTGATTGCTTCTGGACGGGTTCCGACGACGATGTCGATACGCTTAGCGGACAGCATTCCCCCTGGCTCGGCAAGGCGAGCATGACGGCGAAGCCCGCGCTAAGCAAGCTGGCGTTGCCGTTCGTTGGAGTATAGGAACGATCGATGGGCGCTTGGACTGGCGTCCCGGGGGGTCGAATTGCACTTCTGTTCCAGGCGGGCGGTGAAGCCATGCTGATCGCCCAAATCACCGACCTGCATATCGGTTTCGACCGCGGCAATTCGCATGAACTGAACGTTCGGCGCCTCAATCTGGTGATCGACGAGCTGAACGAGATGTCGCCCCGGCCCGAGTTGCTGCTGGTCACCGGCGACATCGTCGAAAATGGCGACGACGCCGATGCCTACCAGCACGCCCATGCGCTTGTCGGGCGCTGGCAGGGCCCGAAGGTCTGGCTGGTCGGCAATCACGACAGCCGCGCCCAGTTCCGTGCCGAGCTGCCCGACGTGCCGACCGACGCCAACGGCTTTATCCAGTACGAGCTGGAGCAGGGCGGCCTGCGGTGGATCATCATCGACACGCTGGACGAGGGCCGCCACGGCGGCATGATCTGCGACAAGCGCGCCTGGTGGCTGACCGAGCGGCTCAATGAGAAGCAGGACGTGCCGACCGTCATCCTGTTGCATCATCCCCCGGTCGACACCGGCATCGAGTGGATGAGCGCGCTGCCGGACGAGCAATGGGTGCGGCGCCTGGACGCGATTATCCGCCCGGCGGGCCAGGTCATCTGCCTGATCGCCGGCCATGTGCACCGGCAGATCGCCACCACCTTCGCCGGTAAGCCGTTGATCGTCGCGCCGTCGACCGCGCCCCAGGTCGCGCTCGACCTCGACGCGGTCGACCCGCAGCACCCGGACGGGCGGGCTTTGATCATCGCCGACTCGCCAGGCTACGCGCTGCATTATTGGGATGGCAACACGCTGCTGACCCATTTCGAGATCGCCGGGCCGCGCAACATCCTCGCCAGCTACAACAGCAATTTGCAGCCGATGATGCGCGCGTTCCTGAAAGAGCGTGGAACGGGCTAGTCCCTAGCGGAAATTATCGGCGTAGGCCTGGATCTTGAGGGTCAGCGGCGGCGCCGGCACGACGTGATAGGCGAAGCCATGCTTGTCGGCATAGGCAATCGCATCGTCCTTGCTGGCGAAACTCAGGCGGACCTGGGTCTTGGTGTCGCCCGAGCCGTTCCAGCCGGTCAACGGGTCGGGCCGCTGCCCCTCGCTGCGCTCGAACTCCAGCAGCCAGCGGCCGGTGCCGGCTTTGCCCGACTGGGTGGTCTTGCGGTCGGCTTCGACGATGCGGGCGACGGTCATGGGCGCTGACTACCGCTGGCCTTCTTCGTGCGCAAGGTCGCCGCGGCGCCGGCCGGGTCGTCGGGCCAGGGATGCTTCGGGTAGCGGCCGCGCATTTCCCTGGCGACCTCGCGCCAGCTGCCGGCCCAGAATGCCGGCAGGTCCTTGGTCGTCTGGATTGGCCGGTGCGCGGGCGACGTGATCGCCAGCGTCAGCGGAACCTGGCCGCCGCCGACGGTCGGATGCACGGACAAGCCGTAAAGCGCCTGGGCACGGACTTCGACGGCCGGGCCGCCGGGCGCGGCATAGTCAATTGCGTGGCGGCTTCCGGCTGGACTGGCAAATTCGACGGGAGCGAGGCGGCCGATAGTGCGCATAACATTATAGCCGAGCAGCCCGTCGAGCGCAGAGCGCAGCGCGGCGGCATCGACCTGCTTGAGGTCGCGCTTGCCGGCGACCAGCTGCGGCAGCCATTCGTCGAGCCGTTCCATCAGCGCGTTGTCGTCCAGCGCGGGAATGCCGGCATCGAACGTGCGAGCGAAGGCGACGCGGTCGCGCAAACCAAGCGCCGCCTCGCCCCACGGCAACATGGCAAGCCCATGCTCGCGCGCTCCATCGACCAGGGCCGCCTCGATCGCTGCCTGGTCGGGCTTCGGGTCCGGCCCGCTCGTCAGGCGGATGGCGCCGAGCCGCCGGCTGAGCGTCGGGGTGACCGAGCCGCTGGCCGGATCGAAGGCGCCGTCGTGACGGGTCTCGATGCGGTCGCCAAACAGCGCCAGCACCTCCGCTTCATTGATCGTGGCGGCGGACAGGATGCGGGCACCCGACGCGGCGCCGGCGACCTCGGCGACCGCCAGCCATTGGCCGCGCGCCAGTGGCGAGGCGGGGTCGAGCCGAAAGCCGCGACCGCCGACCGACTGCCAATGTTCGCCGCCCACCTCGCGGCGGCGCGACAGGCGATCGGGAAAGGCGAGGGCGAGCGCCTTGCCGAGGTCCTGTGTCTGGGCATTGGCGCCGCCGCCGGCCCGTTTGGTCCAGCCTTCGGCCATGCGCCGCGCGGCTTGCGCGCGCGAGCCCTTGTCGGCACGCCAACGGCGCCAGCGGACCTCCAGGTCCGGGTCATTGCCGCCAAGGCCGCGCTCGGTCAGCAGCGCGGCCACTTGCGCGGCGGTGGCAGCGAAGCCCATCCGCCCGGACTCGATCATCATGTGCGCCAGACGCGGCTCTAATGGCCAGCCGGCAATGGCGCGGCCATGTTCGGTGAGCCGGCCCGTTTCGTCGAGTGCGCCCAGCTTGGCCAGCCGCTGGCGCGCCTCGGCCAGCGCCGCCGCCGGCGGCGGATCGAGGAAGGGCAGGCGGGTCGGCTCGCCTTCGCCCCAGGACAAGCAGGCGAGGAGTAGGCCGGACAAGTCCGCCTCAAGTATCTCGGGCGGGTCCTGGGCCGGCAGCGAAGCGGTCGCCGCTTCCTCCCACATGCGAATGGCGACACCCGGCCCCTGCCGCGCCGCCCGCCCGGCGCGCTGGGTGATGGCGGCGCGGCTGGCGCGTTCGGTCACCAGCCGGGTGAGGCCGGCGCCGCGATCGTAGCGCGGGCGGCGAGCGAGGCCGCTGTCGATGACGATGCGAACATCATCCAAAGTGAGGCTGGTTTCGGCGATCGCGCTGGCGAGGACCAGCTTGCGCTTGCCGGGGGGCGGGGGAGCGAGGGCGGCGCGCTGGGCGGCAGGGTCGATGGCGCCGTGCAAGCGGTGGAGAACGATATTTTCGCCAAGCGCGCCAAGGGCTTGGGCTGTTCGTTCGATCTCGGCCATGCCGGGCAGAAAGGCGAGCAGCGAGCCGTCGTGCTCGGCCAGAGCGCGGCGGCAGGCCGCGGCCATTTGCGGCTCGATGCGCTGCGCCGGATCGCGGCCGACATGGTCGATGGTCAGCGGGAATGCCTTGCCTTCGCTGACGATTTTCGGCGGGTCGCCGAGCAGCTTGCCGAAGCGGGCGCCGTCCATGGTCGCCGACATGGCAAGGATCCGCAGGTCGGGTCTCAGCGCCGCCGCCGCGTCGAGCGCGAAGGCCAATGCGAGGTCATTGTCCAGGCTGCGCTCGTGCACCTCGTCGAACAGGACGGCGGCGACCCCCTTCAGTTCGGGGTCGGCCTGGATGCGTGACAGGAAGACGCCATGGGTCATGGCGATGACCCGCGTCGCCTTGCCGATCTTGCTGTCGAGGCGGGTGGCGTAGCCGAAGGCGCCCCCCGGCTGCTCTCCATGCTGGCTGGCAATAAACTCGATGGCGGCGCGAGCGGCGAGCCGGCGCGGCACCAGCAACAGGATTTGCCCGCCGTTCGTCCACGGCTCGCCAAGCAAGGCCGGGGCGACCAAGGTTGTCTTGCCGGCGCCCGGCGGCGCCACCAGCAAGGCCCGCGCGCCATCGCGCAGCGCCGCGAGCAGGTTCGGCAGGATGTCGCGGACTGGGAAGTCGGTCATGCCGGCCTCCTTGCCCGAAATCGCGATTAGTGTCGGGCGAAAATGGCGGTCGAGCCGTCGGCCATGATCAGCACGGTCTTGAATGGCTGGCGGTGATCGCCGTGCTCCATGCCGGGGGCGCCCATCGGCATTCCGGCCACCGCAATGCCTTTGGCCTTCGGCCTGGTCGTCAGCAGCTTCTTAATGTCCTCTGCGGGAACATGGCCCTCGACGACATAGCCGTCGACCATGGTCGTGTGGCAGCTGGCGAGCGTGTCGGAAATGCCGGCTTTCGCCTTCACGGCCATGACGTCGTCGACGTTGACAGTCTTCACCGTGAAGCCGTGCTTCTGGACATGCTCGACCCATTTCGCGCAGCAACCGCAGGTTGCGGACTTGTAAACGGTCAGGGTCGCGGCATGGGCAGCCGAGCCGAGCATCATCAATCCGGCGGCGAGCGTCGCTTTGAATCCTGTCTTCATGCGCCGTCCTTAAGCCCCTGTGCGTGAACCGTCGATAAACGGGTGCGCCGCGCTTGATCGGGGGCGTTTTGCCCCCCAATTGTCGGGGCATGGTCCATTATGCCGATCACCACATGAGCTTCAGCGACCGGGTGACGGCGATGGCGGCGCGGGGAATCAGGTTCGCCAAGCGCATGGCGATCGCCTTCGGCCTGGCGGTGATCGGCGGAATCGTCATCGGTGCCGCGGCGACCGATAATGCGCTGGCGCAGATCTTTGTGTCGGTCCTGGCCGTTATCGGCCTGTGGCTGCCGATCTTGCTAGCAATGATCGGCGTGGAGCGGCTGTTCGCCGGGCGCGTGACGCGTTCAGCGGCGCCGGCCGTGCAGGCTGCCACCGTTGTGGCGGGGGCAAGCGCGAGCTGGCAGCGTCTGGCCATGGCGGCGCCGGCCGAGCGCGAGCGGATCGGCGCGCTCCAGCGCTCGCTCGACAACTCGCACCGCGCTTTGGCGGCGGCCAGGCTCGACCCGGACGCGCACGACCTGTGCGTGCTGATCGATCGCCGGCTGCCCGAGCTCATCGAACGCGAACTCGATTCGCTGCCGCCCGACGACCGCGGCCGGCGGCAGGGCATTGGCGAGCTGATCGGGCTGGTCGAGCAGTTCGCGCGCCATTGCAGCCGCAAGCGTGATGGCCAGGCGGTCGATTCCAGGTACCAGGCGCAGATCCTGCGGCGGCGGTTCGAGGACCGCCTGGCGCCGCCGCCGTTCGAAGGCCGGTAAGCGCTCGATCAAGGCAGGACGGTCGGGTCGCCCAGCTCGGCATTGAGCATGGAGGCCGCCGTCGCGAGCCGGGTCACCGCCGCCGGGTCGATCGGCGCGGCTTCGACGAACGTGATGTTGCCGAGCTCATATTTGCCGCTCGGCCTGATGCGCGGGTCGAGCCCGGTGAGCCGCTGTCCGCGCCAGAAACCGAGCAGAATCCGGCTCTCCTCGGCATGGATCAGGATGCATGGTCCGTTCGAGAGGAAGACGAGATTGTGCCATTTGATGGTTTCGTCGAACGGCGCGCCGGCATTGATCGCGTCACGAAGCGCCTTGGCGCAGTCGCGCCGCCAGCCGGACAGATTGTCGATGAAGGCGTCGGGGCTGGCCGGAGCATCGCCCTTCATGCCCATCAATAGGCCCTTGCGACGGCGAACTCGGCGGCCTGGGTCAGGGCGGTCCGCGCCTTGCCCGGGGGGAATGAAGCGAGGGCGTCGATCGCCCGCCTTGCGTAGATTCGCGCGCGTTCGAGCGTGTCGGCCAGCGCTCCGGTCGAGCCGACCAAGGCGATCGCCTGGGCCAGATCCTCATCGGTGATGCGGTCGCCGCCAATCGCGGCGCGCCAAAAGGCGCGGTCGGCGTCGCTGCCGCGGGCATAAGCGAGGATCACCGGCAGGGTCATCTTGCCGTCGCGGAAATCGTCGCCGACGCCCTTGCCCATGGTGGCGCTGTCGGAGCTGTAGTCGATGGCGTCGTCGACCAATTGGAAGGCGATGCCGAGATTGCGGCCATAGGAATCGAGCGCGTCCTCGGCATCTTCGCCGGCCTCGGCGACGACCGGTGCGATGCGGCAGGCGGCGGCGAACAAGGCCGCGGTCTTGGCGGCGATGATCTCCAGATAATGGTCCTCGCCGGTCTCGATCCGGCGCTGGGCGGTCAATTGGTCGACCTCGCCCTCGGCGATCACCGCCGAGGCGGTCGAGAGGATTTTCAGCACCTTGAGGCTGCCGTCCTCGACCATCAATTCGAAGGCGCGGCTGAACAGGAAATCGCCGACCAGCACGCTCGACGGATTGCCCCAGATGAGGTTGGCCGTGCGCCGCCCGCGCCTGAGGCCGGAACCGTCGACGACGTCGTCATGGAGCAAAGTCGCGGTGTGGATGAACTCGACCGCCGCGGCGAGCTTGTGGTGGCGGGCGCCGGTGTAGTCGAACAGTGCGGCGCTGGCCAATGTCAGCATCGGCCGCATGCGCTTGCCACCGCCGGCAATGAGATGGCCGGCAAGCTCCGGGATCAGCGCCACTTTCGACTGCATGCGCTTCAGGATGACGGCGTTGACCGCGTTCATGCCGGCCGCGGTCAGCGCCAGCATCGGGTCGAGCGACGGCGTGTGCGGATCGTGCAGCGAGTGGATGGTGGCGGTCATTGCGCCCGCCGCCGTAGTGCGCGGCGGCGAAACTGCCAAGACTCAAGCCAGCGGCAGGGTCAGGCGGGCGAGCAGGCCGCCCAAATCCTCGCTCTCCTCGAGTCGGATCGAGCCGCCGTAGATTTCGGCGACGTCGCGGACGATGGCGAGGCCGAGGCCGGTGCCTGGCTTGCCCGTGGTGTCGAGGCGGGCGCCGCGGGCGAAGATCGGCTCACGCTCCTGCGCCGGAATGCCGGGGCCGTCGTCCTCGACCATGATCTCGACGCCCTTGTCCGCGACCTGCTCGACGGTGACGAAGACCCGGCCCTTGCCATATTTGGCGGCATTCTCGACCAGATTGCCGAGCATTTCGTCGAGGTCCTGGCGCTCGACGCGGACGCAGGCCTGCTTGTCGCCGGCAATGTCGACGGTGACGTCCGGATAGAGGCGCGAGACCGCGCGCTCGACCGCTTCCAGGCTGTCCCAGACGCAGGCCCGGGCGTGGAGCGAGGCACGGCGGCCGATCGCCCGGGCGCGGGCGAGATGGTGATCGACCTGGCGGCGCATGACGGTGGCTTCACGGATCACCGTGTCGTCGAGGTCCGGACTGTCGGCGGTGGCGGCATTGGTGATCACCGTCAGCGGCGTCTTCAGCGCATGGGCGAGGTTGCCGGCATGGCGCCGCGCCTCCTCGGCCTGCTCCTCGCTATGCGCCAGCAGCTCGTTCAACTCGCGCACCAGGGGATGGATTTCGCGCGGGAAGTCCTCGCTGATCCGGCTTTGCTTGCCGGAGCGGATGGCGACGACCTCGCTGCGAACGCGCCTGAGTGGCCACAGCCCGTAGAAGGCCTGCAGCGCGGCGAGCACCAGCAATCCGATGCCGAGCGCGGCGAAGGCGCGAACCAGGGTTGTGCGCAAATCGCGAATCTGGCGGTCGATGATCTCACGCGACTGGGCGACCTGGAACCGCCAGCGGACCTCGGACCCTGGCAGGATAACGTCGCGCTCGACGACACGCAGCGGCTCGGCCTCGAACTCGCGGCTGTCGTAGGTGTGCAAATCGACATCGTTATGGGCCGCGTCGACCACCAGCCGCCGGTCCCACAAGGAACGTGACGGGAAGGTGTCGGCGCCTTCGCCGGAGACCTGAAAATAGACGCCCGAATAGGGCTCGAGGAAGCGCTGGTCGGCCGGCGGGCGGTTGAAGCGGACCTCGCCCTCCGGCCCGATCTCCGAGGCGGCGATCATGGCGTTGAGGACATATTCCAGCTGCTTGTCGAAATTCTCGATCAGCGAGCTGGTCAGCACGCGGTCTAGGGCATAGCCGCCGCCCAAGAGCAAGACGGTGATCCAGATCGCGGCGACGCCGATCAGGCGCCGCATCAGCGACGTCAGCCGTCGCGGCCGGGACGCTAGGCCCTGCTCAGCCGCGCTGGCGTCGGTCACTGCTTGTCAGGTTCCTCGAGGCTGTAGCCGAGGCCGCGGATGGTGGTGATCACGTCGGGCCCAAGCTTCTTGCGGATGCGCGTGACGAAGACTTCGATGGTGTTGGAATCGCGGTCGAAATCCTGGTCATAGATATGCTCGATGAGCTCGGTGCGGCTGACCACCTTACCCTTGTGGTGCATCAAATAGGACAGGAGCTTATATTCCTGGGCGGTCAGCTTGACCGGCTCGCCAGCCTTGGTGACCTTGCCGGATCTGGTGTCGAGGCGGATGTCGCCGGCGATCAGCTCCGAACTGGCGATGCCCGCCGAGCGGCGGATGAGGGCGCGCAGGCGGGCGATCAATTCCTCGGTCTGGAACGGCTTGGCGAGATAGTCGTCGGCGCCGGCATCGAGGCCGGCGACCTTGTCGGACCAGCTGTCGCGGGCGGTCAGGACCAGCACCGGCATCTTGCGCCCTTCCTTGCGCCAGCGGTCGAGCACGGTCAGGCCGTCGACTTCGGGCAATCCGAGGTCGAGCACGACCGCGTCATAGCTTTCGGTGGAGCCAAGGTAGTGGCCGTCCTCGCCGTCGGTGGCGAGGTCGACCGCATAGCCGGCGCCTTCCAGCGTCGAGCGCAGCTGGCGCCCGAGATTGGGTTCGTCCTCGACGATCAGAACGCGCATGAAAGAGTTCCTCGAAAAT
>JAKFFL010000102.1:0-9029 GCA_036675225.1 Sphingomonas sp. | reverse complement strand
GCCCGGCCAGGCGATTAAGGACGATTGCATGAGTTGGCTGAGCAAGGTCCGAAGCGGGATCCCGTTCCTTCCCAAGCGGCAGAGCGCCGACAATTTGTGGCACAAGTGCCGCAAGTGCGAATCGATGGTCTTCACCAAGGAATGGGAGGAAAACCTCTTCTGTTGCCCGCGGTGCGACCATCACGACCGCATCGGCCCCAAGCCGCGCTTTCAGCAAATCTTCGATGGCGGAAATCATGAGCTATTGCCCTCGCCCGAGGTGCGCGAGGACCCGCTGCGCTTCAAGGACACCAAGCGCTACACCGACCGCTTGAAGACCGCTCGATCGGCGACCAGCGAGCGCGACGCGCTGATCAACGCACGCGGCAAGATCGGCAAGCGGAGGGCTATCGTCGGCATCCAGGATTTCGCCTTCATGGGTGGCTCGATGGGAGTCGCCGTCGGCGCCGCATTCGTCGCCGGAGTCCGCGCCGCCATCGCCGAGCGCGTGCCCTACATATTGTTCACCGCCGCCGGCGGCGCCCGCATGCAGGAGGGCATCTTGTCTTTGATGCAGATGCCGCGGACGACGGTCGCGCTCGCCGAGATGAAGGAGGCCGGCCTGCCCTACATCGTCGTGCTCACCGATCCGACGACGGGCGGCGTCACTGCCTCCTACGCCATGCTCGGCGACGTCCAGATCGCCGAGCCGGGCGCGCTGATTGGCTTCGCCGGCCAGCGAGTCATCGAACAGACGATCCGCGAGAAATTGCCCGAGGGCTTCCAGCGCGCCGAATATCTGCTCGAGCACGGCATCATCGACATGGTCGTCCGCCGCCATGACCTCAAGGAAAGGCTGGCCAGCCTTATCGATTACCTCGGCCCCGGAAAGGCCAAGAAGAAAGCGGCCTGATGGGCGATTTCGCCCGTTCGGCCGACCCCGCGGTCCAGGCCGAGCTGGACCTGCTCGCCAGGCTTTCTCCCGGCGGCGACCAACTCGGGCTGGACCGGATTACGCGCCTGCTCGACCGCGTTGGGCGGCCGCAAGACGCGCTCCCCCCGGTGCTTCATGTCGCCGGCACCAACGGCAAGGGCTCGGCCTGCGCCTTCCTGCGGGCCGCGCTCGAGGCAGCCGGCCACAAAGTCCATGCCTTCACCAGCCCGCACCTGGTGCGCTTCAACGAGCGCATTCGCATCGCCGGCCGCCTGATCGACGATGTCGAGCTTGCCGCTCTGCTGCGCGAGGTCCGCGAGGCGAGCGGCGGCATCGAGCCGAGCTTTTTCGAGGCGACCACCGCCGTCGCCTTGCTGGCCTTCGGCCGGACCCCGGCCGATGCCTGCATCCTCGAGGTCGGGCTCGGCGGCCGACTCGATTCCACCAACGTCGTCGAGCGACCGCTGGTTACCGGGATCACCAGCCTCGGCCTCGACCACCAGCAGTTCCTTGGCCGACGGATGATTGACATCGCCGCCGAGAAGGCCGGAATCGCCCGTGCCGGCGTGCCGTTGGTCACCCAACTCTACCCGGAACCGATCGCCGCCTGCATCAGCGGCATTGCTCATCGGGTCGGGGCGCCCTGGCTGCCGCGCGGTGGCGCGTGGGACGCCATCGTTCGCCAGGATCGGCTCCACTACCATGACGGCGCCGGCGAGCTGGCGCTGCCGGTGCCACGGCTACCCGGCCGTCACCAGGCGCTCAACGCCGCCCTCGCCGTCGCCATGCTCCGCCATCAGCAGGTGTTGAAGGTGCCGGCATCGGCGCTGAGCGCGTCGATGGGCTGGGCCGACTGGCCGGCGCGGCTGCAGCGGCTAGGTCCCGGCCCACTGACCAGCCTGTTGCCGGCCGGCGCGGAGCTGTGGGTCGACGGCGGCCACAATCCGTCGGCCGCCCGGCTGGTCGCCGACTATGTCCGCCATCACTGGCTCGATGGCCGGCCGCTGCACTTGATATTCGCATCCTTGAAGTCGAAGGACGCGGCGGGGACCTTGAAACCTTTCGCCGGCGCCGTCGACATGGTCCACACACTGCCGATTGAAGGCCACGATTGCCGCGACCCCAGGGCGCTCGCCGAACTGGCCCGCTCCCAGGGCTTCAAGGCCCATCCCAGGGAGTCGATCGGCCAGGCGTTGGCGGCAATCCGCAAGCCCTCGCGCGTCCTGATCTTCGGCTCGCTCTACCTCGCCGGCGAGGCGCTCGCTGCCAACGGGACGGTCCCGGACTAGGCGGGCCAACTGCAACAAGCGGCAAGATTGGATGGAAAGTTGACGCGCCGGCGCAAAGCTTAGCGTTCCTGTAGAGAAACGATTTATGCAGGCGTATACGCTTCGGCGCACCAGCGTCGATGTTCGTCGGAACTAGCGCGTAAGTTGTCGGATCAGTCTCTCGTAAGGATGTATGAATGCGGTGGCTTTACGCGTCCGTCGCTTTTCTGATGGTACCGGCAACAAATGCAACGTCTGCATCGCAAGATGCGACACGCCAATCTGCCTTGGCCGAGTTTCCTGGCACAACGGTGCACTATTACGAAGTCACTGGCGATAATGTCACGTCCATCAACCGTTCAATCCGGGCACAGCGAGGGGCTGGATCGGACGGACGCACGTCCCCAGCGGCTACGAGCTGGACGGTCCAGGCCGATTACCAGCGAGAAACGGTCAACGGGCAGTGCAAAATCGCCGGTGCCCGCGCCGCCATGGATGCAAGAGTAGAACTGCCGCGTTTGGCAGGCGGCAATAAGCTCGGCAAAGCCGAACGCGAACGTTGGAACGACTATACTGGCCTTCTCGAGCAAGGGTCGGTGGCGACGCTTGCATTCGTTTATGAGAATCTGGGTCAGGTCGAGGCGGCGATTGCATCGAGCGAATGCGCCAATGCCAAGGACGCGGGAGAAACCGCCATTGCCGAATTGCGCAAGCATGCCGATCAAATTTCAGCCGCTCAGGAAAAGAAGCTGGCGCAGCTCAACCAATTCAATCCTGCGCAGCTCACCCAATCGAAAGTGATTTGCCGCGACCTGCTGGTTACAGGCGGCCGGCTGAGGACGGTGCGGGCCTGCCTGGCCGCACGAGAATGGGACCGCATGTGGCGGCAGAGCAGCGAGTTTACCCAGCAGATGGTCGCCAAATTCAGCAAATCTCCCAGGGAACCTTTTTAGTCCGCCGAGCCCCGCTGAACTCGCATGAGACGGTAACAGGTGCCGTAGAGTCCGCTTCGGGTCGAAACCGGACATTGGCTCACGAGTCCTACGTCTGTCGCATCAGGTCGATCGGCTCGCGTCGCAGGCGCAGCCTAGGCGGGCTTGGCCAGGTCCTTCTCCGGGTCTTTGGCCCTCGCGTCGCCCTCTCCCTCGACCCCCGCATCGCCGATCGAGCTGTCGACCAGCCCGGAGCGCATCATCAGCCAGAACAAGATGATTCCCGGCAAAGCGGCGGCGGTGGTCATCAGGTAGAAGTTCACATAGCCGAAACTTTCCACCAGCGCCCCGGCCGTGGTCCCGGTCAGCACCCGCCCGACGACGCTCGCCGCCGCCGAGATCAGCGCATATTGCGAGGCGGTGAAACGCAGGTCGCACAAAGCCGAGAAATAAGCGACGACCACTACCCCGCCGACGCCGCTGGCGAAATTCTCGAAGCCGATGGTGGCGGCGAGGCCGAGGTTGGAATGGCCGGCGGCGGCCAGTGCTGCGAAGCTCAGATTGGAGATGCCCATCAGCACCAGGCTGATCAGCACCGATCGCTTCATGCCGATCTGCGAATAGATCACGCCGCCGACGAAAATGCCGATCAGATAGGCCCAGAAGCCGACGCCGACGTCATAGATGGCGATCTCGTCATTGCTGAAACCCAGGTCATCGAGCAGCAGGCGAAGGACGAGGTTGGCGAGGGTGTCGCCGATCTTGTGCAGGAGGATGAACAACAAAACGAGCCAGGCGCCGTTGCGCTGGAAGAACTCGGCGAACGGGCCGACGATCGCCGCCCAGGTTTCCGCCAGGCCCTTCTTCTCGGTCGGCGGGCGGTGGCGGGCCGGCTCGCCCATGACGAGACCGGTGAGCATCGCCGGAAGAGCGAACATGGCGCAGGCGAGATAGGCGATTTCCCAGCCGACGCGAGCGGCCAGGACCAAGGCCAGAGCGCCGGCCGCGACCGAGCCGATCCGCCAGCCATATTGCGACATGCCCGAGCCGACGCCGAGCTGCCGCGGCTCCAATAATTCGATGCGGTAGCCGTCGATGACGATGTCGAACGTGGCGCCGGCGACACCGACGAGGATGGCGGCGACCGCGGTCTGGACGATGCTGGCGCTGGGGTCCTGGAACGCCAGATTGGCGACCGCGGCCATCACTAGCACGCCCGAGAAAATCAGCCACGAGACGCGCTGGCCGAGGCGGCCAAGCACCGGCAGCCGGACACCGTCGACCACCCAGGCCCACAGGAACTTCAAATTATAGACGAGGAAGGCGAGCGCAAAGGCGGTAACGGTCGACTTGGTGATATTGTCCTGCGCCAGCCGCGTGGTCAGCGTGGCGCCGATCATGGCATAGGGAAAGCCCGACGAAATGCCGAGAAAGAAGGCCGCCAGCGGGGCCGCCTCGGTATAGGGCCGGATGCCATCGGGCAATGTGCTCCGCCAGCCAGTCGCCGATGCCGCCGCGTCCGCCATAAGTGCCTCCCGTCTCCCCGATCACGCTAGCAGCAAAATCGCGCCTGCCTAGGCGGTCAGACCTCGATCAATCGAAGATTGAGATACGCTTCGTCGAACCGGGCCAGCGCCTTGAGGCCGTCGTAATCCTCGACCCTTGCCCAGCCCTGGGCAAAGCGCAGCAGCCGGGCCTCGCGCAACTCCTTCAGGCAGCGGTTCAGGTGGACATGGGTCATGCCGACATAGTCGGCAAGCTCCTGCTGGCTGAGCGGCAGCGGGAATCCCATCTGCGTCGCCAGCCCGACCACGGCCAGCCGCAACTGCATCTCACAGAACAGATGCGCAACCTTGGCCGTGCCGCGCTTGGAGCCCAGCGCCTGGATCCAGGCGAGGTTGATGGCATGATCGATCGCGGCCTGTAGCCAGAACACGGACTGCACCGCCGCCGTTTGCCGGGCGAGATCGCGGAACCGGGCGAGCGGGATGCTGGCGATCTCGCACGGCGACAATGCGATAATGTCCTGTTCGACCCGGCCAAGCACGGCGGCGTGGATGTCGAGGAGATCACCGGGAACGCCGATGCCGACAATCTGGCGCTGGCCGGATGGGTCCGCGACCGCTCGCGCAGTGAAACCGCCGAGCAGGAGGTGGGCGTCCTCGCCTTCCGCGCCGGCGCGGGCGATGATTTCGCGGCGGGCATAGCGACGCTGCACCCAGCCCGCTTCCCTGAGCAGCTTCTCGTCTGCTTCCCCCAGCGCCTGCCGGCTACGCAACTTGGCGACGAAACGGTCCATCGATACGCAACACCCCCGCGCGGCCCTTGTGCAACGAACCCGCCGCGCGAATGGCTGTGTGATACAGCCCAATCCGCCGAGGGCAAGGGAGCGTTTGCGTGGCCCTAACGGCCAGCCGTCAATTCAAGAAAATGGTGGAGCCGAGGGGGATCGAACCCCTGACCTTCGCAATGCCATTGCGACGCTCTCCCAGCTGAGCTACGGCCCCGTGACGGGTACCCATCAAGGCCTTGCCTTGATAGGGTGCTGATAGTCCGCGCATTTAGGCGAAACTTCCCGTTGTGCAATGGGAAACTAGTCCGCCCGCGCCTGGCAATCGGCAAAAAATCAGTGGTCGTCGTCCTCGTCGCCCTTGGCGACACCGAGGTCCTCCTCGCCGGTGGCCAGATCCACTTCATCGTCGGCGCTCGGCTCCTCGTCCTCGTCCGGAACCAGCTCCTCGGCGGCGAGATCATCGTCGGCGGGCTCGGGCTTCTCGGGCGCTGCGACCGCGACTTCGAACGGCATCGGCTGCTTCGACTTCAGCACCGGCTCTGGCATCCAGGCGTTGCCGCACTCGATGCAGGTCACCGGCTCGTCCTTGCCGAGGTCGTAGAAACGGGTCGCGCATTTGGGACAGGTGCGCTTGGTGCCCCATTCGGGCTTCACCATGGAAGAAATCTCCAGTCAGGCAGTCGGTTTCTCTGCCGTGGGCGGCAATGGCCGTCGGCATGCGGGCGGCGCCTTGCCATAGGCGCTTCGCCCTGTCAAAGCGCCCGCCCTGTGAGCGACGAGACAACAGCAGGCTTGCCCGCCGCCCGAGCCTTCGTCATCGCCGTCGACGGCCCGGCCGCTAGCGGCAAGGGGACGATCGCTCGCGCTTTGGCCCGGCATTTCAAGCTGCCGCACCTCGACACCGGGCTGCTCTACCGGGCGGTTGCGCTTAACCTGTTCCGCTTCGGCGGCGACCCCGGCAGCGAGTTCGAGGCTATGCGCGCCAGTGACCTGACGTCGGTGTCGCTCGACGATCCCGATTTGCGTTCGGAAATCGTCGGCTCGATCGCCTCGCGAATCTCTCAATACCCGTCGGTGCGCGAGAAGCTGCTGGAGCGGCAGCGCGGCTTCGCCCAGCAGCGAGGCGGGGCCGTGCTTGACGGACGCGACATCGGCACCGTCATTGCCCCCGATGCCGATTTGAAGCTGTTCGTCACTGCCGCGGTCGAGGTCCGCGCCCGCCGCCGCCTCGCCGAATTGCTGTCGCGGGGCATTTCGGCACACCTCGACGACATCGTCATCGACCTCAAGGCCCGCGACGCGCGCGATTCCGGGCGCGAAACAGCGCCTTTGGTGCAGGCTGAGGATGCCAAACTGCTCGATACGAGCGACATGGATGTCGACCAGGCCATCGCCGCCGCCATTGCCATCGTCGAGAAATCTTTCCCCTGACCGACACGCTTGCGCGCATCGCTGCACAGGCGCACCATGGGTTGATGGACGCGCCCACCCGAAGCCTGCGGCCCAGCCAGGGGCAGCGCGCGCTCGCCGAAGCGCTGGCCCGCGGTGAGGCTGCCATGGGCCAGGCGATCGAAGCCGTGCCGGCCTCCGTCTATATCGATCCCGAGCGATTCGCCGCCGAGCAGCAGGCGCTGTTTCATAAATTGCCACTGCTGGTGGCGCCCTCGGCGCTGGTGCCCGCGCCCAACCTCGCCGTCGCCCACGACGGTTATGGCACGCCACTGATGCTGACCCGCGACGGCCAGGGCGAGGCGCACGTCCTCGCCAATGTCTGCCGCCATCGCGGCACCCGCCTGCTCGACGCCAGCGAGGAGCCGATGCCGGCGGCGCGGATCGTCTGCCCCTACCATGCCTGGACCTACCGTTCGGACGGCACGCTGATCGGCCTGCCGCGGGCCGATTGCTTCCCTGGCCTCGACAAGGCCGACCACGCGTTGATCGCCTTCCGCGATTATGAGTGCGGCGGCCTCGTCTGGTTCTCACGCGATGGACAAGAGGACTTCGCCGAAATCGACATGCTGTGCGAGGATTTCGACGCCTTCGGAATCTCCGGCCACCACCTCTACAGGCGCCGCACGCATACAGTCGCCGCCAATTGGAAGCTGGTCGTCGACGCCTTTCTCGAAAGCTATCACGTCCAGCGGCTGCATGCCCAGACCATCGCCGCCTTCTTCGCCGACGGAATCACGGCGGCGGACATGATTGGGCCGCATCAACGCGCCGCGGTCGGCCGCGCCGAATATCTCGCCGAAATCGATCGCGACGACTGGGCGGCGCTGCGCACGGCAGTGACCTACACCTATCAGATCTTCCCCAATTCGGTGGTCATCGTCAGCCCCGACTATATCAACATATTGGTGGTCATGCCGCAGGCCGTCGGCAGCAGCCTGGTCGAGAATTTCATGCTGATCGCCGAGCCGCCGCAGACCAACGAAGCCGAGGCGCATTGGAAGAAAAGCTGGGACCTGCTCGACGGCGGCACCTTCGCGGCGGAGGATTTCCACGCCGCTGCCCTGTGCCAGCGCGGGCTCGACAGCGGCCTGCTCAAGGAAGTGACGCTGGGCACGCTCGAAAACGGCATCGCCGAGTTCCACGCCCGGGTCGAGCGAGCGCTCTAGCTCGCCTCGTCGGGACGTTCGTAAAGTTCAAGCCCATCTGGCACTTTCGGCGGCTTGCCGGCAAGCTGCTGGTCGATCGCCTCCAGGGCTCGCAGCAACTGGCGCTCGGTATAAGGCTTCCGCAGGCAGCCGATCGCCAGCTCATGGGCATTGTCCGGCGGGTGGCCGGTGACGAACAGCACCGGCACGCCGCGCCGCTTCGCTTCCTCGGCCAGCTGGATTCCCGTCCGCCGACCTCGCAGGCGAACGTCGCTGAGGATCAGGTCGACCTTGCCCCGGTCGAGCGCCGCGACCGCTTCCTCGAAATCATCGTGAGTCGCGACCACTTCGTAGCCGGCGTCCTGCAGCATGACTTCATTGTCGAACGCCGTCAGCGGCTCGTCCTCGATGACGAGGATGCGCTTGACGATACGCTTGCGCTTCCCGAACAGCATGGCTTCCTCATGTAGGACGAACCTTGTGCCCCCGCAACGAACGAAGCGCGCTCCGGTGCCCACTGGCCGAAGAGGCCGATCTCGCCCGCAAGGCGGCTCCGATCGCTCGTCCACGCCGCCGCCGCGCGACGAGGGCCCGCAGCGCATCGCCAAGCTGCTGGCACGGGCCGGAGTCGCCTCCCGCCGCGACGTCGAGCGGATGATCGCCGACGGCCGAATCGCGGTCGATGGCGAGGTGCTGGCGACTCCCGCGACCTTGCTCGAAACCCTCAAGGGCGTGACGGTCGACGGCAAGCCGGTGGCGAAGCCGGAAGCCGCGCGGCTGTTCCGCTTCTACAAGCCGCCCGCTACCTTGACCGCGGCCCGCGACCCGAAGGGCCGGCCGACCATCTACGACCGCTTGCCGCCGGGTTTGCCGCGGCTGATTCCGGTCGGCCGGCTTGATTTCATGACCGAGGGCCTGCTGCTCCTGACCAATGACGGCGAATTGAAGCGCCGGCTCGAACTGCCGACCACCGGCGTCGTCCGCCGTTACCGCGCCCGCGCCTTCGGGCCAATCACCCAGGATCAG
>JAKFFL010000134.1:0-9040 GCA_036675225.1 Sphingomonas sp. | reverse complement strand
TGGCAAGCGCGGCGGCGGGCAGATGCGGGTCGACACCGACCTCATCCGCGAGCTCGCCGAGCTTCTGTCCAGCAACGATTTGACCGAGATCGAGGTCGAGGACGGCGACCGCAAGATCAAGGTCCGGCGCGAGCCCGGCGACCCTGGGCCCGCCGCCTTCATCGCCGCCATGCAGGCCCAGCAGTCGATGCACCCCGCCATCCCCGCCGCGGCGTCCGTGAACGCGCCGCCCGAACCTGCGGCGGAGATTGCCGGCAACGCCGTCAAGTCGCCGATGGTCGGCACCGCATTCCTGTCGCCCGAGCCGGGCGCCAGGCCGTTTATCGCCGTAGGCGATTCGGTCAATGCCGGCGACACCTTGCTGATCGTCGAGGCGATGAAGGTCATGAACCCGATCACCGCGCCGGCCGGCGGCGTCGTCAGGCAGATCCTGGTCAGCGACGGCCAGCCGGTCGAGTATGACCAGCCGCTGGTCGTGATCGGCTAAGGCGACATCCCCGTGCCAATCACCAAGCTGTTGATCGCCAATCGCGGCGAGATCGCGCTGCGAATCCATCGCGCCTGCCATGAAATGGGGATCAAGACGGTGGCGGTCCATTCTACCGCCGACGCCGACGCCATGCACGTCCGCCTCGCCGACGAGGCGATCTGCATCGGACCGCCCGCGGCCGCCGAATCCTATCTGAACATTCCCAACATCATCTCGGCGGCCGAGATCGCGCACGCCGACGCCATCCATCCCGGCTACGGCTTTTTGTCGGAGAACGCCCAGTTCGCCGAGATCGTCGAGAGTCATGGCCTGATCTGGGTCGGTCCCAAGCCCGAGCATATCCGCACCATGGGCGACAAGATCGAGGCCAAGCGCACCGCCGGCCGCCTCGGACTGCCGCTCGTCCCCGGTTCGCCAGGCCCGCTGGACAGCATCGCCGAGGCCAAGGCGCTGGCCGCCGACATGGGTTATCCGGTGATCATCAAGGCGGCCTCGGGCGGCGGCGGGCGCGGCATGAAGGTCGTCGAGGCCGAAGCGCAATTGGAAAGCCTGATGAGCCAGGCGGCGTCCGAGGCGCGGTCGGCCTTCGGCGACGACACCGTCTACATGGAGAAATATCTCGGCGACCCCCGCCATATCGAGTTCCAGGTGTTCGGCGACGGCGAGGGCAATGCCATCCATATCGGCGAGCGCGACTGCTCGATCCAGCGCCGCCACCAGAAGGTGCTCGAGGAAGCGCCGTCGCCGGTCATCACGCCCGAGCAGCGCGCGCATATGGGCGGGATCGTCGCCAAGGCGATGGCCGACATGGGCTACCGCGGCGCCGGCACCATCGAGTTCCTCTACGAGAATGGCGAATTCTATTTCATCGAGATGAACACCCGGCTGCAGGTCGAGCATCCGGTGACCGAGATGATCAGCAGCATCGACCTGGTCCGCGAGCAGATCCGCGTCGCCCGCGGCGACGGACTGTCGTGCACCCAGGCGGATGTCAGGTTGCACGGCCATGCCATCGAGTGCCGGATCAACGCCGAGGACCCGCAGACCTTCGCGCCGTCGCCGGGGCTGGTGAAGAATTATGTCGCGCCGGGCGGCATGCATGTTCGCGTCGATAGCGGGCTCTACGCCGGCTATAAGGTGCCGCCTTATTACGACAGCATGATCGCCAAGCTGATCGTCTATGGCTCGACCCGCGAGCGCTGCATCCTGCGCCTGAAGCGCGCGCTCGAGGAGTTCGTGGTCGAGGGCATGAAGACCACCGTCCCGCTCCATCAAAGGATCGTCCGCGACCCGGAGTTCCTGGCCGGCGACTATACCATCAAATGGCTGGAAAACTGGCTCGAGGCCAATCAGGAATCTTGAGCGGCGCATGCCGCAACACGGGAGGACAAGGCTGGTGAAGGCGACGATCCAACACAATCCGATGTGCGGCACGTCGCGCAAGACGCTCGACATATTGCGCGAGTCCGGGGCCGAGGTGACGGTCAACGAATATCTGAAGTCGCCGCCCAGCCGCGAGGAGTTGCAGCGATTGTATGCGCGCGCCGGAATCAGCCCGCGTGAGGGCCTGCGCGCCAGGGAGCCGCTGGCGGCCGAGCTCGGCCTCACCGCCGAGGATGTTACCGACGACGCCATCCTCGACGCGATGGTGGCGCACCCGATCCTGATCGAGCGGCCATTGGTCGAAACCGACAAGGGCGTCGTCCTCGCCCGCCCGCAAGACAAGGTCCGCGAGATCCTCTGAATCCCCCTCCTGGAAGGGAGGGGCTGGGGGTGGGTAGGCGCGCGCGGCGAGCCCGTTTATCATCCACGCCATGACCGGCCTCGATCCCCGACTGCTGCTGCGCGGCTATGCGGCCGGCATCTTCCCGATGTCCGACAGCCGCGACGCCGACGACATCTTCTGGGTCGAGCCCCGCAGCCGGGCGATCATCCCGCTCGACGGCTTTCATTGCTCGCGGTCACTGGCGCGGGTCCTTCGCCAGGGCCGCTTCCGGGTTACCCGCGACCACGCCTTCGCCGCCGTCATCCACGCCTGCGCGGAGCGCGCGGAGACCTGGATCAACGCCGAAATCGAGCGGGCGACGCTCGGCTTGCACGCCGCCGGCCACGCCCATTCGATCGAATGCTGGCAGGGCGACCAATTGGTCGGCGGCCTCTATGGCGTCCGCCTTGGCCGGGCCTTCTTCGGCGAATCCATGTTCAGCCGCGCCACCGACGCGTCGAAGGTCGCCCTGGCCTGGCTGGTGGCGCGGCTGCGCCTCGGTCATTTCACTCTGCTCGATTGCCAGTTCATGACCGCGCACTTGGCCTCGCTCGGGGCGATCACGGTCGGGCGCGACGCCTATGTCGAATTGCTGGCGGCGGCGCTTGGCACCGGCTCGGCAGGGGCTGGCTCTGGCTCCGGCGCCACGGTAGCCGCATTGCCGCCGCCCGAATTCGGCGCCCTCGATGCCCTGCTGGAGGCGGACGGCGCGGCCGGCGGCGCCGCGCCCGCCGGGAAGCTCATCGCGCAGCTCTTGGGCCAGACGTCATAGACCGGATGCTCGACGACGTTGAGCGACGGGCTTTCCTTATAGACCCAGCCGGAAAAGACCCGACTCCAATTGTCGTCGGAGCGTTGCACGTCGACCTGGATAAAGGCGCCGGTCAGCTTCTCCCGCTCCCATGGCGCCGTCGTTTCGCAGGCGCGCAGGCGGACGACGACGTCTTTCAGCCGGATCGCCTGGCCGGGCTTCAGGGTCAGGTCGCGGACGATGCCGTTGCGCTTGTTCAACAGTCCGAGCACCGCGACCCGCTCGGCCATCGGCGTCACGCCCGGCTGCTCGGCGGCCGAGCGCGGGACCTCGATGGTGACCGCATTGCCCTCGGGCGGCTCGTCGCTGCCGCCGCAGCCGGCCAGCGCCGCGGCCCCCGCCAGCAGAAGCGCGGTTTTCTTCACCCCTGGTCGGGCGTCCAGGCGCTATAGTCGCCGGTGGTGGCGGCGCGCACGCCTTGGGCGCGCAGGGATCCGGACGGCACCCAGGCCTCGCTGCTGCCGGTCGGATTGGCGATCGGCGCGATTTCCCACGGGCGGGGCGGCGGCAGACCCTTTTCAGGCAGCTCGTCAATGGTCCCGCGCAGCCAGGCCTGCCAGCCCGGCGGCACCCGGCTGCCGTCATTGTCGGCGGCGTAGATGACCCAGCGGCGATTGCGGTCGCCTTTGTGCTGGAAATAGAGGTTTCCGGCCTCGTCGCGACCGACTTCGCTGCCGTGGCGGCGAGTCAGCAAGGCGGTGCCGAACGTCGCCCCGTTCCACCAGGTCGGGCTGAAGAATTTGGCGAACAATCCCATGCGCCTGAGCCTCTGCCCCGTCATGCCGGCGAGCGCAAGCCGCGAAGCAATCCCATGACGTCAGTCAGGATTGCCTGGCTGTGCTGGCATCGACGGCAAATTCTAACGTTTCCAGGCGACCCTGTCGCCGGCGGCGATACCGAGCTCCGCGGCGCGGCCGCCGGCCAATTCCAGTACCGCCTCGACTGCTTCGCCAGAGGCGACCGGTTCCAGCGACAAGGGCACGGCACTGTCCTCGATGCGCAGGATGCGCCCGCCCGGCGCGATGAAGATCATGTCGAGCGGGATCAACGTGTTCTTCATCCAGAAGGCGACCGGTTGCGCCGGTTCATAGGGGAAGATCATGCCGTGGCCCGGCTCCAGCGACTGCCGGTTCATCAACCCGTAGGTCTGCTCCTCGGGCGTCCGCGCGACCTCGACGGTGAAACGGTGGGTCGCGCCACTGGCGCTGGTGATGGTCAGCGGTACCTGCTCGAGGCCGGCGGGCGAGCGCTCAATCGCCACGGCGCTGGAGGGTGAGGGCTGGCAGGCGGCGACCGGCAGCAGCACGGCCAAGGCGAAGGCACGCCAGATCAGTCGCGGCGCAGCTCGACGGCGGTCAGGCCCTTCTGGCCCTCCGCGATCCTGGCATCGATCCGGTCGCCCGGCTGCAGGTCGGCGATGCCCGCCGACCGCACCGTCTCCATATGGACGAAGATATCGCTGTCCGGGCCCTCGACCCGGTTGAGAAAACCATAGCCCTTGACGCGATTGAACCATTTGACCTCCACCGGCTCGAACGGGCCGGCCGCATCGCACAGCGCCTTGCGGTCGGCACGCTCGGCGGAAGGCATGGACGGCCTCGCCGCCTCCGGCAAGACGGTCGACAAATCGATCGCCAGGATCTTGCGCGCCTGCAGGCCGCGTTCCTGCCGTTCGGCGATGCATTCGACCAACGCCCCTTCCGGCAGGCTGCGCCGGCCATGGTCGCGCAGCACCGAGAAATGGACGAGGATGTCGCCGTCGACCTGCTCGCTGATCAGGAAGCCGAAGCCGCGCGTGGCGTCGAACCATTTGATTCGCCCTTCGACGTGAATGCCATTGGGAATGGCGTCATCGGGGATGGCTTCATCGGGCATGATCTCGACGGTCACCGGCTCGGCAGTTGTTTCGGGTGATGCGCCCGCGCCAAGAGGCTCGGCCCCTTGCGGCACGTTGGCGATTGGCGGTGTTTCGGCACTCGTCTGACGCACGTTCGTTTCTTACCACGAGCCGGGCCGGCATTAAACAATATTAAACGCACAAGATTCAGCGTTCATCCTCAAGCGCTTGGCGGTCGACCGCCGCCCCCGGCGCCAGATCGACAATGGCCCTGGCGAGGCGAAAAGCGTGGCCGGCGCGGATCATGGCGGCAAACGCCTTCTCGCGCAATTCCGGCGCCGGCCGCTCCGCCGCATAAGGCCCGATCCGGCGCCGCCTGGCGAATCGCAGGGCGGCCTCGACCGAATCCTCGCGGGCAAAATCGCGGGCGGCGGCGCGGTCAGGCTCATCGATCCCTGCCGCGTGCAGCGCCTGGCCGACGCGCCGCTCGCCATAGCCGCGCGCGGTCAGCGACCGGGCCCTCGCCAAGGCGAATGCGGCATCGTCGACAAATCCGGCCCGTCCGGCCTTTTCAACCAAGGCCGCGACCGGCGGCTCGCCAGCACCCGCCCAGCCGCGCTCCTTGATCTTGCGCGACAAATAAGCGGCCAGCTTCGCCCGGCTGGTGGCGAAGCGGGCGACATAGGCCAGCATCAGCTCGTCGAGCATCCCCTCGTCCAGCGCGGGACGGGGCCGGCGTGGGCCGCGACGGTACATGGGCACAGGCCTAGGGCGCGCACCGGCCGGCCGCAATCGCCATGCTTCTGCCATGTTTGCCGACCACAGCTTTGTCTCGAAATGGGCCGCCTGCCCGCGGCCGTAATGGGGACAGTTGTGCAAAAACTCGGCGTGATTGGACGCGAAACGACAGTGGACGAAGGGCTGGCGCCGCCGGGCGCGACGCCGACGCTCGACAGGCTGCCGCGGCGCCTGGCCGATTTCGCGACGCTGGGCGAAGCGCTCGATTATGCGGCGCTTGGGACCCGCGGCATGAATTTCCACGATGCCCGCGGCGTCCTCATCCAGGCCTATCCCTATGCCTTGCTGCGTGAGGATGCGCTGGCCAATGCCCGCCGCTTCATGGCGCTTGGCCTCGGGCCGGGCGACCGCCTGGCCCTGGTTGCCGAAACCGGCCCCGACTTCGCCGCCTGTTTTTTCGGCGCCGTCTATGCCGGTCTGTGGCCGGTGCCGTTGCCGCTGCCGACCAGCTTCGGCGGGCGGGAGGCCTATGTCGAGCAATTGAAGGTCATGCTGACCAGCAGCGACCCTGTATTATTCCTCTACCCGCAAGAGCTGGCTGAGTTCGCCGGCGAGGCCGCCAGATTGTGCAAAATCGAAGGGCGCGCCTGGGAAGGCCTCGACGGGCTCGAGCAGTCGCCAGCCGGCCTGCCGGAGGCGAATGAACATGAGATCGCCTATCTGCAATATTCAAGCGGCTCGACCCGCTTCCCGCATGGCGTCGCCGTCACGCATCGTTCCCTGCTCGACAATTTGCACGCCCATTCGTGCGGCGTCGAGATCGAGGACCGCGACCGCTGCATCAGCTGGCTGCCCTGGTATCATGACATGGGCCTGGTCGGCTGCATGCTGTCGCCGATCGCCAACCAGATCAGCGTCGATTATCTGAAAACCGAGGATTTCGCCCGCCGGCCATTGGCCTGGCTCGACCTCATTAGCCGCAACCCCGGCAATTCCTTGTCCTACTCGCCGACCTTCGGCTACGACATTTGCTCGCGCCGTATGAGCTCGCAAACGCGCGCCGCCGCCCGCTTCGATCTGTCGCGCTGGCGGATCGCCGGCAACGGCGCCGACATGATCCGTCCCGACGTCATGCAGGCCTTTGTCGACAGTTTCGCCGACGCCGGTTTCAAGGCTTCGTCCTTCTGCCCCAGCTACGGCCTCGCCGAGGCGACCCTGGCGGTGTCGATCATGCCGCCGGGCGAAGGCATCCGCATCGAGCTGGTCGAGGAAAGCGAACTTTCAGGCGCGGATTCCCCGGCCGGCGGGCGGCCACGCCGCTATCGCGCCATCGTCAATTGCGGCAAGCCGGTGAAGGGCATGGAGGTCGAGGTGCGCGACGCCGACGGCGCCGTGCTTGCCGACCGCTCGATCGGCAAGCTCTACTGCCGCGGCTCGTCGGTCATGCACAGTTACTTCCGCGACCCGGAATCGACCGCCGCCTGCCTCGCGGCCGACGGCTGGCTGGACACCGGCGACATGGGTTATGTGTCGGGCGGCTACATCTTCATCGTCGGCCGCGCCAAGGACATGATCATCATCAACGGCCGCAACCACTGGCCGCAGGACATCGAATGGGCGGTCGAGCAATTGCCCGGCTTCAAGGCCGGCGACATTGCCGCCTTCGCCGTCACCGGCCCCAGCGGCGAGGAGACGCCGGCGGTGCTGGTCCATTGCCGGGTCTCTGATCCGGAAGAGCGCGGCCGGCTGCGCGACGACATCCGCGAGCGGGTGCGGGCGATCACCGGCATCACGCCCGTCGTCGAGCTGGTCCCGCCGCGCACCCTGCCGCGTACCAGCTCGGGCAAGCTGTCGCGGACCAAGGCACGCAATCTTTATCTTAGCGGCGAAATCCAGCCTTATGATATAGCCGCCTAGCCGAATCTGACCTCACGCCAGGGAGGGTGGCATGAGCGATGTATGCTGGAACGTGAAGGTACTGGCGAGCCTGTTCTTGTGGCTCGCGCTGATCGCCGCTCTGGTCGAGACCGGCCTTCCTCTTGTCGCCAGGTGGAAGGCGCTCAGACAGGGAAAGGCGGCTCCAAAGGCTCGGGAGCAATTGTCTTTCGACGGCTTCCTGGACGCCCTGGCGAAGGTGCTCACAGCACTGAAGGACCTGCCGGCTTGGGTCGCGATTTTCCTTGCCGGTCTGGCTCTGGTCTGGACGCGGAGCGCCGCGGCAGGTCTTTGCACTTAAGTGCTCCTGCGAACGCAGGAGCCTAGGCGGCCGAAGGCCTTTAAGCAGCTTCGCTGGACTGGCCATGACGGGCCGGCACTGTCCCCCCGACGGTGCCGCATGCCGTCATCTGCGCAGGGGCGCGTCGTGAAATGGCAGGAGTGGAGGGACTCGAACCCACGACCCTCGGTTTTGGAGACCGATGCTCTACCAACTGAGCTACACTCCTAGGCGAAGCGCGAGGTAGCGAGGCTGGCCACGCGGTGCAAGGCCGCCAACGCACAATCCCTTGAAGACTCGCGCGCACGGGGCTAAGTGAGCGCAAGCTCCGCCGGCCAACGCGCCTGCGGAGCCTTTTTCTATCCAGTAAGTCGAGAAGAGGGCACAGTGGCGAAAATCAGCCCCGGCGAATATGTCCGCCAGGTCAAGGTCGAGGGCATCGAGAAGGTGCACTGGCCCAACCGCAAGGAAACCATCACCACCGCCATCATGGTGATCATCATGACCTTCATGCTCGCTCTGTTCTTCTTCGCCACCGATTCGGTGTTCAACTCAATCGTCCAGTTCCTGCTGAGCTTCCTCGGCTAGACCCCTCACCCCGACCCTCTCCCGCAAGGAGAGCGGAAGATTATAGGTATGACCGACATGTCCCGCTGGTACATCATCCACGCTTATTCCGGCTTCGAGAACAAGGTGAAGGACCAGATCCTCGCCGACGCGGCCCGCATGGGGCTCGACGCGATGGTCGAGGCGGTCGAGGTCCCGACCGAGAAGGTGACCGAGATCCGCCGCGGCAAGAAGGTCACGTCCGACCGCAAGTTCTTCCCTGGCTACGTGCTCGCCAAATTGAACCTCAGCGACGACGTCTATCACTTGGTCAAGAACACGCCCAAGGTCACCGGCTTCCTCGGCCCCAACGGCAAGCCGCAGGCGATCAGCGAGGCCGAGGCCGCGCGAATCCTCTCGACGCGCGAAGAAGCCGCCGCCGCCGCGCCCAAGGCCAAGGTCAAGGTCGACTATGAGATCGGCGACAACGTCAAGGTGCTCGATGGGCCGTTTGCCAGCTTCAACGGCATTGTCGAAGAGCTCGACTTCGACCGCAGCCGGGTGAAGGTCAGCGTTTCCATCTTCGGCCGTGCCACGCCGGTGGAGCTCGAGTTCGAGCAGGTCGAGCGGGTGAAGTA
>JAKFFL010000075.1:0-9202 GCA_036675225.1 Sphingomonas sp. | reverse complement strand
CGGTTCCGGCTGATCGCCGAGGCCGACGTCGGCACGCCCTATCGCCAGGCCGACATCGACCTTGCCGCCTTCGACGACGACGAGCCGCCGCCCTTGTCGATCGCCCAGCGCGCCGAGGTCGAGCGCGAGGCGCGGCGGTTCGGCGATGCCCTGGGCCTGGCGGTCGACTGGGAAGCGGTCAGCCGGCTCGACGACGAAATGCTGGTCAACGCCATCGCCCAGGTGGCGCCGTTCGACATCGGCGCCAAACAGGCCCTGCTCGAGGAACAGAGCCTGGCCGGGCGCGCCGATCTGGTTGTCCAGCTGATGCAGTTCCAGCGCCTGGCGCCGGGCGGCGCCGACATGGGGCAGACCTTGCAGTGACGTCGTCCCGGCGCAGGCCGGGACCTCATCCAGCCTGCAGGATCATTTCCAGCTGGGGTCCCGGCCTTCGCCGGGGCCACGCCTTGGCTCAGATCGGCAACCCCCTGAGCAGCAGCGGCAGGTCGCCACTGGTGCCGCGGGCCTCGTTCATCAGCCGGTCCCTGAGCGGCCCGAGCCGCGCCGTCACCGCCATGCCCAGGCGGCGGACCGCCGACGGCAGCTTGCCGGGAATGCCGTAGAGGCGGGTCAAACCGTCGGTCGCCATCGCCACCATCAACGTGTCGAGGCTCCGCCAGCTTTGGTAGCGGTCGAGCAGTTGGCGGTCGCCAAGGTCGAGGCCAAGCCGGGCGCCTTCGACCAGCACCTGCGCCAGCGCCGCCGCGTCGCGAAAGCCGAGATTCAGCCCCTGGCCAGCGATCGGATGAATGGCGTGCGCGCTATCCCCGACCAATGCCAGCCGCCGGTCGGTGATCCGGGCCGCGTGGTGGAAGCCGAGCGGATAGGTCGAGCGTGGGGCGAGCAGGCTGACATCGCCGAGGAAGCCACCCATCGCCGCCTGCGCCTCGGCCGCGAATGCCTCGTCGCTGAGTGCAAGGAAGCCCGGGGCATCGTCGCGCTGCACCGACCAGACGATCGCCGAGCGGTGGCCGTCCGGATCATCGGTCATCGGCAGCAGGGCGAAAGGCCCGGCCGGATAGAAGATTTCCCAGGCGATATGCTCGTGCGGGCGCGCGTGGCGCAGGATGGAGACGATCGCGGCATGATCGTATTGCCAGCGGGCGATGCGGATGCCGGCGGCCTCGCGGCTCGGCGAGTTGCGGCCTTCGGCGACCGCCAGCAAGGGCGCGCCGAGCTCGCTACCGTCCGCCAGCCGCACCGTGACGCCATGCTCGCCGCGCTCGACCTCGGCGGCGCGGGATTTCCAGCGCAGGTCGATTGCCTTGCCGGCTTCGGCTCGAGCCCGCAGCGCCTCGCGCAAATGGCGGTTTTCATGCATCCAGCCAAGCGGCTCGTCGTCGCCCTGGGGCGCTTCGAAGGCGAGAACGCCGGGCGCGAGGCCGTCGGCGACGCGGATGGTGCGGATCGGACAGCCGGGCTCGGGGAAGAAGGCGCCGACGCCGATGGTATCAAGCATCCGCCGCGACGAGGAGGATATAGCGCTGGTGCGGCCGTCGAACTTGGCATCGCGCCAGCTTTCGGGGTCGACCAGATCGACCACCGTGCAGCCAAGGCCGCTGGAATCCAGCGCCGCCGCCAGCGCCAGGCCAATCAGGCCGCCGCCCAGGATGATGACATCGGACCGTGTCATGGAAGCCGCGGTTAGCCGCGAAACGTCGCCGTGGCGAGGGGCCGCGCGCTTGACCCGCGACTCCCCCAGGGCGCATTGTGCGCCCGACACTGACCGGGGGAAGACAATGGCGACCGCCGCCGAGCGGGCCCGCAAGCGGGACCTGGGGCCCGACTGGAGGGAAAAACTCCGCGAGTCCGTGCGGCTGTTGGCTGTGCGCACGATCGGCACTTTGCTGGTCGCGGGCAGCCTCGCGCTGGGCGTCGCATTGGCCACCCACGACGCCGTCGACCCCAGCTTCTCGACCGCCGCCGGCGGCCCGCCGGTCAATTGGGTCGGCGCCCCCGGCGCTTATGCGAGCGATTTGCTGCTGATGCTGTTCGGACCGGCCGCAATCCTGTTCCTGCCGGTGCTGGCGGTGGCGGGACTGCGGATGATGCGCGGCGAGCCCGGCGGGCGCCTCGGCCGTGCCTTGCTGATCGCCGCGCTTGGCATCCTGCTCGCCGGCATCGCCTTGGCCATGGTCCGCGGCACCGCCGTCTCCGGCCTGCCCGCCGGCTGGGGCGGGGCGCTCGGCCTGGCCGCGGCGGGCGGCGTGGATGCCGGCATCGGCCGCATCGGCGACCCCAATGTGCAAGGGCCGCTGCGGATGGCGCTGATGGCTTTGTTCGCGGTCGGCGGCCTGCTGCTCGCCTGGTTCGCCTTGGACCTGCGCGACGAAGAGAAGGGCTGGGTCGCCGGCCTGTTCCGGCGCGATCCCGACCGCCCCGTCCGCCCGCCGCGGCGCACGGTCGAGGAACGCGACGCCCGCGACGGCGGCGCCGCCCCGCCCCGGCCGCGCCCCGCTGTCGCCGTTGCCGAGCCGCCGCGAGGAATTACGCCGGCGACTGGTCGCAAGGCCGATGGGCGCCGGCGCCCACCAAGCCAGGCCAGCCTGGCCCTGGGCGACGATTACGTCCTGCCGTCGCTCGACCTGCTCAGCCGGCCGCCGCCGCACGGCAAGGCGCAGGTCGACCGCGCCGGGCTCGAGCGCAATGCCCGCCTGCTCGAATCGGTGCTCGAGGATTTCCACGTCCGCGGCGACATCGTCGAGGTCCGCCCCGGCCCGGTCGTGACCATGTACGAGCTGGAGCCGGCCAGCGGCATCAAGGCCAGCCGGGTCATCCAGCTGGCCGACGACATTGCCCGCAACATGTCGGCCTTGTCGGCGCGCGTCGCCACCATTCCCGGGCGCAGCGTCATCGGCATCGAATTGCCCAACCCCAAGCGCGAGGCGGTGGCCCTGTCCGAGCTGATCGGCAGCCAGGCCTATGAGGACCAGACGATGGCCCTGCCCCTGATCCTGGGCAAGAACATCTCCGGCGATCCGGTCATCGCCGATCTGGCGCCGATGCCGCACCTGCTGGTCGCCGGCACGACCGGGTCGGGCAAGTCGGTCGGCCTCAACTGCATGATCCTGTCGCTGCTCTACCGGATGAACCCGGACCAGTGCCGGATGATCCTGATCGATCCCAAGATGCTGGAACTGAGCGTCTACGAGGACATTCCGCATTTGCTGGCGCCGGTGGTGACCGAACCGGGCAAGGCGATCCGGGCGCTGAAATGGACCGTCGAGCAAATGGAGGAGCGCTATCGGATGATGGCCAGCCTCGGCGTCCGCCAGCTGGCCAGCTTCAACACCAAGGTCCGCGACGCCAAGGCCAAGGGCGCCCAGCTCGGGCGGCGCGTCCAGACCGGTTATAACGCCGACACCGGCCAGCCGGTCTACGAGACCGAAGAGCTCGACTATGAGGTGCTGCCGCAGATCGTGGTGGTGGTCGACGAGCTCGCCGATCTGATGATGACCGCCGGCAAGGAGGTCGAATTCCTTATCCAGCGGCTGGCCCAGAAAGCGCGCGCCGCCGGCATTCATTTGATCATGGCCACTCAGCGCCCGTCGGTCGACGTCATCACCGGCGTCATCAAGGCCAACCTGCCGACTCGGATCAGCTTCCAGGTCACCAGCAAGATCGATTCGCGCACCATCCTTGGCGAGCAGGGCGCCGAGCAGCTGCTCGGCAAGGGCGACATGCTCTACATGCCGAGCGGCAAGCAGATCATCCGCGTCCACGGGCCGTTCGTCAGCGACGAGGAGGTGCGGCTGGTCGCCGAGCATTGGCGCAAGCAGGGCACGCCCGAATATATCCAGGCGGTGACCGAGGAGCCGGAGGACGGCGGCTATCTGTTTGACGGCCAGCCGACCGGCGAGGACGACGCCGAGACCCAGCTTTATCGCAAGGCGGTGCAGATCGTCGCCGAAAGCCAGAAGGCGTCGACATCCTACCTGCAGCGGCAGCTGCGTGTCGGCTACAACAGCGCCGCGCGGCTGATCGAGCGGATGGAGAAGGACGGGCTGGTCGGCCAACCCGACCATGTCGGCCGCCGCGAGCTGCTGATCGACACCGACGGCCACCCGATCTGAGTCGTTTCAAGCGGTTAGCTCTGGATTCCCCTCGGAATCGCAATGTGTTACAAATTTATCCGAGAGGACGGTGAACGATGAATGCGCGGAAGCTCTGCGTCGAGGTCGAGCATAATTACGACTTCTTCCAACGCCACATGAGCGAATATTTGCCGACGCAATTCGGTCGTTACGCGCTGCTTCGTCACCGCAAGATCATCGACTTCTTCGATGATGCGGCCCAGGCCGAGGAACGGGGCGAGCAGTTCCCCGACGGGCTTTATTCGATTCAGCTGGTCGATCCCGCACCCGTAAATCTCGGCCTGTTTTCGAATGGCTGAAATCCGTTGGCGGCATTCGGGCCAACGGTTGATTCTTCCGGTAGCAATCCTCCCCTCGCTGGCGGCTGCCAACTCCAGCCAAATGGAGATCGTCGAAGCACTGATCGATACCGGGGCGACGGGCACGGGACTGCGTTCCGACATCGCCGAAAAACTGCAGGTTCTAGGGCGGGGCCGTCGTCGGGTTCTCACCGCGAATGGCGATATGCTCGTTCCTGAGTATCGAATCAGGCTAGGATTCTATCCCGGAGAGTTCGCAGCAGAACCCGAGGCGGCGCCGACCGCAATGCCACATGTTCTCGAGTTCGGACTGCTGGTGCACGCATTGCGGGCGATGTTCACCTATCCTCTGCTCATCGGCATGGATGTGCTCAGCCAATGCGATCTTGAGATCAGGCGCGATCGATCTGCTAAGCTCTCGATCCCCTGAACGGCTGGGAACCAGAAGGTTCAGACCGCATTCAATGGCCAAACGCTAGTTCCGGCGGCAAGACCTTCCCAGGAGTTTGATGCAATGGCCTTTTCGACCATGTTCACCCGCGCCCTCGTGCCGGCCGCCGCCGTGGCGGCGCTGGCGGTTCCGGCCGGGGCGGCCCCGAGCGGCGAGCTCGCCCAGGTCGAGGCGCACCTCGCCGCCTCGCAGTCGATGACCGCCCAGTTTGTCCAGACCGACGCCAAGAACCGGTCGCTGTCCGGCGTCCTGCAGCTCAAGCGGCCGGGCCGGATCCGCTTCGAATATGGCCAGGGCGCCAACATGCTGCTGGTCGCCAACGGCAAGACCCTGACCTTCATCGATTATGAGGTCGGCCAGAAGTCGAGCTGGGCGATCGCCAAGTCGCCATTGTCGGTGCTGCTGTCGGCCAACCCGGACCTCGACCGCATTGCCCGCATCCTGCCCAGCGACGACAAGCGAATCCTGCTGGTCCGCGCCCGCGACAGCCGGCGGCCCGAGTTCGGGACCATGATCCTTGCCTTCGTCAAGGCGCCCGGGGCGCCCGGCGGCCTCAGGCTCGAAGGCTGGACCGCGATCGACGCGCAGAACAAGCGCACCACCGTCAAGCTCGACGGCCAACGCTACAATGTCGCCGTCCCCGAAAGCGCCTTTACCTATCCCGAACCGAAGAAGCGCAAGGGATAAAAGGGAAAAAAGCGTAGCAATCCAAAACTGTTCATCGCCGGGACAGGGATACGAATGTAAACTGATCGTGATCGCTGCAATTAACCGGGTTTCCCCCTGTTGCCCGGTCGCAGCGGTCACCTCGCGTGACGAACGCTTGGTCGGCCCTCGCTCCAATGCCCCCGGAGCGAGGGCCTTTGCTTTGGGCCTCGGGGGGAGGCCCAAAGGCAGGCCCCCTTTGGTTTTCAGGGGCAGCGGGCTAAGCGAACGGCCGTGACCAACCTCAAGATCGCCAGCTGGAACGTCAATTCGGTGCGCGCGCGCATCGCCATCGTCGAGCGCTTCCTGCGCGAGGAGGCGCCGGACATATTGTGCCTGCAGGAAACCAAGGCGGTCGATGCCGCTTTTCCAGCCGACCTGTTCCGCTCGTTCGGCTACGTCCACCAGAAGCTGCATGGCCAGAAAATGCACCACGGTGTGGCGATCCTGTCGAAAGTGCCGCTGCACGACGAAGGCCGCCACGACTGGCAGGACAATGGCGAGGCGCGTCATGTCGGCGCCCGGCTCGACTGCGGCATCCGCCTGGAGAATGTCTATGTTCCCGCCGGCGGCGACATCCCCGACCGCAAGCTCAACCCCAAATTCGCCCAGAAGCTCGACTTCATCGAGCGGATGACGCGCTGGTCGGAGACGTTGGCCGAGCCGACTTTGATCCTCGGCGACTTCAACGTCGCGCCGCTGGAATGCGACGTGTGGAGCCACAAGGCATTGATCGACGTCGTCAGCCACACGCCAGTCGAGTGCGAGGCGCTGGGGCGGCTGCAGGCGGCCCACGATTGGGTCGATATCGGCCGCGCCCATATCCCCGCCCCGGCGCGCAACTTCACCTGGTGGAGCTATCGCTCGCCCGACTTCACCAGGAACGACCGCGGCCGCCGGCTCGACCATATGTGGTGCAGCCCGGGCCTGGCGCCACAAGCGGTCGCGCACCGGGTCCACGAGCCGTGCCGGAGCTGGGAACGCCCGTCCGACCATGTGCCGTTGGTCGTGGAACTGGCCGTTTGACCAGCAGCGCGGTCGAGCAGGCGATCGCGGCGCTGCGGGCGGGGCGGCCGGTCGCGGTCGGGTCGGCGGGCATATTGTCGGTGGAAACCGCGAGCCGGGCGATGCTGGACCTGCTCGATGCCGGGGCGCGGGCGCCGATCCTGCTGTCGGGTGAGCGCGCCGCGGCGCTCGGCCTCGGCAACCTGCGCGAGGCTGGCGACCTTCGGCATCCCGTCCAGGTCGCGCGCGGCGCCTGGCTGGACCGCGAATCGGCACGCGCGCTGGCCGATCCCTCGCTCGATTTCGAGCGCGGGCCGATCGGCCCGCTCGCCGCCGAGCCGGTCCGCTGCCCGGCCGAGGCGGACGCGATATTGACCCTGGCGCGGCTGGCCGGCGTGCTTCCCGCGCTCTGGCTGGTCGAAGGCGAGGCGCAGGGCCGCGTGACCGTCGCGCAAGTGATGGGCGCCGTCCACGACCCTCAGGTGCGGCTTGTGACCCGCGCCCGGCTGCCGCTGGCGGGCATCGAGGACACGCAAATCATCGCTTTCCGCGATGCCGCCACCGGCGAGGAGCATGTCGCCTTGCTGGTCGGCGCCTTCGGCGGCCGACCGCCTTTGGTGCGCCTGCACAGCGAGTGCCTGACCGGCGACGTCTTCGGCAGCCTAAAATGCGACTGCGGCCCGCAATTGCACGAAGCGCTGCGGCTGATCGCCGCCGCCGGGGGCGGCGTTTTGCTCTATTTGCGCCAGGAGGGCCGTGGCATCGGCCTGGCCAACAAGCTGCGTGCCTATGCGCTGCAGGATCGCGGGCTCGACACCATCGAGGCCAACCTCCGGCTCGGCTTCGCCGCCGACGAACGCGGCTACGGGATGGCGGCGGCCATGCTGCGGGCGCTGGGCGTCGCCGAGGCGCGGCTGCTGACCAACAACCCGGCCAAGGTCGCCGGTCTGGAAGCCGCCGGCATCAGCGTCACCGAGCGGGTCGCGCATCACATGCCGGTCAATCCGCACAACGCCGACTATATCGCCACCAAGAAGGCCAAAAGCGGCCACCTCGACTAAGCCTCGAACAAAGCCGTTCCGACCCTGACCGCGGTTGCGCCGAGCATCACCGCGGTCGGATAATCGGCGCTCATCCCCATCGACAATCCGGTGACGTCATGACGCCGCGCAAGTTCGGCCAGCAAGGCGAAATAGGGTCCTGGCTGCTGGCCGGCCGGCGGGATGCACATCAGCCCGGCGAGCGGCAGCGGCGCCGCCCGCACCTGGTCGAGAAAGCCACCGAGCGCATCGACCGGAACGCCACCCTTCTGCGCCTCGGCGCCGATGTTGACCTGGACATGGACCAACGGGAAGCGGCTTGCCTTTTGCGCCGCCTTGGCCAGAGCGGCGAGCAGCGATGGGCGGTCGAGCGAATGGATCGATTCGAACATCGCCACCGCTTCGTCGGCCTTGTTGGACTGCAATTGGCCGATCATGTGCAGCCGGATGTCGGGGTGCGCGGCCCGGATCTCCGGCCATTTGGCCAGTGCTTCCTGCACCCGGTTCTCGCCGAAGTCGCGCTGACCGGCGGCGATCAGCGGCACGATGGTCTCGGCCGGACAGCCCTTGCTGACAGCAATCAGGGTAACATCCGATGCATCCCGGCGCGCGACCTTGCAGGCAGCGGCAATGCCATTGCGGACTTCGGTCAAACGGAAAGCAGCGTCGGACATCGGCCCGGTATAGGCAGGCCGTCATGCGAGTAAATCGCATGACGTCAGTCGTGTCCGGCCAAGCCGGCACGCTGGCCGGCGCTCGACAGCTCTACACGCTGCTAGCGATTGCGATGCAATCGCGCTGCGCTCGGCGTCTCGTGCTTAGAATTTGAAGGCCGTACCCACATAGACGGCCTGGCTGTCGCGGCGCTCGTCCTTGAGCGCGGAGACCCGGTCCTGCTCGATCTGGTAGCGGACGCCGCCGGTGACGGCGATGTTGCGGGTCAGCGAGTAAGCGCCACCGACATCGACCGCATAGCCCTGCTCGCGGCCCAATGCGGGGGCGAGCTGGCCGTCGGTGCGTTCGGCGCTGGCCGCGACTCGCGTGGTCAGGCGCCTGTTGAGCGAATAATTGACCCCGACGACCGCGGTTTCGCGCGCGCCGAAGGCGAGGCTGGAGCTGCGGGTCTTGCCGACCTCGCCGGTCACCGCGAACCGGCGCCAGCCGACGGCGACGCCGAGATTGTAGCTGGCCGGGGTCAGCGCACCGATCGCCGATGAGGCCGAAGCCGACGACAGGTCGGCGGTGCGGCCGCTGATCGCATCGGCGCCCCGCGCCCGGATCGCGACCCGGACCTGCGACGGACGGCCCTTCGGCGCGGCCGGCGTGAACTTGAAGTCCGCCATCGACGGCCGGTTGGCGAATTCGGCGGCGAGCTTGGGATCCGAGGTCGCCGGGGTGAAGCTGGTGACTCGGTCGAACGAGACCGTAACGGCCGGCGGCCGCTTCTTCGGGTCGGGCTTGGCCGAGGCCACGGCTGGGACGAGCAGCAGCGCGCAGGCGGCGGCTATCGCCCCCGCAACGGTCCCGCTGTTCCTGCCCCACTTCACCACGACTCACTCCTTGCCGATT
>JAKFFL010000113.1:0-9334 GCA_036675225.1 Sphingomonas sp. | reverse complement strand
CCCCAACGCCAATCTGACGACCTTCGGCGGCTTCCAGCCGGGCCATCCGGGATTGGTCGACCGCCGCTTCGACCGGCGCCGCGGCGATGTCGGCGGAGTCTGGGTCAATGGCGGCGAATGGGCGCGTTACAACAATCCGGCCTTCCGTTCTGACGGCTACAACGACTGGTGGCACGACCGCCCCGACCGCGCCTATCCGGCCTGGGTCCGCAATAACAGGGAATGCCGGGTCTATTGGAGCGGCGGCGGCTGGCGCTGCTAGCGAAAGCGTTCGCGTCCGCTATCGCCATCGGCATCTGGTCGACTAGATTGGCGGCCATGGAACCGGCGGCAAGCGAGCGCGATCACGACCGGCCGCCGCCGCCGGCGCTCCTGGCCGAGGCCGGCGCCATCATCCTCGCCGCCAGCCTGGCGGTGCGGCTGGTGCCGTTCCGGACGCTGGCCGAGTGGCTCGGCCGCGGCGCCTCGGCCGCCACGCCGGCCGATGCCGAGACCATTTACTGGCTGCGTCGCGCGGTGCTGGCCTGGGCGCGGCGGCTGCCGTGGCGGGCCTTGTGCTTCGAGCAGGGCCTGGCCGCCTTCGCCTTGCTGCGCCGGCGCCGGCTGGCGGCGACGCTGCACTATGGCGCGGCGACGAGCGACGGCGAATTGACCGCCCATGTCTGGGTCACGTCGGGCGCGGCGGAGGTAGTCGGCTGCGAAAACAAGGATAATTACGGGCTGCTGGCGCGTTTTGGTTCCTGAATGGCAGGGGATGGCCGCTTTCAGCCGGCGTTCACTTCGCCGCCGTTATGAAAGACCGATGAGGAGACATTCAATGACTCGTCGCGCGATTTATCTGGCCCTTGGCGGCATCGCCGTCGTCGGCCTGGCCGGCGCCGCCTGGGCGCAGTCCGGCGGGCAGAGCTCGACCGGCACCCAGAGCACGCCGTTCAACTATGAAATCAAGGACGGCAAGCGCGTTCCCAAGCCGGACAGCCGAGTCACCGCCGCCGACGGCAGCTGGCGCGAGGAGACCCGCCAGGGCAATTGCGTCACCATTAAGCAAGGCACGCCCGACGGGGCGGTCAAGACCACCCGCAAGTGCGACTGATCCGGTAATCAGCCCTGCGTCGGGGCCGGCGCCTCGGCGCGCGGCTTGATGACACAGGGCGGCAGGCCGGCCTTCACCACGTCTTCGCATAGCCGCACCTGGACGCTCTCGTCCGGCCCGACGAACAACGCCCAGTCGCGGGTCCGCTCGAACCGGTCCTGGCAGGTCGCTGTCCAGTAGCTGGTGTTCTCATATTCCCCGACATAGCCGGATTTCGTCACCAGGCGGCAGTCCGCCCCGGTTTCATAAATGGCGCGCTTCAGGGCGATCGCCCGGTTCATGTCGTCGAGCTGGTGCAACCGGTCCTGGCCTTCGGAACGGACGACGATGGGCTGGCTCGGCTGGGTCGCCGGATTGTCCTCGCAGCCGGCAAGGGCGAGCAGAGCGATGAGTGGCACGAGCCTGATCATGAAAGCGGACTCCCTGGACTTTTCTCGGAAACGCGCCTCGGCGCCAAAAGGCTTCCTCTTCGGCTACATCCCTTAGCCGTTGGTGTCGTAGCACAGGCGAATCTGGCTAGCCGCCTTCTTCGCCAGCGTCTTGGCGGCGTCGGTGGATCCAGCCCGCGCCAAGGCGACTCCCATGCGGCGGTTCTTGAGGGTGTTGGGCTTGCCGAAGATGCGGACGTCGACAGGCGCGCCCGGCGCCGCGAGGGCGAGGGCGTCGCCGATGCCCTCGAACCGGAAGTCGTGGCTTTCGCGGTCGGCGAGGATCACGGCGCTGGCCGATGGCCCGAGGAAATCGATGGCCGGGATCGGCAGGCCCACGACAGCGCGCAGATGAAGCTCGAACTGGTTGAGGCCCTGGCTGATCAGGGTGACCATGCCGGTGTCATGTGGCCGAGGCGAAAGCTCCGAAAAGATCGCTTCGTCGCCGGAAACGAAGAATTCGACCCCGAACAGGCCGTGGCCACCTAGCGCGGTGACGACCTTCGCCGCCTGGGCCTTTGCCGAGCGCAGCGCCGCCTCCGGTAGCGCCGCCGGCTGCCAGCTTTCGCGATAGTCGCCGGCTTCCTGGCGGTGGCCGACCGGCTCGCAGAACAGAACGCCGTCTCTGGTCGCCACCGTCAGCAAGGTGATCTCGCTGTCGAATGCGACGAATTGCTCGACGATCACTCGCGTGCGGTCGCCGCGCATGTTGGCAACCGCATAGTCCCACGCCCGCCCGAGCTCGTCGGCATCCCTTGCGGTGCTCTGGCCCTTGCCCGACGAGGACATGACCGGCTTGACGACGCAGGGAAAGCCGACGGTTTCGGCCGCCGCCAGCGCCTCCTCGCGGCTTGTCGCGAACCCATACCCAGAGGTCTTCAGGCCAAGCTCTTTCGCGGCGAAGTCGCGAATGCCGTCGCGGTTCATGGTCAGCTGCACCGCCTTGGCCGAAGGGACGACGTGCCAGCCTTCCGTCTCGAGGGTGCCGAGCATGGCCGTGTCGATCGCCTCGATTTCCGGCACGATATAATCGGGACGGTACTTTTCGACCGCGGCGCGCAGCGCCTCGCCGTCGAGCATCGGGAAGACTTCGTACCCATCCGCCATCTGCATTGCCGGGGCGTTGGCGTAGCGGTCGCAGGCGACCACCCGGCAGCCGAGCCGCTTGGCGGCGATGGTGAACTCGCGCCCAAGCTCGCCGGCGCCAAGCAGCATCAGGGTGGCGATATGCATCGCTGCTCGCTTACAAGAGTGGCAAAGGAGATGTCGATGCGCCGCTTGCTGTTGCTAACCGCTGTCGCTTTGGTCGCCGCCGCGCCGCCTGTGGCGCCGAAGACCCCCACCGACGTCATCGCCGCTTCCAAGTCTGCCGAATGGACGGAGATTGCGGCGGACGAGCTGATGGTCATCGACCTCGCTTCCGGTAAGCGGATCGTCGTCCAGCTGGCGCCGGCGTTCGCGCCGGTCCACGTCGCCAATATCCAGAAGCTGGCGCGGGCCAATTACTGGCAGGGCGCCGCCATCTATCGCGTCCAGGACAATTATGTCGCGCAATGGGGCAATAACGAGAGCGAGAAGCCGCTGCCCACCGGGGTCGTCGAGACGCCACCGGCCGAATATCACCGGACATTGAAGGGCCTGAATATCGTGCCCTTGGGATCGCCCGATGCCTATGCGCCCGCCGCCGGCTATGCGCTCGGCTGGCCAGTCGCCTATGATCCCAAGGCGGGCACCGCCAACCTTACCCATTGTTATGGCAGCGTTGGCGTCGGCCGCGGTCTGTCCCCGGACACCGGCATGGGCGGCGAGCTCTATGCCGCCATCGGCCATGCGCCGCGCCACCTCGACCGGGTGATCGCCGTTGTTGGGCGGGTCGTTAGCGGCATCGAGCATTTGTCGAGCCTGCCGCGCGGGACCGAGGCCCTCGGCTTCTACAAGGAGCGCAGCAGCGACGTGCCGATTGCCAGCGTCCATCTCGCCTCCGAGCTGGCGCCGGCGGCGCGCCCGCGGTTCGAATATCTGAAGGAGAGCAGCGCCTCCTTCGCGACCTGGCTGCGCATCAAGAAGAATCGCAAGGACGATTTCTACATTCGCCCGGCGGGCGGCGTCGATCTGTGCAACGCGCCGGTGCCGGTGCGCGTCGTCGGCGGATAGGGGGACGGCGGACAAGGAAGCGCCCGCCCCCTTAAGGGACGGGCGCTCCTTGTCTTCCGCGACCGGGAGTTCAGGCCGCCCAGGCCGGGGTGTTCATGCGGTTGCGATGATGGATGATTGCCGGGCCGCTGTGCGAGCGCATGCTCGCTTCGGCCAGCGGTAGCGCCGTCGTGCAGAACGCGCATTCGGCCGAGACGCGGCCGATAATCCAGTGCGTCCGGCCGCATCCGGGGCAATGATTGACCTCTTGCTCGCGGTAGACCGCGTGATAACCTCGTCCGGCGGGGTCGTGCGCCATGCGCAGATCGCCAAGTGTCGGATAGGTCGACATAAACCGTTCCTTTCGGCGGTTGGAACGGACGAATAAGCGCGAAGTTGCATGGTTCCGAAGCACGCAGATTGCGCAGTATCGTTTCGGGACGCGTAACCGTGTCCCGTAAGCAACGCTTTACATTGCCCGCAATGCCCTCGCCGGGCGGGCGTTCAATGCCGGCAACGCGGCCAGCAGTGCGGCGGCCACGGCCAGTGTCACGGCGGCGGCGGGGATTACGATGAGGGACGCCCAGTCCGGCCGAAGCGGAATGTCGAGCACCTGATCGGTGACCAGCTTGGCGCCGCCGACGCCCGCCGCGAACGCCAGCATCGCCACCGAGGCCGACAGCAAGGCGAATTCGACCAGCTGCGTGCCGACCACCTGGCGGCGAGTGGCACCGACGAGCTTGAGCAGAACCAAATCGCGGATCCGGGCGCGCCGGGTCGCGACTACCGCCCCGGCCAGCACCACCATGCCCATGGCGATCGCCACCATCGTCGCCAGCCGCACGGCGCGGTCGAGAGCGGTAAGGATCGCGCCAACCTGCTCGACGATTGACGAGACGCGGATGGCGCTGACCATCGGCAGACTTACGGCCAATGCTTCCTCGAAGGCCGCGGTGCTGGCACCGCCCGTGGGCGCCACCGTCGCCATCAGCGTGTAGGGTGCTTGTTCCAGCGTCCCCGGCGCGAAGATGATGGCGAAGTTGAAGCCCATCGAACGCCAGTCGATCTCCCGCAGCGAGGCGATCCGCGCCTCGATCGGGCGGCCGAGCACCGAGATCGTAAGCGAATCGCCGACCTTGAGGCCAAGCGCCTCCGCCGCGTCTTGGTCGAGCGAGATCAGGGGCGGGCCGCGGTAATCCTCAGGCCACCAGCGACCGGCGACGATGCGATTGGCGGGCGGCAGGTCGCGGGCGAAGGTCAGGCCGCGGTCGCCGCGCAATACCCAGGCGCCTTCGGGGATGGCCGGCAGATCGGCGACCCGCGTGCCGTTGATGGCGATGACCGGCCCGCGCAGCGAGGGAACCAGGCGGAGCTCGGCGCCGGGCAACTCGCCGCTGGCAAGGGCACGGAACTCGGCCTGGCGCTGCGCCGGTATGTCGACCAGGAACAGGGCCGGCGCGCGGCTCGGGATGCTCTGGCGGATCTCCGTGAGCAGGCTGGCGCCAGAGGCAGCGAGCATGACCAGCAGCGACAGGCCGAGGCCGAGCGCGACCGACAGGCGCACGGTCGCCGCACCCGGCCGGTCGAGCGCGGCGACGCCCAGGCGGACGATCGGCCCGCCGCTATGCCGCATCCGGCGAGAAGCCCGCCGCAAGCCCTTGCCAAGCCCGGCGAAGAGCAGGATCAGACCACCGATGGCGGCAATGCCGGTAGCGGCGAAGGCCGGGTTGGAAGCGCGCGCGACGGCGAGGATGGCGACCGCCGCCAGCGCCAGCGTCGGGACCAGCCATGCGCGACGCGTGCCGGCGAGCTCGCCAAGCTCACCGCGGAGCAGTTGCGCCGGCCTTGTCTCGATCGCCGAAACGACCGGCCCCCAACTGGCGGCGAGGGTCACGAGCAGGCCGAACAGGCCGGCCTCGGCCAGCGCCGCCCACTGCGGCGCGGGATCGGGCGGGACCGGCAAGGCAGGGCCGGCGATCGACCCGGCAAGCCCCGGGACGGCGCCGCCGATGCCGAGGCCGACGGCGAGCGCGGCGGCGATCGCCAGCAAGATCTCCAGCGAAAGCATGCCGCTGATCGTCCGCCGCCCGGCCCCGAGCAGCTTGAGGATGGCGACCGCCGGCCGTCGCGAAGCGGCGAAAGCGGAGGCGGCGCTGGCGATTCCGACGCCCCCGACCGCCAGTGCGGCCAAGGCGATCAGCAGCAGCATCTCCCCGACCCGCTCGACGAAGCGCCTGGTGCCGCCGCCGGCCTCGCTGCGGTCGAGCGCGTTCCAGCCGCCCTCGGCGAAGCGCAGGCGGAACGCCTGGGCCGTCGCCTTCGGATCCGCGCCGTCGTTAAGGAGCAGGCGATAGGACGTCACATAAAGGCTGCCGGGCCGGACGAGGCCGGTGGCGGCCAGCCCGGACTCGTCGACCAGCGCCGGCGGCGCCAGCGCGAAGCCGGACAGCGAGGGCATGGAGGTGATGATGCCGCTGACCCGGAACGTCGCGTAACCGATGCGGACATCATCCCCGGCGCGTACCGAGAGGCGCTCGGCGAGGTCGGCGCCGAGCGCCACCTCGCGCCCGGCCGGCGGACGGCCGGCGCTAAGATCGAGGGTGCCGGCGAGCGGCCAGCGGGCATCGACCCCGCTCAGCTCGGCGAGCTGGGTGCGGCCGTTGGGAGCGACGACGGTCGCCCTCAGGGTCACGGATTTCGAGACTTGCCCGAGCGCATCGAGCGCCGCGCGCTCCGCCGCCGTGGCTTCACGCTGGGCAACGCCGAGCGCCAAATCCCCGCCGAGCAATTGCCGGCCGTTGGCCGAGATCGACCGGTCGATCGACGATGCGAGGCTCAACACCGAGGCGATCGCCGCGACGGCAATGGCCAGGCACAGCCACATCAGGCCAAGCCCGCGCAAGCCGCCGCGCAGGTCGCGCAGGGCCAGCCGCCAGGCCTGCCTCACCCGGCGACCCGGCCGTCGACCATCCGCAAGGTCCGGCCGGCGCGCGCCGCGATGACCGGGTCATGGGTGATCACCAGCAGCCCGGCGCCGGCGGCCGAGGCGCGGTCGAACAGCAAATCGATGATCGCGGCGCCGGTGGCGGCGTCGAGATTGCCGGTCGGCTCGTCGGCTAGCAGCAGCCTTGGCCGCGGCGCGGTGGCGCGGGCGATGGCGACGCGTTGCTGCTCGCCGCCCGACAGCTGGGCCGGATAATGGTCGAAGCGGTGGCCGAGCCCGACCGCCTCCAGCTCGGCGCGGGCGCGGTCCCTGGCATCGCCGGCCCCGGCCAACTCAAGCGGGACCGCGACATTCTCCAAGGCGGTCATGGTCGGCAACAGATGGAAGGACTGGAGGACGATGCCGACGCCGCGGCCGCGCAGCCGCGCCAGCCGGTCCTCGTCGAGGGCGCCCATATCCTGGCCCAGCAGCAATGCCCGACCGCCGCCGGCGCGCTCGAGCCCGGCGGCGACGGCGAGCAGCGAGCTCTTGCCGGAGCCGGACGGGCCAAGCAAAGCCAGGCTCTCGCCCGGCATCAGCCGCAGGGACGCGCCGTTGAGAACTTCGGTCCGCGCCGCGCCTTCCCCGAAGGACAACATGATGTCGGCAAGGTCGATGAGCGGGTCAGGCATTCGGCAAAATCTCCGTTCATCCTGAGCGAAGTCGAAGGGCGTTTCCGGGCAGCGGCTCGGGCGCCCTTCGACGGCGACCCTTTGGGCCTCCGCTCAGGATGAACGGATGCCTTGGGTTCAGCTAGGGTCGTTGCACGCCCGCGACAATGGGCTAGGCTTCCAGCATGATCCGCTGGTCGATTGCCGCCCTGCTTCTGTCGATTGCCGCGCCGGCCGCCGCCTCGCCCGGACGGCCGCTGGTGCTGGCCTTCGGCGACAGCCTGATGGCAGGATACGGCCTCGATCCCGGGCTCGGCTTCGCGCCGCAGCTGCAGGCGATGCTCCGGCGGCACGGCATTGTCGCCCGGGTCGCCGATGGCGCCGCGTCGGGCGACACCAGCGCGGCGGCGCGGGCGCGGCTCGGCTGGACGCTCGACGGGCTCGAGGAGCAACCGGACCTGGTCATCGTCGAGCTCGGCGCCAACGACATGCTGCGCGCGATCGATCCGGCCGAGACCGAGCGCAACCTGGATGCCATACTGACCGAGCTGGCCCGCCGCCGAATCCCGGTCCTGTTGGCCGGCATGCTGGCGGCGCGCAACATGGATCCGACCTATGCTGGGCGGTTCGAGGCGATCTACCCGGCATTGGCCCGCAGGCATGGCGCCACTTTCTATCCCTTTTTCATGGACGGAGTGGCGGCGGTGCCGGGCATGACCCAGGCCGACGGCATGCATCCGAATTTTCGCGGCGTGAAAGTGATCGTGGCCGGAATCACGGGACCCGTGAAGGCGGCGCTAGGTCGCTAACGCCCAGACCTAGGCGGTCAGGCCGTCGACCGAAATCGGGTCGGCGAACTCGGCGCCGAGCCGGTGGCCGGCGGTCCAGCGAATGACGGCGCTGGCGCGCTCGCGGCCCGGAAGGATCAGCCAGACCCGCGACCCGACCTCGAACTCGCCGGCCGATTCGGCCATGAATCCCTTTTCGGAAATGTTGAGAACGCGGGCCTCGCTGCCTTCGCTGCCCAGCTCGCGCACCTTGCCTTCGACATCAATGGGATAGCGAGGGCCTTGCCGCCGATCGGAAGGGTCGGCCTCGGCAATGCGCGCCTTGATCATCGAACCTTCATCTCCAGGTCGCCGCTACTCCAGCGGCTCAACGAAATTGATGCCGACACGGCCGTCACGCACCCAACGCACCTGCCCCGCGACTGCTCCATGGTCAAGCAACTGCAGAGTCACCGTCTCGCCGATATGTAGGCCGTCGATCTGCGCCACCATCGCCCCGGAGGAGGAGATGTTGCTTACCCGCACGACATGATTGCGATCACGATGGCTGAGAACGGCGGTCTGCAGCTCGCCATCGAAGCGCGGCTCGTCGCGCTCGTCGAACATGCGCTTGACCTTGCGCGGGATCATGCCGCCGTCGAGACCGAACTTGCCAGGCACGCCCACCTCCGCTTGACGGAAATTCCACCCTATTCGCCGTTACTTAAAGATTGGTTCGCGGCGCATCAATCTTACTTGTTGGCATTGTGGCCACTGGAGGCGGCCATTCATCGCGTGTATCATCCGCGGCGGGCAAAGAGCGCCCTGCAGGTGCGCGTCCGCGCCACCGGGGAACGAAGGAGTCGGGAGTGAGCAGGTCCATGCGTCTACGGTCACTGATATTGTCGGGCGCCGTCGCCTGCTCGTCGATGCCGCTGCTTGCCCAGGCCGTCCCCGGGCCGTCGCCTGCCCAGACCGCGCCGCCAGCAGCAACGCAGGCGCCAGCGCGCGACCCGATCGCGCCGCTGCCACCGGCCGAGGGCATCGCGCCGGCGATCGAGGAACTGCCGCCGCCCATCTGGCAGCCGAGCGACGCCCAGGCCTTGCTCGCCTACATCATGGCCATCGGCAGCGAAGGGCTCGATCCGCGCGACTATGACCCGGCGGGCCTGGTCGAGGCGTTGCGGTCCGGCGACCCCTTGGCGATGTCGAAGGCGGCAACCGACCGTTTCAACAAGGTGTCGTCCGATCTGGCATTCGGCCATGTCCGCGGCGACGACCGCCAGGGCTGGCATATCACCGACAAGGATCTCGACGAC
>JAKFFL010000045.1:0-9377 GCA_036675225.1 Sphingomonas sp. | reverse complement strand
TCGCGCGGTCGCGCGGCGATCCGACGGGCTGAGCGAGCACCGTGGCCAGACGATCGTCGAAACGCACTTGAGATGCCGCTCCCGCCAGTCAATGGATTTGGCGGCGAGCCTGTATCCATGGCCGGTCAGCGCGATAGCGAGGACGCGTTAACCATCCCGCTTTGGGACATGGGATGAAGCCCATGAAAAAGGGCGCCGGATTGCTCCGGCGCCCCCTTGCTTCATTCAAACCGCTCAGGCCTGAGTGGACAGCCAGATCAGCCAGTATTTGGCGATATTGGCCGGGGTTCCAGTGACGGCGTTCAACGCCGCTGTCGCTCCCGCCTTGTCGCCGGCCCGGGCCAGCGCCATGCCGAGCCGCAAATTGGCTCGGTTGGCGTCGATCCCGCCTTTGGCCACGGCCGCCTTGTACAAGGGCGCCGCTTCCGCGAATGCCCCGACCCCGTACAAGGTGTCGGCGGCATCGAGCGCATCCTTGCCCGAACCGCCGGCCAGCGCGGTCTTCGCGCCGGCGTCGATGATCGCCCGCGACGGCGCCTTGGCAAGCTTCGGCGCGAACTGCTTGAACGCCGACTTGTTGAGGTCGATCGCCTTCTTGGCGCCACCCTCCTCGAGCACGGCCTTGGCCTCGTTCAGATAGCCGCGCGTGATTAGCTCGCTGACGTAGCCGAAATAATCGCCTTCGCCGTTGAGCGCATTGGCCGCGCGCGCCAACCGCATTACGTCGATCTTGGCATCGCCGTCGAGCGCGTTGACATCGCGGTAGATGCGCAGGCCGTCGCGCCAATTGGTCGAATTGGGATAGTCGGACAGCCAGGCGCGGATGATTTCTGCTGCCGCCGGCGACTTGCTGTCGTAGGCGATTCGCGCCGCGAACTTGTACTCGCTCTCATTCGGCTTCGCTCCCGCCGCCTTGGTCGCGGCGATGCTCTTGGCCATCAGGCCGACGGCTTCGGCGTCCCGGCCCTGACTGTCGCGCAGGCTGGCGAGCATTTTCAGGGCATCGGTGTTGTTGGCATCGATCGCCAGCGTCTGCTCGAACGCGGCAGCGGACTGGTCGAGCTGCTTGGCGTCGTAATAGCGCTTGCCGAGGTTGTTGTAGCGGGCGATCACGTTGGCATTGTCGGCCGCGCCCGATGCGCGCAAGGCGTCGATTCCGGCGCGCATGCCAGCCAGGTCGCCGGCCGTCGTCGCCGCCTTGGTCTGGCTGACGGCGATGACGAACTTGTCGTCATTGGTCTTGGCGAGCGCCTGGGCCGCCGCCAGCTTTGCCGGAATGTTGGCGGTATCATTGGCATTGACCGCGGTCTGCAACTCGATGATCGCGTTGCGCGCTTCCTTGGAAATGTCGAGCTTGCGGCCGGTGGTCAGCTTGTCAGCTTCCTGCTTCGCGCGTGCTTCTTCCTCGCTCTTGCTGGCGGCGCTGCCGGATTGGCCGCGAATGCTCGTCTGCGTATTCTTCGTGCCCTTGTAATCGTCCTCCTGCGCAAATGCCGGAGTCGCCAGGGTCAATCCGGCGAGCCCGGCCGCCAGCGCAATTATTGAACTTTTCATCATGCTCCTCTCCCGCCCTGACGGGCCCGGTGATTCTCAAATGCAAGGATTGCGCGCCGGGCCATAGACCGGCGGGCGTGGTGCTGCCAACCGCATTGGACCGGTCCGGCTGAACATGAATTGAACCCTGGCGGATTCTTCACATTGGAAATCAATGACATACGCTGGCACTCCACAGGCACGACGAACGATCTCAGACAAGTCAGGATCGAGCCTGGGCCTGACGGGCGATGAACGCTAGCCCTCGCGCGCGCCTGCGCGCGGGGGTGGCGCGCCGACCGCCGATCGGCTAGGCCGGGACCGCGGGGCGGGTCAGGCCCAATCCGCGCGTCCATAGTCCTCTATCACGAACAGGAACCACCTTGGCCACGACGCCGCCCGTCGACGAACGCAACGACGACAATAGCCAGCCACCGGCCGGGGACCACATCGCCCCCATCTCCATCGTCGAAGAGATGAAGACCAGCTACCTCGACTATGCGATGAGCGTCATCGTCAGCCGCGCTTTGCCCGACGTGCGCGACGGCCTCAAGCCTGTTCACCGCCGAATCCTCCATGCCTGCCAGGAAGCCGGCTATGTCGCCGGCCGGCCCTATCGCAAGTCGAGTCGCATCGTCGGCGACGTCATGGGTAAGTACCACCCGCACGGTGACAGCGCGATTTACGACGCGTTGGCGCGCATGACCCAAAGCTGGTCGATGCGGGTGCCGCTGATCGACGGCCAGGGCAATTTCGGCTCAATGGACCCCGATCCGCCGGCGGCGATGCGCTACACCGAGGCCCGGCTCGCCAAGGTCGCCAACTTCCTGCTCGGCGACATCGACAAGGACACGGTCGACTTCCAGCCGAACTATGACGCGTCGGAGCGCGAGCCGCAGGTGTTGCCGGCGCGCTTCCCCAATCTATTGGTCAACGGCGCCGGCGGCATCGCGGTCGGCATGGCGACCAATATTCCGCCCCACAATCTCGGCGAGGTGCTGGCCGCCTGTCGTGCCTATATCGCCGATCCCGCGATCAGCTCCGAGGGGCTGATGGAGCACGTGCTGGGCCCGGACTTTCCGACTGCGCCCTTGATCCTCGGCACTACCGGGATCCGCAGCGCCTACACGACTGGCCGCGGCTCGATTCTGATGCGCAGCCGCGCCCATGTCGAGGAAGGGCGCGGCGATCGCCGTTCGGTCGTCCTCACCGCCATCCCCTACCAGGTCGGCAAGAACGGGCTGGTCGAGAAGATCGCCGAAGCCGCCAAGGACAAAAGGATCGAGGGCGTCAGCGACATCCGCGACGAATCGAGCCGCGAAGGCGTGCGCATCGTCATCGATTTGAAGCGCGACGCGACGCCGGAAGTCGTGCTCAACCAATTGTGGCGGCACACGCCGGCGCAATCCTCCTTCCCGGCCAACATGCTGGCGATCCGCGGCGGCCGCCCGGAAACCCTGACCCTGCGCGACATCATCGAGAGCTTCGTCAAGTTCCGCGAGGAAGTGATCACCCGGCGCGCCAAACACGAGCTGCTCAAGGCCCGCGAGCGCGCCCACATCCTGCTCGGCCTGGTCGTCGCCGTCACCAACCTCGATGAAGTGGTGAAGCTGATCCGCGGGTCGGCGAGCCCTGCCCAGGCGCGAGAAAAATTGCTCGCACGCGAATGGCCGGGCGACCAGATCCGCCCCTACATCCAGCTGGTGGAGGCGGTCGAGCCGCAGAAGGCCGGCAAATCCTATCGTCTGTCCGAAGCCCAGGTGAAGGCGATCCTCGAGCTGCGCCTGCACCGGCTGACCGCGCTTGGCCGCGACGAGATCGGCGGCGAGCTCGAAGGGCTTGCGAAAACCATTGGGGAATTGTTGGAAATCCTAGGCAATCGCGCCCGGCTCTACGAAGTGATGCTGGAAGAGTTCGATGCCGTCGAGGCGGAGTTCGCGACCCCGCGCGTCGCCGAGATCACCGCCGCCTTCGACGGCCTCGATGACGAGGATCTGATCGAGGTCGAGGACATGGTCGTGACGGTCACCATGACCGGCTACATCAAGCGCACCCCCTTGGCCTTGTTCCGCGAGCAGAAGCGCGGTGGCAAGGGCCGCAGCGGCATGAGCACCAAGGACGAGGATGCGGTCACCAATTTGTTCGTCACCTCGACCCACAATCCGGTGCTGTTCTTCTCCAATTTGGGGCGCGTCTATCGGATGAAGGTGTGGCGGCTGCCCGAGGGCGGGCCGACCGCCAAGGGCCGGCCGATGGTCAACCTGCTGCCGCTGGCGGAAGGGGAAATCATCTCGACTGTGCTGCCGCTTCCGGAAAATGAGGAAGAATGGGGCGGGCTGCACATCATGTTCGCGACCGCGCATGGCACCGTCCGCCGCAATTCGATGGCGGCCTTCACCAACATTCCGACCGCCGGCAAGATCGCCATGAAGTTCGCGGTCAGCGACAGCGAGGCTGACGAGGAAAGCGAAGACGACAGCGATCCGACCGACCGCCTGATCGGCGTCGAGCTGCTGACCGAGGAGGACGACGTCCTGCTGGCGACCCGCAATGGCAAGGCGATCCGCTTCAAGTCCACCGATGTCCGCGAGTTCCAGTCGCGGTCCTCGACTGGCGTCCGCGGCATCCGCCTCAAGAACGGCGACCAGGTTATTTCCATGTCGATCCTGCGCCGCGTCGGCACCAGCCAGGAGGAGCGCGAGGCCTATCTCAAATGCCCGCCGTGGCGCGACCGCGAGGACGTCGAGTGCAGCCTGCCGCCCGAGCGCTATGCCGAAATGGCGGAAAAGGAGCAGTTCCTCCTGACCATCACCGAGAACGGCTATGGCAAGCGCTCGTCGACCTATGAGTATCGTCGCACCAATCGCGGCGGCCAGGGCATTACCAACATCGACACGTCGGAGCGCAACGGCGGCGTCGTCGCCAGCTTCCCGGTCAAGCCCGGCGAGCAATTGATGCTGGTCACCGACCAAGCCAAGATTATCCGCACCACCGTCGGCGACATTCGCGTCATGGGCCGCAACACCCAGGGTGTGACCGTCTTCCGGGTCGCCGACAATGAGCATGTCGTCAGCGTCGCCAAGATCGACGAGAGCGAGGAAGAGGAGATCGAGATCGAGGGAGGCGATGAGCTCGCGCCCGACGAAGGCGCCACCATCGGCGCCGACGAACTCGACCAGCCGGTCGATCCGGAGCCCGAGTCCCCGCCCGACGCCGAAGAATAAGGAACGGCGGGCGCGGCGGAGGCGTTGCAATGGAAAGGCAGAAGGAGACACCCATGCCGCTTCCCCACCAGGCCCTCGTCTTTGTCACCGACGGCCGCAAGATGCTGTTCCTGCGCAACCAGGGCGACGAGAACCAGCTCGATCTGCGCACCGAGGCGCACGACCAGCGCGCGGACCGCAAGGACAGCGATATCAAGACCGACGCCGCCGGCTCTTCGAAGCAGAGCTTCGGATTCGCCCGGCCGGCGCTAGGCGAGGCCGATTTCCACCAGCAGGACGAGGACCGCTGGGTCAAGGATGCCGCCGAGGAACTGAACAAGAGGGCGCTGCGCAACGATTTCGAGGCGCTGGCGATCGTCGCCCCGCCCAAGGCGCTCGGCGTGTTGCGCAAGGAACTGCACAAGCAGGTCGAGCGGCGGATCGTCGCCACCTATAACAAGGAAATGACCGACCGGCCGATCCCGGACATCGAGGACTTGCTGGTCGGTGAGGCCGCGCCGCCGGCCTGAGCGCCGTGCGACCCGTCTTCACCATCGGCCATTCGACCCGGGCCATCCCCGAGTTCGCGGCCCTCCTCGACGGCGCCGGGGTCAAGCTGGTCGTCGACGTCCGCACCGTGCCGCGGTCGCGAACCAACCCGCAATATAATGAAGACGCCTTGCCGGCCGGGCTCGAGCCGTATGGCATCGCCGCGCTGCGCATCGCCGAACTGGGCGGCCTCAGGAGCCGGTCGCGCGACGTGCCGCCCGAGCTCAACGGCTGGTGGCAGAACCGCAGCTTTCACAATTACGCCGATTACGCTTTGTCGGATGCCTTCGCCAAAGGGCTCGAAAAGCTCATTTCCCTCGCCGACCGACAGATGACGGCGATCATGTGCTCGGAGGCGGTCTGGTGGCGCTGCCACCGCCGGATCATCGCCGATTATCTGCTGCTCGGCGGCCGCGAGGTCTTTCATCTGATGGGCGGCGGCCGGATCGAGCCGGCGACGCCGACGCCCGGCGCCGAGCGGCGTGGTGGCAAGCTGGTCTATCCTGCAGCCGAGGCAGTCGAAACCGAAGGCGCGCAACTCGGAGCGGGCCAATGACGTTCCACCTCCGATTCAAAAGGAGGTTTTCATGAGATTTACGGTTGCGTTCGCCTTCATCGCCCTTTCCGCCGGCGCCGCCTCGGCGCAGACCGCGCCGACGGTGCAAGTCTCTCCCTTGGGGCCTGACAGCGCCTTGCTCAGCCTGACCGCGGAAGGGCGCAGCGACCGGGTGCCCGATCTCGCCATCTTTTCCGCCGGCGTTGTCACCCACGGCGTCACCGCCTCCGAGGCGCTTGGCGGCAACAGCCGGCAGATGGACCGCGTGGTCGCGGCGCTGAAGCGCTCCGGCATCGCCGACCGCGACATCCAGACAGCGGCGATCAGCCTGTCGCCACGCTGGAACAACCCGGAAGCCGAGGCGCAGCGCATCGCCCGCGAAACGCGGCAGCCCTATGTCCCGTCGAACGAGCCGCCGCGGATCATCGGCTACGAAGCCCGCAACAGCGTCCAGGTCCGGGTCCGCAAGCTGGGCGAGATGGGCGAGATCATCGATACCTTGATCGCGGCCGGCGCCAATGAAGTGAACGGGCCGTCCTTCACGCTCGACGACCAGCGCGCCGCGCTCGACGAGGCGCGCGTCGAAGCGGTGGCGACCGGCAAACAGCGCGCCGAGCTTTATGCCCACGCCGCCGGCATGCGAGTCGTCCGGTTGCTGTCAATCAGCGAGGGCGGCGGCTATTATCCAGTCCAGCAGATCGTCGTCACCGGCAGTCGTATGTCGGCGCCTGGAGCGCCGCCGCCGCCGCCACCCCCACCGGTCGCGGTCGGCGAGTTGACGCTGGGCACCAGCCTGTCGATGCAATTCGAGATCGCCCGCTAGGCATTCAACATCATTGTCGTTGGTTCATCAGACTGAGATGACTATTGGACGCCCGTGACCTTCGACATCCACATCATCGGCGGCGGACTGGCGGGTTCCGAAGCCGCCTGGCAGCTGGCCGAGGCCGGGCTGAAGGTGCGGCTGTCGGAAATGCGCGGCGGCGGCGACAGCACCCCGGCGCACGAGACCGACCGGCTCGCCGAAATGGTCTGCTCGAACAGCTTCCGCTCCGACGATGCCGACAACAATGCCGTCGGCCTGCTGCACCAGGAGATGCGGGCGCTGGACTCGCTGGTGATGGGCGCCGCCGACAAGCATCGCGTGCCCGCCGGCTCGGCGCTCGCCGTCGATCGCGAGGCCTTCGCGGCCGAGGTGACCGCGGCGATCGATGCGCACCCGAATATCGCCGTCGTCCGCGAACGGATCGACGCGCTGCCCGATCATCCAACGATCATCGCCACCGGCCCGCTGACGGGATCGAATCTGGCCGAGGCCATCGCCCGCGAAACCGGGAGCGACGCCCTCGCCTTCTTCGACGCCATCGCCCCCATCGTCCACAAGGACAGCATCGACATGTCGGTGTGCTGGCTGGCGGCCAGATGGGAGAAGGGTGGCAAGGATTACGTCAACTGCCCGATGGACAAGCCGCAATACGAGGGCTTCGTCGCGGCGCTTAATGCCAGCGAGAAGGCCGAGTTCAAGGAGTGGGAGAAGGACACGCCATATTTCGAGGGCTGCATGCCGATCGAGGTGATGGCCGAGCGTGGCGTCGAAACCCTTCGCCACGGGCCGATGAAGCCGGTCGGGCTCGATAATCCGCGCACTGGCCGCTGGCCCTATGCGGTCGTTCAGTTGCGCCAGGACAATGCGCTCGGCACCTTGTGGAACATGGTCGGCTTCCAGACCAAATTGAAGCATGGCGAGCAGGTGCGCATCTTCCGGACGATCCCGGGCCTGGAGAAGGCCGAGTTCGCCAGGCTGGGCGGCATCCACCGCAACAGCTTCATCCGCTCGCCCGAGTTGCTCGATGGCGAGCTGCGCCTGAAATCAAAGCCCAACCTCCGCTTCGCCGGCCAGATCACCGGCTGCGAAGGTTATGTCGAAAGCGCCGCCATCGGTCTGCTGGCGTCGCGTTTCGCCGCCGCCGAGTGGCAGGGCACTTCGTTGCCAGCGCCCCCGGTCGAAACCGCGATGGGCGCGCTGCTTGGCCACATCACCGGCGGCGCCGAAGCCGCGACCTACCAGCCGATGAACGTCAATTTCGGCCTGATGCCGCCGATTGAAGGGCGGACCCGGAAGGCCGACCGCAAGAAGATGTACACCGACCGCGCGCGGGCCGCGCTCAAGGAGTGGCTGGACGCTGTCCGTCACCCCGGCCTTGAGCCGGGGTCCGCCTTCTTTCGGGAGCAGACCAAAGAAAAGGCGGATGCCGGGTCAAGCCCGGCATGACGATGTCAGCCTAACAGCTACACCGCGCTTTCTTCCTCGGCGGTTTGGGCGCCGTGGTGGCGTATTCGGCGGGGGTCAGCCAGCCGGAACGATCGCCGTCGGCGCCCTGGAATTTGTCGATCGTACGAACCGCCCATTCCTCGAAGCTCAGCACCCCGTTGCCGTTGACGTCGAGCTTGGCGAATGCCTTGCGGCGGGGCTCGAACAATTCGGCGGCGGTGATGCGGCCGTCATCGTCGCGGTCGGCGCGAGCGAAGCGCTTCTGCTCACGCGACCTGGGCGTCGCTTCCGGCGGCTCGGGGAGCGCTCCCGACAGCACCGAGCCCTTGGCCGGCGGCGGCGGCATCGGCACCGCCTGGGCCTGGTCGGCCTTGCCCTGCCAGAGCAGGACGGCACCAACGATCAGCAGCAAACAGGAAGCGAGGCCGGCAAGATAGCGCGCCACGGGACGTCCCCCTCAGTCAAGGGCGATCCGGCGCGGATGAAATTAGGTCTGAAACAAACCTTTTGCAATTAGGCGAGGCGACCGGTGAAACGGTGGCGGATCAGCGCCAGCGCCCGTCCCGGCGTGCCTTGAGGCTCGATCTCGGCGCCGGCCGTCGCATCGCGCGCAGCCAGTCGCGCCAGCGCCGTCAACGGCCTCAACTCACGTCGAAAGCGATGGTCCGCGAGCTGGTTGAGTTCGTCCATATCCAAGTGATCGGTCTTCAGACCGCGCCGGCGAACGGTTTGACAGGCGTAAAGCCGGCCCGCGGCAGCGATCAGTTCGTCGGTGGCGCCGAGCAGGCTCGATGCCATTGTGAACAACCGCGCGCCACGAGTGGCGACCCGTTCGCGGTCGGGTTCATGATCGAGCAATGCTGTCCAGCCGTTCTCCAGTCCGGCCAAGGATGCCCCGGCGATGCCGCGGGTCAGCAGCTCGGCAGCAGCCGCCCGCAGCCTCGGCTCGGCCGGAACGCGTCCCTGGTCCAGCTCCTCGAGGCGCTCGCGCCACCAGGCCAGCTTGATCGCCGCCAGCGCCGGCTCGGTTGCCCGGGTGACCACGTCCCCCAGGGCGTCGTCGATTGCAAAAAGCGCATCGAACGCGGGCCTGAGCTCCACCGGCCAGTACAGCCGGACCAGGTCGCGGTCGCGAGGCAAGCCAACGACGTCTGGGGGACGTCGCGTTTGCCTCGGTTCAGCGATAGGTGACCGCCTTGGCCGCCTTGACCACGTCCTCGGCCTTGATCAGCGCCAGCTTCTCGAGGTTGGCGGCATAGGGCAA
>JAKFFL010000123.1:0-9405 GCA_036675225.1 Sphingomonas sp. | reverse complement strand
GGTCATCCCCCATTTGCGCGCCTTCGGCCGGTCGCTGTCGGGTAGTCGCGACCTGGCCGACGATCTCGTCCAGGAAACACTTCTGAAGGCATGGGCCGCGCGCAAGCGGTTCCAGGCCGGCACTAACATGCGCGCCTGGACTTTCATCATCCTCCGCAACCTGTTCCTCAGCCAGATGCGCCGCGCCCGCTTCAAGGGCGAGTGGGACGACATCACCGCCGCCAAGATCCTGGCGGCGCCTGCCAGCCAGGACCGGCATATCGAGCTGGGTGACATGCAGCGGGCGTTGATGCACTTGCCGCAACCGCAACGCGAGGCACTGATCCTGGTCGGCGCCGGCGGGTTCGCCTATGAGGAAGCAGCCGAAATCTGCGGCTGCGCGGTCGGCACCATCAAAAGCCGGGTCGCTCGTGGCCGGGTGGCGCTGGAAGCCTTGCTGTCGGGCGGCAAGCTGCCGTCGCGTCGCCAGCACAAGACCGATCCCAACAAGTCGGCACTGCAGACCATCATGGGCGAGGTCGACCAGTTGAGCGCCGGCAGCGAAGCGATGAAAAGCGCCGGCGAGGCTGGCGAAGGGGACTAGTGAGCGGCTAGTGAAGCCGCTTCAGCAATTCCTCGAACATGCGATCGGATTCATCCTCATCGTCAGGGCCGGCCGCGAAGGCGCGGCGCAGCGCCGCGGCAATTCCGGCCTGGTCGGGCAAGCTTTCGACACGGATGATACGCCGTTCCATGGCAAGTTTGGCCGCCGCCTCCTTCAAGTCAGCTGTGCTGGGCATTAGTGAAACATAACGCCGGGGCACCCCGCGAAGTTTCGTCTTTTGGAGCAAATCGGGCAGAGCTGGTCGCATGGAGGCAACGGCAAGGCGACAATCGGCGCTTGAACGGGCGCGGTCCAACTCGCCGTTTCTGCGCGAGGTTGGGCATGCATTTCCGACCATAACTGAGGTATTTGCTGACCGTGGCGCTGAGGCCGCGATCGCGGTGGGCCTGGCAATCGGCACGGACGATGTCGGCGCCGAGTTGCGCCGCCGCCGCACGGCATTGGCGCTGGCCATCGCACTCGGTGATCTGGCCGGCGAGCTGGACCTCGAGCGAGTCACCGCCGCGCTTTCGGACTTCGCCGATTTAGCCATCGACCGGGCCTTGGCGGCGGCGATCGCCGAACGCATGCCGGATGCCGAGCCGCGAGGCTTCGCCGTACTGGCGCTGGGCAAGCTTGGCAGCCGCGAGCTGAATTATTCGTCGGATGTCGACCTGATCCTGTTGTTCGACCCAGCCATTCTGCCGCACCGCGAGCGCGAGGATGCCGGCGAGGCGGCGGTGCGCATTGCCCGGCGCCTGGTCGAATTGCTGCAGCAGCGGACCGCGGACGGCTATGTCGCCCGGGTCGACCTGCGCCTGCGGCCGTCGCCGGAAGTGACGCCGATCGCGCTGCCGGTCGACGCCGCCATATCCTATTATGAATCGCAGGCATTGCCGTGGGAGCGCGCCGCCTTCATCCGCGCCCGCCCCGCCGCCGGTGACCGCGCGCTCGGAGCCCGGTTCCTGGCCGAGATCCAGCCTTTCATCTGGCGCCGTGCGCTCGACTTCGGCGCGATCGACGAAATTCGCGACATCTCGATCCGAATCCGCGACCATTATGCGCAAGGCCAGGCGTTTGGCCCCGGCTTCGATTTGAAGCGCGGCCGCGGCGGCATCCGCGAGGCCGAGTTCTTCACCCAGGTGCAGCAATTGATTCATGGTGGCCGCGAGCCGGGCCTGCGGGCGCCGGCGACGCTCGACGCGCTGGCGGTTCTCGGCGCCAGCGGGCGGCTCGACGCGGGCGTGGCCGAAGGCTTCGCCGCCGCCTACCGCCGCCTGCGCACCGTCGAGCACCGCCTGCAGATGGTCGCCGATCAGCAGACGCACCGGCTGCCGCTCGATGCGGCGGATATGGATGCCGTCGCCCGGCTCGATGGCCTGACTGACGGCGGCGGCCTCATCGCTTCGCTGGAAACGCATGTCGCGTATGTCGGTGACCGCTTCGACTCGCTCGCCGTCGACCGCGGCCGCACATTGTCGAACGACCCCGATAGCCTCGCCGGCGAGCTCAGGGAGCTGGGATTCGGTGACGTCGCGCCGCCGCTGGCCAGGATCGCGGAATGGCGGTCGGGGCAGATCCGGTCGCTGCGCTCGCCGGCGGCGCGCCGGGCGTTCGAGGCGATGTTGCCGATCCTGCTGCGGGCCATCGCCCACGGGCCCGACCCGACTCACGCGCTCAATCGCTTCAGCGACATCGTCGAGCGCGTGTCGAGCGGGGTCAATCTGTATCGCCTGCTGCTGGCGCAGGCGCCGCTGGCGGACATGCTCGCCCTGATCCTGGCGCACGCGCCGGTCCTCGCCGGCCAGCTCGCCCGCCGGCCTGTCCTGCTCGATGGCCTGATCGACGCCTCGAGCTTTGCCGCGCCGCCCGAGCCGGCGGAGTTCGCCGAGCGGCTGATGGCCGGGGAGCGCGGCGAAACCTATGACCAGCAGCTTGACCGGGTCCGGCGGCTGGTCAACGAGCGCCGCTTCGCGCTTGGCGTCCAGCTGGTTCTCCGGCACCGCGACCCGCTCGACATCATGATGGGCTACGCCAATATCGCCGAGGGCGCGATCCGGGCTCTGGCCGGCGCGGCGACGGCGGAATTCGAGCGCCTGCACGGGCGTATCGCCGGCGGCGAGCTGCTGATCCTGGGCCTCGGCCGGCTCGGCGGGAGGGCCCTGACCCATGCCTCCGATCTCGATTTGATCTTCCTCTTCGACGCGCCGGAGGAGGGGGTTTCGGACGGCGCGAAGCCGCTCGGTGTCACCGATTATTTCAACCGCCTCGCCAGCCGCACCGTCGCCGCATTGTCGGTTCCGACCGCTTCGGGGCCCTTGTATGACGTCGACACACGCCTGCGTCCGCAAGGTGCGAAGGGCATGCTGGCGGTACGGCTCGACGCCTTCCTCGCCTACCAGCAAGGCGAGGCCTGGACCTGGGAGCATATGGCGCTGCTCCGTGCCCGCCCCGTCCATGGCTCCGACACCGGGCGGGCCAGACTGGACTCGGCGATCAAGGCGGTGCTTGCCGCCGCGCACGATCCGGCCCGGATCCGCGCCGACGCCGCCCGGATGCGCGACGACATGGCCAGGCACAAGCCGCCGTCGGGTCCGCTCGATATCAAGCTTGGCCCGGGTGGGCTGGTCGACCTGGAGTTCGCCGTCCACGTCCTGCAACTGAGCCACGCGATCGGCTTCGACCCGCGCCTGGAGCAGGCCATCGCGGCGCTGGCCGATGCCGGCCACCTCGACCGCCAGGCGGATGCCGACTTGCGGCTGCTGTCGCGAATCCTGGTCACCATGCGCCTGGTCGCGCCGGACGGCAGCGTGCCGCCGCCGGAATCGCGGCCGCTGGTCGCCGAGGTCTGCGGCTATCCCGACTGGGACGCATTGCTTGCCGCCCACGACGCGGCGCGGCAAAGGGTGGCGGCGTTGTGGACCGAGGTGAAGGAAGTCGGCGATGATCAATGAAGGCGACCAGGCGCCCGGCCTGACCGTGACCAGCAGCGATGGATCGAGCTTCAACCTCGCCGCGCCCGGCGTGCCGCTTGTGCTGTATTTTTACCCCAAGGACGACACGTCGGGCTGCACCAAAGAAGCGCAGGACTTCACTGAGCTGGCCGGCGAGTTCGCGCGGGCGGGCGCCAAAGTCATCGGCGTGTCGCGCGACCCGATGAAACGCCACGAGAAGTTCATCGACAAGTACGACCTCAAGGTGCCGCTCGCGTCCGACGAGGACGGGCAGATCAGCGATGCATTCGGCACCTGGGTGGAAAAGTCGATGTACGGCCGCAAATATATGGGGATGGAGCGCGCGACCTTCCTCATCGGTGCGGACGGCCGGGTCATCAAAGCCTGGCGCAAGGTCAAGGTCCCCGGCCATGCCGGCGAGGTATTGAAGGCGGTGCAAGCGCTTTGAGTTGCAAGAAATATCGTTGTGAATGGCAACTTAAGAATTGCTTGGCGATTGCGAATTTCCTCCTAATCTGAACGGTCTATTGTGGAGTCGCGTTGTGCTGCTCCTGTTGCGTCAAGGGGGTAGGACATGCGTAACGCGCTCGTATTGCGCCGCGGCTTATTGCTCGCGGCGGCTTCGGTAGTTGGCCTTGCGATCGCGGCGCCGGCCGCCGCCCAAGCGGTAACCGGTTCGGTTGAGTCTCCCGGGATTATCGTTCGAAACGATCTCAATCCGAGTGCGCTGCCGCCGTCCGGGGTCCTCGACAGTGGCATCAACGGCGTTGGGCAGATGACCGTGCGCGCCAGCCCGACAACGACCGGCATGACCGTGTGCACGGGCACCTTGATCAATCCGCGGACCGTCATCTTCGCCGCGCATTGCGTCAATGGCCGACCGGCCGAGGCTTATGGCGCCAACGGCGTGGCGTTCGGCCCACATACCGGCGGCACGCCGATCGCATTCGGCTTCGGTGCCGACAATCTTCCAGCGGTGCGCCAATGGCTGGGATTGGATGGCGGCACCGCCGGCGCGACCAATCTCGCTCGCGCGCTCTACGCCGTCGAGCAGGTCTGGTACGATCCGCGCTCGCGTGCTCCGGCCTCCTGCACCAGCGCAACGTCCTGCTTCCTGCAAGCCGACGTCGCCATTGCGACGCTCGACACGCCTGCATTCGACATTCCGAGCTGGGCCATGCTCTTCACGCCGCTCGACGGGCCGACGCACGCGACCATCACCGGCTATGGCAACCGCGGCAATGCGGGCAGCCCGACGGCCAGTCTCGCGATCGACTGGCGGCGGCGTTCCGCCGAGAACATGATTTCCCTATTGGGGTCGTTCAATGACCGTAATCTGTGGATTTTCGGATCAGGCGGGATTCTCAACAACCTCTATATGTCGAGCTTCAGCGACCCGGCAGGGATCGCCAATTATAATCCAGCGGCCGGGAATTTCGACTTTGGCATCTTCGGTGACAGCGCCCTTCCGCGGGAAGGAACGACCGCAGGTGGGGATTCCGGCGGTCCACTGATCGTCGATCAGCGTTATGACATTCCCGTTGTTGCCGGCGTGCTGTCAGGGGGTTCGCGCTTCTTCGGCGCGCAAGCGGGTCACAATTACGGGACTCACGACTTTTACCAGCCGCTTCACGCCTATTGGGACGTGATCGTCGCCAACAATCCCTACGTCTATGCCGGCAACAAGGGCGGCGATGGCGATTGGGAAGACCCCAATCATTGGGTCCAGTTGATGGACCCGGCATACATGATCGACGTTGGCGGCGATCTGGTGAACAGCCTGCCCGGTACGGCGGCCGAGGGAATCAGCGGCACCGGCGCCAAGTTCGGGCAGGTCTGCTTCCTAAGCGACTGCACGACGCTCGACCAGGACGCTCCGGCCGGCAGCGGCACACCGATCTTCATCGCGGGCGGTCCGGGTTCGACCATGTTTGTGCCAGACAATGTCGTCGCCGATCCCGCCGAAGGGGTTAAGGCGCGTTATTATGACGTGACGCTCGCCGCCGCGGGTACGACCAGCCTGGGTTCGAACATAACCGTCGACCGGATGGCCCTGAATGGGCAGACCAGGCTTAACATCGCAGCCGCCGGGTTCCTCGGCGTGCTTGGCGAATATAGCCAATTCCAGGGCTGGACGAATGTCGATGGCTCACTGAACACCGGCGGGGATATGCTGGTCCTGTCAGGACTCCTGTCCGGCAATGGCACGGTCAGCGCGCCGTTTGTCACCGTGATCGGTGGCATCGTCGCGCCCAGCGGCGGCGACAGCGTTGGTACGCTCACGGTCGACGGCAACTTCATCCTCGCCTCCGCCTCCAGCCTGTTCGTCGATGCCCAGCAAGGCGGCGCCGACCAACTCGCTGTAATCGGCGGCGCGGGCAGCGGAGCCCTCGATGTCGCCGGCTCGGTCGTGTTCAACAAGGTAACGGACGCGCCGGCCCCTCGGCACGGCGAATCCTATGTGATCGCAACCGCCACGGGGGGCGTGAAGGGAACCTTCGGCGGCGCATACACCTTCCAGGGCGTGCTCCGGCCGGAACTGACTTACGGTGCCGACAGCATCACCGCGACCTTGCGGGCGGGCAGCCTAGTCGAGATTCTCGATGGTGGTTCGGCAACGGAGATCGCCTTTGCCTCGGCGCTCGATCGCCTGCGTGCCGGCGGCTATTCCAGTCTGTGGAACCTCTATGGCTCGATAGACTGGATGAACGGTTCGCAGCTCTCGGCGACATTCGGTGCATTGACGCCGCGCGTCCTGGGCGATGTCGGCGCGCTGCACGACCGGCAGAGCAAGTTGCTGATGACCAGCGTCAGCGACCGGCTGTCGCTGCTTGCGTCCGGGCGGGCGCAGGGGCTGACGATGGCCGGCAATTTGACGGCCGCGTTCGAAGCGCAGGCGCAGGGATTGCAGTCGGGCCAGCTCGGCTTTGGCGCAAGCAACGGCGGCGGCGTCACCGTCGCCGATCTGCCCGGCCGCATGACCGGCTTCATGTCCGGCGGCGTCGACCGCACCCGGTCCAGCTATGGCGATGATCAGCTGACAGCGAGCCAGGGTGGCTGGCACATGGCGATGGGCCTGGAAATGCCACTTGGCGACAAGGGCGCGTTTGGTACGGCGGCCGGTTTTGCCGAGGGCGAGAGCTCACCCGATGGCGACCATAACCGTTCGCGGACGACGATGGCGGCGGCCTATGCGGCGATGCCGCTCGGCGACGGCTTCTACGTCGGCGGCCTGGTCTCGGCGGAATCATCACGGGCTTCGCTCGACCGCAACTCGACCGACGGCAACGTCCTGCTGCGGCTGAGCGGCGCGACCAGCGCCACCCGCTATTCGGCGGTCGCCGAGGCGGGCTTTGCGACCGGCATCGGCCATGGCCTGATGCTCACGCCGCGCGCCCAGCTCGGCTACAGCCATTACAGCCTCGACGGTTTCACTGAAGAGGGCGGCGAGACCGCGCTAAAGCTCGACGGCGTCCGCGTGTCGCGGGTCGAGGCGCGGCTCGGCGCCAAGCTGGAGGGCAAGGCCAGGCTGGCCGGCGTGGCGGTCGTTCCGCAACTGACGGCCGACTATGTCTCGCTATTGTCGGGACGCGAGACCGGCGCCACTGTGCGGTTCGCGGTCGCACCGGACGAAGCCATCCATCTGCCGCTGAGTTCGGCCGGATCCGGATGGGCCGAGTTCAAGGGCGGCGTCACCTTCGGCGACGGGCCTCTGACGCTTGGCCTGTCCGGGCAACATGCCACCGGCGGGGCGATGACCGACCAGCGGGCGCAGGCCGATATCCGCTTCCGCTGGTAGAATTCGCGGGGCGCAAGGCACGGCCGCGGGCGCGATCGAAGCGCCCGCGGCCCTCGCTTTTTTATGGACATGTCCGGCACCCTTGGCGGTAAAGGATCCGCATGCTTGAGTTGCTCGGCGCCAATCGCTTCGAAATCCTGCCGCATCTCGGCCCGCTGCTGGTCGCCTATCTGCTTGCACTGCCGCTCGGCTGGAACCGCGAAAAAGCCGAACGCAGCGCCGGCATCCGTACCTTCCCTTTGGTTGCGCTCGCCAGCTGCGGTCTGGTCCAGGCGTCGGAAGCGCTGACCGCCAGCTCGCCCGAAGCCATGGCCCGGATCATCGAGGGCGTGATCACCGGCATGGGCTTCATCGGCGGCGGCGCCATCCTGCGCCACAAGGAGTCGGTCAAGGGCACGGCGACCGCGGCCAGCCTGTGGGTCACCGGCGCCATCGGCATTGCCGTGGGCCTGGGCAATCTCGACGTCGCCGTCATCCTTGCCGTCGTTACCTTCGCCACCTTGCTCGCATTGTCGCCGCTCAAGGCGGTGGCCCGCGCCGCGGGCGAGGAGGAAGAGGCCAAGGCCGAGGACTAGCCTGGTTTGAAACCCGCGGGCCGGCGTGATAGCGGCTCGGCATCCCCGGCGTAGGAGCAAGAGGCGTTGGCCGAGTTCACACTTCCCAAGAACAGCAGGATCAGCCGCAAGGGCCGCACTTATAAGGCCGAGGCCGGAACCAGGCTGAAGAGCTTCCGCATCTACCGCTACGACCCGGAAGCGAGCGCCAACCCGCGCTACGACACCTACACCATCGACCTCGACAAATGCGGTCCGATGGTCCTGGACGCGCTGATCAAGATCAAGAACGAGATCGACCCGACCCTGACCTTCCGCCGCTCGTGCCGCGAAGGGATTTGCGGATCGTGCTCGATGAACATGGACGGGCGTAATGGCCTCGCCTGCACGACCGCCATCGACGATTTGAAGGGCGAGGTCCGGATCACGCCGCTGCCGCACCTGGACGTCGTCAAGGACCTGGTCCCCGATTTGACCCACGCCTACGCCCAGCTGGCTTCGATCGAGCCGTGGTTGAAAACCGCGACCCCGGCCCCGTCGGGCAAGGAGCGGCTGCAATCGCCCGAGGCCCGGCACAAGCTCGACGGCCTTTACGAATGCATCCTGTGCTTCTGCTGCACGACCAGCTGCCCATCCTATTGGTGGAACGGCGACAAGTTCCTCGGCCCCGCCATCCTGCTCCAGGCCTATCGCTGGCTGGCCGACAGCCGCGACGAGATGACCGGCGAACGCCTCGACCAGCTCGAGGACCCGTTCCGCCTTTACCGTTGCCACACGATCATGAATTGCTCCAATGCCTGTCCCAAGGGGCTCAACCCGGCCAAGGCGATCGCCGAAATCAAGAAGCTGGCCGCCGAAAGAGCCGCGTGAGCGGCGACGGCCATCGGTTCGAGGGCGACGGGCTGGAGGATGTCGGCCCGCCGCCCGGCGTCGAGCCCGACCCCGATCATCCCGGCTGGTACAGCTGGGGCGATTTTCCGCGCGGCTCGTTCGCCGCCGCCACCGGGCGGCTGCTGTTCCGGCCCGCGGGGCCCGGGCGCGGCGAGTGCCGCATGTTCCCGGCCGAAGAACATATGAACATGGGCGGGTCGATCCACGGCGGGGCGGTGATGAGCTTCATCGACATGGCCCTGTTCGCCGGAGGCCGCTGCGCCGGCATGAGCGAGGGCCATTATGTGACGCTCGACCTCACCACCCATTTCCTGGCGCGCGGCAAGGCCGGCATTCCGCTCGACGCCCACGTCGAGCTGGTCCGTCAGACGCGCGGTCACGTCTTCCTGCAAGGCGTCTGCGTCCAGGACGGCGAGCCCTGCTACAGCTTCACCGGCACGCTGAAGCGGATCAGGGCGCCCGATGGGTCCAGTCGCTAAGGCCTATGCCGCGCTTGTCGCGGCGGGCGAGCTCAGGGCCGATCCCGACCAGAAGCGGGCGGTGCAGGCGCTCGATCGGCTGGCGGCGGAACTGGCCGGCGACCGGCCCGGCGTCCTGGCAAGGTTGTTTGCCCGCAGGCGCGAG
>JAKFFL010000053.1:0-9433 GCA_036675225.1 Sphingomonas sp. | reverse complement strand
GCCGCCGCTTGGTCCGTCGATCAGCTGCGCGGTGACCCGCACCCGCTCCCCGGCCTTGCGCACGCTGCCTTCGAGGAGAAACCGGACTCCGAGCTCAGTCGCGACCCGCGGCAGCTGGAATGCTTTCCCCTTGTAGGTGAAGCTGGTGTTGCGCCCGATCACGAACAGGCTGCTGATTTTGCTAAGATCGGTGATGATATCCTCGGCGATGCCGTCTGAGAAGAACTCCTGCTCGGCATCGCCGCTCATGTTGTTGAACGGCAGCACGGCAATCGACGGCTTGTTCTCGCGCAGATCGCCGGCTGTGCCGCCGGCTTGAGCAGATGGAGTTTCGAGGAGAACGTCATAGACCCGAACCGGCCGGTCGATGTTCTTAAGCTGCTCTTCGCCCCGGTCCTCGAAAACGAGGTCGAGCTTGTTGCCGATATGCTCGCAGACCGACTGCGATACGGCGATTCCGCCAGGTTTCGCGACGCCCTCGATCCGGGCGGCGACATTGACGCCGTCGCCGAACAGATCGTCGCCCTGGACAATGACGTCCCCCAGGTTGATGCCGATGCGGAACTCGATGCGGCGGTCCTCGGGCACTTCGGCATTGCGCTGCGGCATCGCCCGTTGGATCGCGCATGCGGCTTCAACCGCATTCACGACACTGGCGAATTCGACGAGCATGCCGTCCCCGGTCAGCTTGACGACGCGGCCTTGGCGGTCGGCAATTTCGGGCTCGACGAGTTCGGTCTGGTGCTTCTGCAGGGTCTGCAGCGTCGCAACCTCATTGGCGCCCATCAGCCGGCTGTAACCGACCACGTCGGCGGACATGATCGCGGAAAGGCGGCGTTCCATGGCTGTCGTTTCAGGCCGGAGCCGTCGCCGGCGCCGGTCGGTTGCGGAAGGTTTCGACCAAGGCCGGATAGCGCGCATGGTCGCGCACCGGATCGAGGTCGGAATCGTGCAGGAACCACATTTCCTGCTCGGCGCCGCAATGCTTCGACCAGTCCTCGAGCATGTCGAGCGCCTGGTCGACCTCGCCGAGCTGGGCGTAGGTGCAGGCGGCATTATAACGGGCATTATTGTCGTCGGGGTCGATCAGCTTGGCCCGCTCCAGCCATTTGAGTGCCAGCTCCTTTTCGCCAAGCGAGGCGAGCGTCGCCGCGCCGAGCTGCGCCGGCCGCGAATTTTCCGGGTGCAGCTTCAATTGTTCCTCGGCGCGCTTGAGACCGAGCCGGCCATATTTCTCCGATTCCTCGATCCGACCGACGGATCGGTAGACAATCTGTAGAAGCATCGGAGCCTGCGAATCGTCGGGCTGGATTTCCAGCGCTCGCATGTAAAGCTCGATAGCCTTTTCCAGCCTGCCCTCGGTGACGCAGAAGCGCGCATAGGACAGGCTGGCGTCGAAGCTATTGGGGTCCAGCTCCAGTGCCCGCTCGAACGCCGCCGCCGCCTCGGCGCGGCGGTTGCTGTTGGCCAGCGCTTCGCCCCGCGCCGCATGGGCTTCGGAAAGGTTGGGGTCGAGCGTCAGCGCCTTGTCGGTGATCGCCAGCAACTCCTCGGCGACGGTGGGCACGTTGTACATGCCCCACAAGCGCGAGATGCTGCTCGCCATGCCGGCATAGGCGCGGGCGTAATTGGGGTCGATCTCGACCGCCCGGGCAAACATTTCCTTGGCCAGAATCAAATAGGACTTCGTGAAGGCGTGGAACAGCTGGCGGCCCTTGAGGTAGTAATTATAGGCCTCGACATTGACCGTAGGCGCGCGCTCGATCGCCTTCTTTTCCTTGGGCAGCAGCCGGATCTTGAGCTGGTCGACGATCGAGGTCGTGATCTCATCCTGGATTTCGAAAATGTCGGTGAGGTCGCGGTCGTAGCGGTCGGCCCACAAATGGCCGCCCGTAGTGCCGTCGATCAGCTGGCCGGTGACCCGCACCCGCTGCCCGGCCTTGCGGACGCTGCCTTCGAGCAGGAACTTCACCCCCAGCTCGGCCGCGACCTGCTGCAGCTGGATGGCCTTGCCCTTGTAGGTGAAGCTGGTGTTGCGGCCGACGACGAACAGGCCGCTGACCTTCGACAGATCGGTGATGATATCCTCGGTGATGCCGTCGGAGAAATATTCCTGCTCGGTGTCACCGCTCATATTGTTGAACGGCAGGACTGCGATCGACGGCTTTTCCGCCCCGCCCGCTTCGGCTTGAGCCGAGTCGTCGCTTTCACTCGACGCGGCCGGGATGACGACGTTGAAGGCGCGCACCGGAAAGGCGATGTTCTTCAAATCCTGGTCGCCCATGTCCTCGAACACCAGGTCAAGCTTGTTGCCGACATTTTCGCGCACGGTGCTGGAGACGGCGATGCCGCCGGGCCTGGCGACGCCTTCGAGCCGCGCGGCGACATTGACCCCGTCGCCGAAAATGTCGTCGTCATCGACGATGACGTCGCCCAGATTGATGCCGATGCGGAATTCGATGCGCCGGTCGGTGGCGACATCGGCATTGCGGGCGCGCATTTCGCGCTGGATCTGGGTGGCGCACTCCACCGCGCCGACGACGCTGGAGAATTCGACCAGCATGCCGTCGCCGGTCAGCTTGACGATCCGCCCCTGGTGGCTGGCGATGGCCGGGTCGACCAGCCCGGCGCGATGTTCCTTGAGCGCGGTCAAAGTAGCGACCTCGTTGCTGCCCATCAGGCGGCTATAGCCGACGACGTCGGCGGCCATGACTGCGGATAGTCGCCGTTCCATGGACTCGCGAAGCCCCTTCCGTCCTCGCGCTGCTCTAGCACATTGACGGCGATTGGCTAATGGCCGTCGCACTGGTTCGTTTCGCACTTGCACAATCCATGTTGCAGCGCGATAAAAAGGGTGCCTTTATTGGCACCCTCTCCTCACTCAAGGGGCCGGGCGGCCGTTTTGCCCGGCCCTTTTTTTGCGCTTCGCCGCCTCACCCTTTATTCGGCAGGGTCAGCGCCCACATTGAACCCTTCGTTGGCAAGCCCGTTGGCATGGCCGGAGCGGGCAAGAGAGGATTTCCATGGCGGATGCGGCATTGGTCACCAGGCGCCTGCAGGTCGCCAATCTGGCGCCCGGTGACGCCGGCCGCGGAGTCGCCCGGCTGCCGGTCAAGCTGATGACCGAAATGGGCCTGGCCGAAGGCGACGTCATCGCCATATCCGGCAAACGGGCGACCGCGGCCCGCGCCATCCGCCCTTATGGCGACGACGAGGGGCTCGACATTATCCGCCTCGACGGCCTGCAGCGGGCCAATGCCGGAATCGGCTCCGGCGAGTTCGTCGAGGTCAAGAAGGCCAAGTCGAAGCCGGCGAGCCGGGTGGTGTTCGCCCCGGCACAGAACAACATCCGGCTGCAAGGCTCGACCGAGGCATTGAAGCGCAGCTTCCTCGGCCGGCCGCTGACCCAGGGCGACACCGTTGCCACCGCCGGCCATCAGCGCGTCAATGCCGACATGCCCGACCATATCCGCCAACTGCTCAACGCCCCGGCCTTCGCATTGCAGGAAGTGCGGATGACGATCGTCACCGCGTTGCCCAAGGGCATCGTCCATATCGACGCCGACACCCAGGTCGAGCTGCTTGCCGAATTCACCGAAAAGGCCGGCGAGCGCCGCGCCGATGTCACCTATGACGACCTTGGCGGCATGCGCGACGCGATCGACGCGCTGCGCGAAATGGTCGAGCTGCCGCTGCGCCACCCCGAACTGTTCCAACGCCTCGGCGTCGATCCGCCCAAGGGCGTGCTGCTGCATGGCCCGCCAGGCACCGGCAAGACCCGGCTGGCGCGCGCGGTCGCCAATGAAAGCGACGCCCAATTCTTCCACATCGCCGGCCCCGAGGTGATGGGCTCGGCCTATGGCGAGTCCGAGAAGAAGCTGCGCGAGATATTCGAGGCCGCGGCCAAGGCGGCGCCGTCGATCATCTTCATCGACGAGGTCGATTCGATCGCGCCGAAGCGTGGCCAGGTCTCAGGCGAGGCGGAGAAACGGCTGGTCGCCCAGCTGCTGACCCTGATGGACGGGCTGGAGCCGAGGCAGAATCTGGTGGTCATCGCCGCCACCAACCGGCCGGAAGCGCTCGACGAGGCGCTGCGCCGGCCGGGCCGTTTCGATCGCGAGATCGTCGTCGGCGTGCCGGACGAAGCCGGCCGCCGCGAGATCCTGGCGATCCACACCCGCGGCATGCCGCTGGCCGAGGGCGTGAATCTCGACGAGTTGGCGCGGCGGACCTACGGCTTCGTCGGCGCCGATCTGGCCGCGCTGACCCGCGAGGCGGCGATGGAAGCGGTGCGGCGGATCATGCCCAAGATCAACCTGGCCGAAGAAACCATCCCGACCGAGGTGCTCGACGCCTTGTCGGTCGACGCCAAGGATTTCGACAATGCCCTGAAGCGCGTCCAGCCGTCGGCGATGCGCGAGGTCATGGTCGAGGTGCCCAACATCAGCTGGGACGATGTCGGCGGATTGGACGAGGCCCGCGACACATTGCGCGAGGGCGTCGAGCTGCCATTGAAGCACCCCGAGGCCTTCCGCCGGCTCGGCATCCGCCCGGCCAAGGGCTTCCTGCTCTATGGCCCGCCGGGTACCGGCAAGACCCTGCTGGCCAAGGCGACAGCACGCGAGAGCGAGGCCAATTTCATCGCCACCAAATCGTCCGATCTCTTGTCGAAATGGTATGGCGAGAGCGAACAGCAGATCGCCCGGCTGTTCGCCCGCGCCCGGCAGGTGGCACCGACCGTCATCTTCCTCGACGAGCTCGACAGCTTGGTGCCGGCGCGCGGCGGCGGGATGGGCGAGCCGCAGGTTACCGAACGGGTGGTCAACACTATCTTGTCGGAGATGGACGGGCTGGAGGAACTGAACAACGTCGTCGTCATCGGCGCGACCAACCGTCCGAACCTGATCGACCCGGCGCTGCTGCGTCCCGGCCGATTCGACGAATTGATTTATGTCGGCACGCCAGACACCGCCGGCCGGCGGCGCATCCTGGCCATCCACACCAAGGCCATGCCGCTGGCCAAGGACGTCGACCTGGAGGCGCTCGCGCGGCGAACGGAGCGGTTCACCGGCGCCGATTTGGAGGACATGGTCCGGCGCGCCGGCCTGACCGCGCTGCGCCGGGGCCTCGATGCCGATATCGTCACCATGGCCGACTTCGAGGTGGCGCTGGGCGACACGCGCGCGTCGGTGACCGAGGAAATGCTGGCCGACTATGAGCAGATCCGCAAGACTCTGAAGAGCGACGCGGTCAGCCCGGTCGGCGGCATCGGCTTCGTCTATCCCGGCATGCTGCAGCCGCGCCCGCCCAAGCCAAGCCCGAGCAGCGACGAGCCCTAGGCGAGTCGCGCCTTGCCCCAGCCGACCAGGGCGAGCAGCAACAATGCCGAGACCAGGAACGGCAAGCGATGGTCGAGGCCGTACAGCGCCATGCCCAGCGCCGGCGCGGCGACGAAGGCGATGCCGTTGGCAGCGGTGATGACGCCGGCGACGCCGCCCTGCTCATTGAGCGGCACGGCGAGGCTGGCACCGGCGGTAAAGCCCGGCCGGGTGAAGCCGAAGCCAAGCGAAGCCAGGGCAAAGCCGACGACCAGCCCATAAAGATTGGCGGCGAGCATGGTCGCCAGCGTGCCGGCGGCGGCGATTAGCGCGCCCCACAGGATCAAAGCGCGGGGCATCAGCCCGAGCCGCGGGATCAGGCCCCATTGCGCGGCGAGGCCGGCGGCGGCGCCGGCGATCATGACGATCGCGATCGACTGTTCGGAGCCCGCCGGCTCGATCCCCAGCCGGTCAATGACGAAGAAGCCGATGCAGGTCAGGGTCGCGGCCTGGGCATGGCCGGCGGCGACCCCGGCGAGAATCCAGGGCCGGATGCGTGGGTCGTGCCACTTTAGCTTGCCGGTCCTCGGCGCGGTCGCGGCGATGACGCTGGCGCCGGTGACCGGCGAGGCGATCGACGGATAGCTCATCGCGGCGCCGCGCCCGACATGGCGACCGCCGGCATCCTCGGGCAGCCACAGCGCGATCGCGGCGAACACCAGGATGCCGATCAGCCCAAAGGCGTATAGCGGGCCGGCCAAACCGATCAGCGGCAGCACGAACAATGGCGCCAGCGCCGGGCCGATGATCGTCCCCAGGCCGAAGGAGGAGGCCAGCGCCGACAATGCGTTGACCCGGGCCGAGCGCCGCGTCCGGGAGGCGAGATAGGCCTGGGTAGCGCTCGGCGTAGCGCAGCCCAGCGAGCCGTAGATGGCGCGAAACAAGGCAAACAAAACGAACGTCGCCGCCCCGCCGAGCATTCCGTGGAGACCGGCGCCGAGCGCCAGGCCGCACAGGATCATGGAGACAATGAAGCCGCCGAGGCCGAGCAGGATCAACCGCTTGCGGCCGTGGCGGTCGCTCTTGCGCGCCCAATAGGGCGCCAGCGCGACCCACAGCACCGCCGACCAGGTGTAGGCGACCGCGACCCAGAAATCCGCGATTCCGATCTCCCTGCCGATGGCGGGCATCACCGACTGCAGCGCCGTGTTGCCCGCCGCCGCGACCAGCATGGCCGCGAACAGCAGGATGAAATTGGGGGTCGTCATCGCCGTGCCGGCGATCCCCGGGCGGGACGAGCGCGAACGCATCATCGCGCTTTAGGGCCGGTCAGCCGCGCGGCAAAGCGGCGCATCGGAACTTGCCAAGGCCCGGCTGTTTTGCCAACGCAATGCACCGTGACCTCCCAGCCGGAGCCCCAATGACAATTTCGTCCGCCCGTACATTGAAGGGGCCGCGCCGATTCGTGCGCCGCGTCGCCCATCGGGCGAAGGGCCCGGAGTGGCAGTTCCTGCGCGGATTCCTCAAAAATCCGGTGATGGTCGGATCTGTGATTCCTTCAAGCAAGGTGCTGATCGACAAGATGCTCGGCCCGGTGCGCTGGGACGAGGTCAAACTGTTCGTCGAATATGGGCCCGGCGTTGGCACCTTCACCCGGCCGGTGCTCGACCGGCTGCCGGCCGACGCCAGGCTGATCGCCATCGACACCAATCCCGACTTCATCACATATCTGGAGAAGGACATTGACGATGAGCGGCTGATCGCGGTCGCGGGATCGGCGGCGGACGTCCAGGCGATCATCGAGGCGCACGGCTTCGTTTATGCCGATTATGTTCTCTCCGGCCTGCCCTTCTCGACCCTTCCGCCCGGCATCGGCGAGGCCATCGGCAAGGCTACGGCCGGAGTCGTCCGCCCGGGCGGCGCTTTCCTGGTCTATCAGTTCAGCCCCAAGGTGCGCGACTTCATCGCCCCCCATTTCGAGCGAATCGACCGCGGCTTCGAATGGATCAATGTGCCGCCGGCGACCCTCTTCTGGGCCTGGCGCGAGGAGGAAGCGGACGCCGCCGAATAATTACTCGGCGCCGAAATTGAGGCGCCGGGTGACGCTGTAGTCGACAACGGTCACCAGGAAGAACGACAGGCCCCATTTCAAGCGGTTGAACAGGGTTCGCCGCTTGTTCCAGGCTTCGGGCGTGATGCGCAGACTGTCGTCGAGCTCACCTTCGAAATAGAGCCGCATCAGCGAGGCGAACTCGGCATCGCTGACGCGGAGCATCATCTCCAGATTGAGGTAGAGGCTGCGAATGTCGAAGTTGGACGAGCCGATATGGACCTCGTCGTCGAACACCAACAGCTTCGAATGCAGCTTGGTGCGCTGATATTCGTAGATTTCGACGCCGCGCTTCATCAGCTGGTTGTAGGTGAAGCGGGCAGCGAAGATGGTCGCCGTATTGTCCGATTTCGCCGCCGTTATGACCCGTGCCCGGCCCTTTATGCCAACCCGGGCGATGCGCTTGAGCATGGCCCAGGGTGGCGCGAAATAAGCGGCGATGACCTCCACGTCGCAGCCCTGGCTCAAGTCGCGCGCGGTCGATACGGCCCACGGCGAGAGCAGCCGCATCGGGCCGCCGAATTGCCACTGCAGGGCGCCACTGCTCTCACTGAAGCGCAGGATGATGGCGCGCAATTCGCGGATCCGGGCGCGCTTCTTCAGCGCCCAGCCCATCAGCGCATCGTAATAAGGCGCGAGGCGCGCCGCCGCCGGGCCGACGACGATCAGGCCGATGTCGCGCCAGCCGCCATCGTCGGAGGGGACGAAATAATCATCCTCGATGTTGAAACCGCCGATCAGCACGCTGCTATCGGCGGTCTCACCGTCGACGAGCAGCATTTTCTGATGATTGCGCAGTAAATAGCGGCGGCCCCAGGCCGGGTGGAACCTGCAGATGGTCGCGCCGGCATCGCGCAGGCGAGCGAAGAAATGGTCGGGATTGTCGCTGCTGCCGAAATCGTCGATCAGCACCGACACGGCGACCCCGCGCCGGCGCGCCTCGATCAAGGCATCGAGCACGCGTTGGCCGGACCAGTCCCCGGCGAACATGTAATAGAGCAGGCGCAGGCTGACCTTGGCCCCGCCGATAAGGTCGAGGATGGCCTCCAGCCGGTCCGGGCCGTCGGGCAGGACGATCAGCCGGTTGCCGTCGACCTTGACCATGCGGCTGGACAAAGATGACGGCTTGCCTCTCATCCCCCTTGTGTGGCGGTGCGCCGGCCCGGGCGCAAGCGCCGCCACCGATTGACTATTTGCCGCTCCACCCCTATCTCGCCGCCTCTTCCAGACAGCGAAGCGAAAGTGCGGAGCGACAAATGGCGCGCGTGACAGTTGAAGATTGTGTCGACAAGATCCCGAACCGGTTCGACCTGGTTCTGCTTGCGGCGCAGCGTGCCCGCCAGATCAGCGGCGGCGCCGATTTGACCATCGATCGCGACCGCGACAAGAATCCGGTCGTCGCCTTGCGTGAGATCGCCGAGGAAACGGTCAAGCCCAAGCATCTCGAGGAAGCGGTGATCTCCGGCCTGCAGCGCGTCCGCGTCGACGAAGAGGACGAGACCGACGAGCTGGCGAGCCTGAGCGAGTCGGCCGAGGCCCTGCGCCTGACCGCCGCCGCGCCGCCGCGCCCAACCCCGGGCGGCACCGACTACGAGTGATCCGCGCAGCCCATCCGGGGGATGGGCGAGCAGATCAGTCAAATCCGGACTTCAAGAAAATCAGGCGGCCTTCGGGCCGCCTTTTTTGTGTGCTGCATCCTCGCGTTCGATCCACATCAGATCCTGCAGGTTGAGCTTGCGCCCGTCCTCGCCCTGGACGCAGATCCGGCGGATCGGCCGGCTGTCGCGGCGGTCAGCGAGAATGATCTCGTGGCTGCCATGGCCCCAATCGTCGCCCCATTGCCTCAGCGCGACGATCACCGGCAGCAATGCCTCGCCCTTGGCGCTGAGCGCATAGATGACCTTGCGCTTGTCGCCCGGGTCGGCCGAGCGGTCGAGGATGCCGCCGGCGACCAATTTGCCGAGGCGGTCGGAAAGGATGTTGCGGGCGATGCCCAGGCCGGCCT
>JAKFFL010000097.1:0-1506 GCA_036675225.1 Sphingomonas sp. | reverse complement strand
GCAGGTGCATTGCAGTCGGCGGTGCGCCTGGGTTATGCGGAACGCGCCAGAACAGCGGGTGGTTCAATGTTCCCCTCTGAAACACTGAGCGGCTAAGCCCGTGTTCCAGTCCGGGTGCGGCGCCGCCCGGATCGCGGTCACATGAGATTATTCCGGCTCTGGATTTCGACTCTGCTTTTAATAGAGCCTCGGGCGCCACTGCTGATTTCCCCCGCAAGGAAAGGCGGGACACCGTGTCTGGAAGCGTCACCCGAATCTCCGTCAGGTTGTGTCTCGAACGTGGTGGAAATTGGTGGGTGGCGTAATCTCCGGGTACCACGAAGCACCGACAGGCGGCTGCTGCCGCCAAGGAGATCACGCCATGAAGGAAGATACCGAGACCTCGACATTTGCGCTACTGGCCAGCGATGGCGCATTCGACCCTGTGGAAGACGGGGTCCGCCAGCGGGTGCGCCGTTTCATCGAGGCGATCCTCGAAGAGGAGTTGCACGCCGCGCTCGGCCGCGGCCGATATGAGCGCCTTGCCGAGGGCGCGAGGGGCCGCCGTCACGGCCATCGCGAGCGGCAGGTGATCGGCACATTCGGCGCCGAGACGGTGAAGGTGCCGCGAGCGCGCATGATCGATGACGCGGGCAAGGCCAGCGAATGGCGCTCGCAGGGGCTGCGCCGTTATCAGCGGCTGACGAGGAAGGCGGAGGCGCTGATCGCCTCGGTCTATCTGGCCGGGACCAACACGCGGCGGGTGAAGCGCGCGCTCTGCGGCCTGTTCGAAGGCGCGGTGAGCAAGGACGTGGTCAGCCGGGCCTGGCGCAAGGTCAGGACCGACTGGGAGGGGTGGTGCGCGCGCAGCCTCGCTGACGAGGACATCGTCCGGCTGATCCTCGACGGCTCGGTGGTGAAGGCGCGGATCGACCGCAAGGCGACGGCGATCCCGGTGCTCGCGGCCGTTGGCGTACGCCGGGACGGGCAGAAAGTCCTGCTGGCGCTCAGGAACATGGGCGGCGAGAGCAAAGCGGCATGGCGGGCGTTCCTCGACGATCTCGACGCCCGCGGCCTGAAGACGCCGGCGTTCATCATCGTCGACGGCGCGCCGGGCCTCGAGGCGGCGCTGGCCGAGCTGTGGCCGGATGCGCCGGTCCAGCGCTGCACGGTCCACAAGCACCGCAACCTCCTCGCCCACGCGCCGAAGTCGCTGCACGACGAGCTGACCGAGGACTACCGCGACATGGTCTACGCCGAGACCAAGGCCGAGATCGAGCAGCGCCGCAGGGCCTTCCTCCGTAAATGGCGGCTGAAGTGCAAGGCGGTGGCCGACAGCCTCGAGGAAGCCGGGGATCGGCTGTTCACCTTCACCCGCCTCCACCCGTCGCAGTGGAAATCCGCCCGAACGACCAACGCCATCGAGCGGCTGCACGAGGAGTTCCGACGCCGGATCAAGACCCAGGCCGTGCTGCCCGACGCCGAGACGGCGCCAATGCTGTTCTGGGCGCTCTTGGCGTCCGGCCA
>JAKFFL010000009.1:0-9699 GCA_036675225.1 Sphingomonas sp. | reverse complement strand
TGGCATGCGATGGGGGAGCGGCCTTACGACCTCATCATCGCCAAGTGGCCGGCGCCGGAGGCGCAGCGCGACGCGAGTGCCGCCCGCGACATTGGCGGTCTCGTCGACGTGATCGATCAGGTCCGCGCCCTGCGCGCCGAACTCAATATTCCGTGGAGCGCGAGCTTGGTCCCGCACGTCATTGGCGGCGACAAGGCGATGCTCGATCGGTTCACCGCCAACGCCGCGACTCTGTCGCGCATGGCCAAGATCGGCTCCCCGACCGCCGCCGAAACCGTGCCGCCAAGTTCGGCGCAGATCGTCGTCGGCGGCGTGACCGTCGCGTTTCCGCTTGCTGGCGCCATCGACCTCGAAGCCGAGAAGGCTCGCCTCGCCAAAGCCGCCGAAGCCGCCGAAAAGGACCGCGATCAGCTAGCCGCGCGTCTCGCCAACCCGGCGTTCGCCGAGCGCGCCAGGCCCGAGGCGGTCGACAAGGCCCGCGCCGACCACGATGCCCGCGCCGCGGAGGCCGAACGGTTGCGTGCCGCGTTGGAGCGCCTTGGATAGGGTCTGGCCCTCCCTCCGGGACACGAAGGACACCGATGGCAGACGCAGGGACAGCACGGCGCCGCCTCGACCTGACCAGGGGCCCGATCGGACCGACCTTGCTCGCCTTTGCGTTGCCGACCCTGGCCTCGTCGGTGCTGCAATCCCTGAACGGGTCGGTCAATGCGATCTGGGTCGGGCGGTTCCTCGGCGAGGAGGCGCTGGCGGCGACCACCAACGGCAATCTCGTCATGTTCATGCTGATGGCGTTCGTGTTCGGCTTCTCGATGGCCTCGACCATCCTCATCGGCCAGGCATTCGGCCGTCACGACGTCGACCGGGCGCGCCGGGTAATGGGGACTTCGCTCGGAACGTTCGTGGCGCTGGCGACGGCGATCTCGGTCGCCGGCTGGCTTCTGGCGCCGCAGTTGCTCGGGCTGCTCGCGACCCCCGGCGAGGCGATGCCGCTGGCTTTGGCCTATCTGCGGGTGATCTTCGTCGGCATGCCGCCGACCTTGATGCTGACCATGCTGATGATGGCGCTTCGGGGCAGCGGGGACTCGATGACGCCGCTCTGGTTCATGGGTCTCAACGTCGCGCTCGATGCCGTCCTCAACCCGGTCTTCATCCTTGGCCTCGGCCCGGCGCCGGAGCTCGGGATCGCCGGCTCGGCGCTGGCGACGGCGGTCGCGGCTTATGTCAGCCTGGCGGGCATGCTGCTCTACATTTACGCGCGCGACTTGCCGCTGCGGCTGCGCGGGCGGGAACTCTCCTACCTCCGCCCCGATTTGCCGCTGCTCAAGGTCATTTTCGGCAAGGGCCTCCCGATGGGCCTGCAGATGATCGTCATCAGCTCCTCGGCGCTGACCATGCTCAGCCTGGTCAACCGCGAAGGGGTCGAGGTGACCGCGGCCTATGGCGTCACCCAGCAGCTGTGGACCTATGTGCAGATGCCGGGGATGGCGCTCGGGGCGGCGGTTAGCGCCATGGCCGCGCAGAACATCGGCGCCGGCAATTGGGGCCGGGTGGCGAAGATCACTCGCACCGGCGTCGGCTTCGCGATCGCTTTGACGGCGGCGTTGACCGCCCTGCTGGTCCTCGCCGACCGGCACGCGCTCGGGCTGTTCCTCGGCTATGACAGCGGCGCGCTGCCGATCGCGCGCCATATCCTGTTGATCGCCACCTGGGGGTTCCTGTTCTTCGGCGTCGCATTGGTCCTGTTCGGCACGGTTCGCGCCAACGGCCAGGTCGTCTGGCCGCTGATCATCATGATTGTTTCCATGTACCCGATCCGCCTCGGTTTCGCGTTCGGCGCCTATGACTGGCTTGGCCGCGATGCGCTCTGGCTAAGCTTCCCGGCCGGCATGGTCGCGACCTGCGTCATGGCCGTTGCCCTCTATCTCCATGGCGGCTGGAAGAGCGCGCGGATGGCCCCTGAGGACTGTCCGGACGAAGAGGAATGCATCGAGCGCGCCGGCAGCCTGCGCGAGCCTGGCGGTGCCCTCAATCCGGCTGGCTGATTCAGCCTTCGCGCGGCGCGGCGATGACGACGGCGTCGGGCGCCACGAACACCGTGATCGGCGTTTTCGTCGCCAGCTCGCCGTCGATTGTCACCTCCATCACCGGCTCGGTCGACAGCCGGAACTCCTTGCCGCGCATTTCCGCCTGCCACTGGTCGCGGTGGCGCAGCTTGAAGAGGTTGGACAGCCAGCTGCTGAGCAGGTTCGGCTTGCTGCGGCCGGTGACGACCTGAACGATGATCTCGCCGCTGTCGACCTCGGCCCCTTCGACCAGTTCGACCCCGCCGAAATAGCCGCCGTTGGCGATCCGCACTTCGGTTGCCCAGACCGTCGAATGCGCGTGGCCGTGGTCAATCCGCAGCTTGAACGGCCGGAAGCCGAGGCTGACCTTGGCGGCCCAGGCGGCATAGCCGACACGGCCCAGGTAGCGCTTCAATTTGTGCGGGACGGTCTTGGCGATCAGCGGCGCCAGGCCGATGACCGCGGAATTGCCGAAATAGTCGCCATTGACGCAGCCGAGGTCGATGCGCCGGGGGACGCCGGACGCGATAACATCGACCGCGCCTGGCAAATCGAGTGGGATGCCGAGCGCCCGGGCGAAGCTGTTGGCGGTGCCGAGCGGCAACAAGGCGAAGACCGTGTCATGGTCCTTGAAGAAATCGATGGCGCTGGACAGGGTCCCGTCGCCGCCGCCGACGATCACCATCGGCGCCGCCTCGACCGCCTGGCGGACGACGTCCAGGAGGCCGGCGGGCTCCTCGACCGCATGCGATTCGACCAGCTTAATCCCGGCGGCCTCGATTAGCTTGACCGCCTGGTCGAACCCTTCGGCCCCGGTCCGGCTGCGGGTATTGACGACCAGAATGGCGCGATGCGGAAGGGTTCTTTTATTCGTCACCCCCGCGTAAGCGGGGGCCCGGCCACTAGGTTCCCGCTTGCGCGGGAATGACGATAGAGAAACTTGATGACCCAGCCTTCCTTCCCAGCCATTCGCATGCGCCGCGGCCGCTCGTCCCCGTGGATGCGCGATTTGCTGGCCGAGCACCGGCTGCATGCCAGCGACCTCATCTGGCCCTTGTTCATCTGCGCGGGCAAGGGCTGCGAGGAGCCGATCGGCTCGCTGCCCGGGGTCAGCCGGTGGAGCGTCGACAAGCTCGCCGGCCGCGCCCGGCTGGCCGCCGACGCCGGCATCCCCTGCGTCGCCCTGTTCCCCAACACGCCGCCGAACCTGCGTAACGACGATGCCCGCGAGGCGCTCAATCCCGACAACCTCATCTGCCGAGCGATCAAGGCGATCAAGGATGCGGTGCCCGACATCGGCGTGCTGACCGACGTCGCCCTCGACCCCTACACCAGCGATGGCCATGACGGCCTGACCGACGACCGGCATTACGTCCTCAACGACGAAACGACGGCGGTGCTGGTCGATCAGGCCCTGATCCAGGCTGCGGCGGGGGCCGACATCGTCGCCCCCTCCGACATGATGGACGGCCGGGTCGGCGCCATCCGCGTGGCGCTGGAGCGCGAGGGCCGCCGCAACACCGCCATTATGGCCTATGCCGCCAAATATGCTTCGGCCTTCTATGGGCCGTTCCGCGACGCCGTCGGTTCGCGCGGGCTCTTAAAGGGGCACAAGAAGACCTATCAGATGGACCCGGCCAACGCCGCCGAGGCGCTGCGCGAGGTGGCGCTCGACATCGCCGAGGGCGCCGACATGGTAATGGTCAAGCCGGGTCTGCCCTACCTCGATGTCCTTGCCGCGGTGAAACGGGAGTTCGGCGTGCCGACCTTCGCCTATCAGGTGTCGGGCGAATATGCGATGATCGAGGCTGCCGCCGCCGCCGGCGCCGGTGAGCGCGACGCCTTGATCCTCGAGACACTGCTGGCGTTCAAGCGGGCCGGCGCGGCCGGCGTCCTCACCTACCACGCGCTCGATGCGGCGCGGCTGATCGCCGGCTGAATTAGCGGGTGAGCTGCCGCTGCAGGCGGTCGATCGTCTCGGCCTGCCGCTGGCCGGTGGCGCCGGCCTCGGCGCTCGCCGCCTGGATCGCGGCCAGGTCGCCGGGCAGGATTCCGCCACTGGCGGCTATCCGCGCCGCTGCCAGGGAATCGAGGTCGGCCATTGCCCTGGTCACGGGTCCCCTTGCCGCGACCAGCCCGGACAAGGCTTCCTGCGCGACAATCCAGCTCTCGCTCTCAGGCGGGCCGGCGGCCGCGGCCAGCCGTTCGGCCTCCGTCGCCGCGGCCGCGAACGCCGCCTCGCCGCTTTGGACCTCGACCAGAAGCTGGGCGATCCTGGCCGACAAAGCCGGGTCGGCCGGCCCGACGATGACATCGCCGGGGATCGGCACGCGCGGGTCGATCGCTTCCGCCGCCCGCGGCGCCAGCGTGGGCTCGCCCGATTGCGGGACCGTACAGGCGGCGCAAGCGGCGAGGAGGAGGGCGGGCAAGGCGACGCGACGAACCATGGCGGGCATTGTCTAGGGGGCGAGCGGGCGGGGCGCAATCGCCGCCGATGGCCTCTCTCCCGAGGGCTTGCACCCCGGAAATCTTGCCCCTATGTGCCCGTCTCTCCCGCGCGCCCGTAGCTCAGCTGGATAGAGCACCAGACTACGAATCTGGGGGCCGGAGGTTCGAATCCTTCCGGGCGCGCCATTATTTTTCAAGGCACCGAGTGCAGGTGAGCGATCGCGCGGCAATTGGCGGCCGACAGGCCGACGCAGCCGAGCCCGATCGACGGCGCGGATTCACTCCGCGCCGTGCTTTAGCCAATCATGGCCGGCAAAATCAGGCGCTGACGGCCGAACCGTTGATCGAACAGGCTTCCGAAGCATTGATCGAGCAGGCTTCGGCGCGGGCGGCGAAATCCCGGGCGAGCTTGCCGTGCCATTCGCGGGCCTGGGGGGTGATGGCGCGGGCGGCGGCGCTGCGTTCTTCGGCCGCTCGGCGCTGGTAATAACGCAAGTTCGAAACCATGGAGTCACTCCCCCCCGGACGACTCGACAATGCGGCTCTATGCCCTAACGCATGGTTAATATCCACACGCCTATTTTCGGCTGTGGAACGTTCTCCTTATCGTCTTGGTTCGGCTCGATTTTCGGCCTATATTGGGACCATGCGCACCGGTATTCTGGCGCTTGGCGCCATCGTCCTTGGCCTGACTCCGGCGCCGGCCCTTGCCGGCGCCAATGGCTTCACCGTCACCAACGCCACCGGCAGCGGCATTGCCTCGCTGTCGATCCGCCGGACGGGCACCGCCAATTGGCAGGCTCTGACGGCGTCACCGGCGGCGGGCGCCAGTGCCAGCGTCGCCTTCAGCGACCCCGACTGCGCGTTCGATTTGCGGGCGAGCCTGACCAGCGGCGGGACGGCGCTGTGGAACGGCGTCAATCTGTGCGGGACGAGCCGGCTGACCTTGCGGCAGCGGCCGTCCGGCGAAACCTGGGTCGACTACGACTGATCGCACGCCGCGGGCGCGGCAGCGCCGGCGGACGAGCACGGGCCAGCGTCGGCATGGGTTCAGGCCGCACGGAATCGAGCAATTTGCCGCCGGCCAGGAAGACCACGCCGGTGCAGCACAAGGCGAGCACCAGCCCCATCGTGCCGGGATATTGCGCGAGATAATGCTGGCCGCGCTCGATCGCGCCGACGGCGATCGCATAGGTGACGAGGAACGCCTCGAAGCGGGTCTTGATCGTGAACAGCCGGGCGATACGCTTGAACATGAACATGGTTAAGCAAACGTCGTGCCAGTGGCGCAGTTCCGCCAAAAACTGGTTAAGCTAGACCGCCGACTGTCAAGCAGGCCGACTCAATTCGGGCAGGCGGAGCGCGTCGAGCAGCGCCGCCCGGGCAGCCCGGATGGACTCAATCAGGGCGGTCGCTTGCAGGTCGGCGGCGGCGATCTCTTCGGGCCAGTGCCGGGCGATGACGCCCGCCAACCGGTCGAGCTTGCCCTCGTCGAGCAGGAAGCGCGGGTCGACGTCCTTGGGATCGCAGGCGACGCGCAGCCGCAGGCAAGCCGGGCCGCCGCCATTGGCCATCGACTGGCGGACATCGACGAACTCGACGCGGCGAATGACGCCGTTGGAGGCCAGATGCCGGTCGATCCAGGCGGCGACGGTCGGCGTTTCCTGGCATTCAGTCGGCGCGATGAGCGTCATGACTCCGTCGGGCGCGGTCACCAGCTGTGAGTTGAACAGATAGGAGCGGATGGCATCCGCGATCGGTACCTCGCTGGCCGCGACCTCGACGATCTCAAGGTTGGGCATCAGGGGGCCAAGCCGCTCGAAAAATCCGTCGCGGTCGGCAAAGGCCCGCTCGTGGGCGAACAGCGCACGCTCGTTGGCGACGGCGACGACGTCGTTGTGGAAGGCGCCGGCGGCGATCGCTTGTTCGGACTGCTCGACGAACAGGGTTCGCCCGGGATCGAGCCGATGCAAGCGCGCGATCGCCTTCGACGCTTCGCGATGCTGCCGGGCCGGGAAGGCGCCGCCGCTAACGCCATAGACGAAGATTTCGATGCCGGGCTCGCCGTGCGCGGCGGCCAGCCGCATATGGTTGGCGGCGCCCTCGTCGCCGAACGCGGTCGGGACCGGGTCGTGGACGGTGAAGCCCGAGCCGGCGAAGGCCAGGCGCAGCTGGGCCAAAGTGTCCGGCCATTCATGGCTGCGGTGCGGCATGGTCTTCAGATTGGCGACGGTCAGATGGCATCGGCCGTCGGCACAGTCCGCGGCGGGCGACACGGTCGCGGCATTGGCCGCCCACATCGTCGATGCCGACATGGCGTTGGCGGCCAGCGCCGGATCCGCCGCCGCAATGTCCGTCCCCAGCCGTGCCAGCCAGCCGTCGGCCGGGCGGGGAGGGGGCACGAACAGCCCCTGCGCCAGACCCAGCGCCAGATTGATGCGCATCTTGTCCAGCCCCTGCAGGGCCGCGGCGCGCGGGCTCGACGCCTCGCCGGCGTTGCGGGTCGATGCGAGGTTGCCAAGGCTAAGGCCCGCGTAATTATGGCTCGGCCCGACGATGCCGTCGAAGTTGATCTCGCGGATCATCGCGGCACGGCGATGATCGTGTCGCCGCTGCCGACGTCGAGCATCTTGAGGGCATGCTCGTCGAGCAGCGCCTCGCCGCGGTCGTCGATCTTCACCTGCGCATAGCAGGCGGTGAAGTTGCCGAGCTGGCCGGTGGCGACCAACATCGCCTTGCCGTTCTTGTCCTTGTGGCCGCCGCCGACCTTCAGCCATTCGGCTTCGCGCACGCTGCGGATCTGATCGGTTGCCGCGGTGACGGTCGGTCCGCCGTCGAAAATGTCGACATAGCATTCCCAGACGAAGCCTTCGGCCTGCAGCATCTTCAGCGCCGCGCGCCCGGTCGGATGCGGCTGGCCGATGACGGCCCGGGCGCTTTCGGGAAGCATGTTCACGTAGATTGGCGTCTTGGGCATCAGGTCGGCGATGAACTGGGTGCCGTGGACGGCATTGAACTCGTCGGCTTCCGGGAAGGTCATGCCGAAGAAGCGGCCGGCGAGCGCGTCCCAGAACGGCGAATGGCCGGCCGGGTCCATCACTCCGCGCAGCTCGGCGAGCACCCGCGTGCCGAACCGAGGCCGGTTTTGCTTGATGAACAGATAGCGCGACCGGGCGAGCAGCATGCCGAGGCCACCGGCGCGCTCGTGCGGATGCAGGAACAAGCCACCGACCTCGCTCGAACCTTCCAAATCGGTGCACAGCGACAAGGTCTGGTTACGGAAGCTCCGGCCCAATTCCTCGCTCTTCTGGGTCAACGTCGACAGGCGATAGCTGTAGAATGGCCGGTCGCGGCCGACCTCGCCGAAAATCTGGCAGGTGCCACGGATGGCGCCGGTTTCGAAATCCTCGAGCATGAACAAATACAAATCTTCGGTCTGGCTTTCGCCCTTGCGGGCAAAGCCGGCGGCGGCTTTGGCCAGCTTGCCCTCCAGCGTCGCCTTGTCGGCCGGCAAATTGGTGAAGCCGCCGCCGGTCAGCTTCGACAATTCGTAAAGCGCGCCGAAATCCCCCTCGCGCGCGGCGCGGATGCGGAAGCTCATGCCTCGCCTCCGGCGAGCCGCAGGATGGTCAGTGCGGACAGAGCGGCGCGCTCGGCCAGGCTGTCGACGATCAGATATTCCTCCATCGAATGGATCTTGCCGCCGCGCACGCCCATGGTGTCGACCACGGGCACGCCGCAGGCGGCGATATTGTTGCCGTCGCACACCCCGCCGGTGGCTTGCCAGCCAATGTCCTGGCCAAGGTCGGCGCCGGCCTTGCGGACCAGATGGAACAAGGCCTCGGCCTCGCCGGTCATCGGCTTGGGCGGCCGGCCGAAGCCGCCGTGGACGGCGATGTGGACGCCATGCTCGGTAGCTGTTTGCTCGACCGCATTGGCAATCAGCCGCACCGCGATTTCCTGGTCGTCGCCGGTCGCCGGGCGCAGATTGACGCGCAATATGGCGTGGTCGGGGACGACATTGTTGGGTGCGCCGCCGTCGATCCGGGCCGGGTTGATGCTCAGGCCTGGCGTCTTCGAATGGGCCAGGCGCAGCGCCAGTTCGGCAGCGGCGACCAAAGCGTTGCGGCCGTCCTCCGGGTTGCGGCCGGCATGGGCCGAACGGCCGGCGACGACGAAGCTGAAATTGCCGCTTCCCGGCCGGGCGCCGGCCAATGTCCCGTCGGGCAAGGCGGCTGGCTCATAGGTCAAAGCGGCGCGCTTGCCCTGCGCCGCGCGGGCGATCAGCGCCGCCGAGCCCGGCGAGCCGACTTCCTCGTCGCTGTTGATGACGACCTCATAGCCGATGGCGCCGGCTGCGGGGCCGGCCTCGACCGCCCGCAGCGCGGCGAGCATGACGGCGATCCCGCCCTTCATGTCGGCGACGCCCGGGCCGCCGAGTACCTTGCCGGCCTCGATCCAGGTCAGCGCCTGGAACGGATGATCGACGGCGAACACCGTGTCCATGTGACCGGTCAGCAGCAGCTGCACCGGCGCCTGCGGCCGCACCGTCAAATGCAGGTTCGCGCCATGCGCGACCCTCCGCACCGTGCCGTCGGGGTCGACCGCCTCGACCGGCGCCGCTTCCTCCAGCACCAGCGCGCCGGGCAAGATGGCGAATTGGTCGGCGAGCCGGCTGGCCACGGTTTCGAGCCCGGCGAGGTTGCCGGTGCCGCTGTTGATTGCCGCCCAGGTCTCGACCTGGGCCAGCATCGGCTGGCCCGAGGCGCGCTCGACGGCTTCGCGTTCGGTCTTGCTCAATTCCCCCATGCCCGCCCTCTAGCTCGGCTCCGAAGTGAAGGCCACACCGCCGGCGTTGCTGGACATATGTGTATTATTCGTATAATACAGTTGGCGAAGGAGCGAAGCGGATGTTCGACAATCCAGTAGCGAAGAGAACGGCGATCGCCGCTGCCATTGGCGCCGTGGTGGCCATACCGCTGCCGTTCGTCGGGCCGATCATCGGTGCGATCGTCGGCGGCGGCTTCGGCTTTCTCACCGCCGACCAGCGAAAGTAAAACTCAAAGCCACTCGGCGAAGGCGTCGAGCAGCTCGCGGTACAGGTCGCGCTTGAACGGCACGATCAGTTCCGGAAGCTGGCTCGGCTCGACCCATTTCCAGTCGCGGAATTCGGGGTGCTCGCCCT
>JAKFFL010000145.1:0-9706 GCA_036675225.1 Sphingomonas sp. | reverse complement strand
CGACTTCCGGACGGATGAAATCGATGCTCATGGGCCAACCCTCCCCCTGCACCTAAGTGCATTGAACTTAGGGCATGAATCTTTGAATCATTGCGACTCCCGCCACAAGCGAAAAAGTTAACCTTGGTGAAAAAAGCTGGGGATCGTGGCCCCTTTGACTCACCATGATTCAAAATGGGTCAGTCGAGATCGAGCCGCCGCGCTAGGCTTTGGGCCGCTCGAACTCGATCTGGGCGATGGGCGGCAGGACGAAGGCCCACCACAGCGCGCCCAATGCGGCGATGATGGCGGTCAAGTTGAAGGCGCTCAAATAACCGGCGCGATCAACGATGATGCCGGTGGCGATGGGCCCGAAGATTCCCGACAGATTGCCGATGGCGTTTTGCGCACCGATCCAGGTTCCGGCCGCGCGTGGCCCCGAGAACATCTGGGCAATGGCATAGAGATTCAGGGAAAGCGCGGCCGATGCGGCCCCCGCCAGGCACAGCCAGACGGCCAGCTCGATGCGGCTGTCGGCAGTGCTAATGCCCCAGATGGCGACGGCGGCAAGCATTTGGCTGGCGACCATCATCCAGCGGCGAATGAAAGCTTCCGATCGGCCCGAGCGTGTCCACATGTCGGAAAAATGGCCGTAGCCGAGGGCGCATGCCGCCTGGACGGCATAACCCAGCGAGGCCAGCCAGGTCATTTCGACGATGGTCAGGCCGCGTTCCTGGACGAGGTAGAGCGGCAACCAGGCGAGGAGGAAATAAAAGCAGTAATTGCCGGCGGCGTGGACGATCCCCATGGACCATAATGGCCATTTCGACAGCACCGCCGACATCGGCACGCGCGCCTGGATCTGCTCGTCGCCCGGCACGTGCAGCGTCGGCACCAGCCGCTGCCATGGGACCAGCCACAGCAAAGTCGCCAGGCCGAACAGGAAGAACATCGCTCGCCAGCCCCAACCGGCGACGATGTAGCCGCCGATCAGCGTGCCAAGCGCCGGGCCCAGGGCAATGCCGGCTGCAACCGACGCGTTGGCGATGCCGCGCCGCGCCGCTGGCACGTGCCGGGCGATGATCTTGGACGTCCCTGGAAAGGCGATGCTTTCACCGACGCCGAGCATGATTCTCAGCACCAGCAGCGACAGGAAGCCGCCAGCGAAACCCATTAGGAAAGTGCTGGCCGCCCACAGCAGGATGCCGCCGGCGATCATCTTGTAGACGGAGAAGCGGTCGCACAGCCAGCCGACCAGCAGCTGGACCGGCGCATAGACCCAGAAGAATGCGGAGACGGCGATTCCGAAGCCGGTCGCGGTGAGGCCAAGCTCGCCCTTCATCACCGGCGCCGCGACGGCGATTGCGCCGCGGTCGACATAATTCAAGAAGACGGCGGCCCCGAGCAACAGGATAAGGCCGCTGCTTGCGCTCCTCGTCAAGGCTGCTGTCGCCATTGTGCCCCCGCGACCAATGGCTAGCACGGTTCAACGGAGCCTAGAACCCGCCTTTCATCGCCGCCACCAACCGGCCGATAAAGCCCTGCCCCTGCTTGCGGTCGGCGACCGATCCGAGCGCCAGGTCGCGCAGGTCACCGGTGCCGCCCGCCGCCAGCATCGCCAGCCCGACCAGGGTGGTGAAAGCCGGGCCGCTGTGCGCGTCGGGCAGGCCGGTGATGGTCTTCGGCCGCCCGATCCGCACCGCGCGGCCGAGCACGCCTTGCATGTAGTCGGCGATGTTCTTCAGCTCGGCGCCGCCGCCGGTCAGCACCACCTGCCGTCCGACAGGGCCGGTGAAGCCCAGCGTCTTGAGGGCATGGTCGATCTGGCTGGTCAGTTCCTCGACCCGCTGGCGGATGACGGTCATCAGTTGGGCGCGGGTGATGCGCATTGGCTCCGCCCCGCTTTCCGCCCCGATCTGGTTGGCCTCGATCATCTCGTGATTGTCGCGCGGGCTCGTCATCGCCGAGCCGTAAAAGCATTTCAGCCGCTCGGCGTCGCGGCGCTGGACGCCGAAGGCGCAGGCGATGTCGTCGCTGATATCACGCGCGCCGAGCGGGATTGAGCGCAGCCCGACCAGCATGCCGCCGGCGTGGAGCGAAACATTGGTCACTTCCGCGCCCAGCTCGATCAAGGCGACGCCCAGCTCGCGCTCCTCGGCCGTCAGACAGGCCAGGGCGGCGGCGACCGGCGAGGCGACGATGGCGCCAACCCCGAGATGCGCCGAGCGGATGACATAGTCGAGGTTGCGGAGCGGCGCCGGCTCGGCGGCGATGACATGGATGTCGACGCCAAGTCGCTGGGCATGCAGCCCGACCGGCTGCTTGACGCCCTCGACGCCGTCGATGGTGTAGAGCGCCGGATGGGCATGGAGCACGACCCGGTCGCCGCGGTCGATCGCCGCGCGGCCATGACGGAGCAATTCGGCAAGGTCGGATTGCTCGACCTGGTGGCCGCCAAGCTCGACCTCGACATTGGCGATATCGCTGGTCAGCCCACCGGCGCCGAAGCTCGCCCAGACCTCGTCGATGGTCACGCCGGACATGCGCTCGGCGCTCTCGACCGCCTCGCGGACCGCGACCTCGCTCGCCTCGACGTCGGCGACATAGCCGCGCTTGACGCCGCGGCTCTCGCGCTGGCCGGAGCCGAGCACGCGCAGCCGCCCCTCCTCGTCGGGGGCGACGATCAGGGCGCTGACCTTCGACGAGCCGATGTCGAGCGCGGTAATCAGTGGCTGCGAGGCGGAATCGGCCATTATGGGTTCAGGCCTAGCCTTCGCTCGGGGTTTCGGGGAGGATCGGCTCACCGGGCCCGCGTGGCAGGCGGACGACCATCTTGCCGGGGATGCGAAGGTCGATGCGCAGAATGCCGCGGCCGAGAAGGCCGGCGGATTTGTCGAGCCGGGCGAACTTGGCAAGCGCGATCTTCGCCGCCGCCGTTCCTTCCGGCAAGGCAATGGTCTCGCCGGACTGGAAGTTGAGGTCCCAGCGGCGCTTGCCCACCCAGCTTGCCGATTCGAGTTGCGGGCGAAGCGTCGGCACTTCAGCCAGCAAGGCGTCGAGGTTGCGACTCTGGGCGTTGGCGCCCGGACCGATCAGCAGCGGCAGATCGGGCATGGCGCTGATCGGCACGCGGTCGAGCACCACGCCTTCGGCATCGATCAGCGACAGCTGTTGCTCGTGCTGCCACAGCGCCGCCGGCTGCCGCTCGACAATGTCGATAACGAGCGTGTCGGGCAGCCGCCGCGACACCCGGGCGTCCTTGACCCAGCCATATTGAAGCAGGCGCTCGCGGATGCCGGAGACATCGACCAGCGGCATGGCCGTGCTCCGCTGGTCTAGCGCGATTTCGTACACCGGCTGGCTGTCCATTCGGCGGATGCCCTGGACATCGACGCTGCGCACCCGGAAGCCGGCGTCGCCGACCGCCTCGCCGGCGGCGGTGGTGAGCTTGGCCGGCACGTCGAGCGCGACCAGGGCCAAGGCGGCGGCGCCGGCCGCGAACAGGCCGAACATCCAGCGCGCCAGCGCATTGGCGCTGTCCTGCCGGACCGGCAATTTATCGGCGATCTTCCTGGGGACCGAAACCTTGCGCGCGCCCTTGCGCGCCTTGCGCCCACTGCTTGACCCGCGCCGGACGTGGGCGGCGCTCATGGCCCCGCGCCTTCCAACGCCTCGGCGATCAGCCGCTCGACCAGCTCGCCATAGGCGATGCCGCGCTGGCGCGCCTGTTCGGGCACCAGGCTCAGCGGCGTCATGCCCGGCTGGGTATTGACCTCGAGCAGATAGAGGCCGGCCTCGCCCTGCTCCTCGTCCCAGCGGAAGTCGGAGCGCGAGGCGCCCTTGCAGCCGAGCAAACCATGCGCCCGCGCCGCCATGTCCATCATCGCCGCGGCAATATTCTCAGGCACTTCGGCCGGACAGACATGCTCGGTCAAACCGTCGGTATATTTGCTGTCATAGTCGTAGAATCCGACCTTGGGCTTCAATTCGGTGACGCAGAGCGCCTCGCCGTTGAGCACGGCGACGGTCAGCTCGTGACCCTTGACGAACGGCTCGGCGAGCAGGCGGTCAAAATGCCGCCACGGCCCTTCGGCGTCGCGGCCGATGGGGTTGCCGTAATTGCTGCTTTCGGTGACGATGGCGACGCCGACCGACGAGCCCTCGTTCACTGGCTTGAGCACATAGGGTCGTGCCATCGGATCGCCGGCATACAGGCTTTGGCTGGCGACAACCTTTCCCTTGGGCATGCGGATGCCGGCCGGCACCAGCACCATCTTGGTCAATTCCTTGTCGATGGCGATGACCGAGGTTTCGAGCCCGCTGTGCGTATAGGGGATCTGCATCAGGTCGAGCATGCCCTGGACAGTGCCGTCCTCGCCGGGCGTGCCGTGCAGCGCATTGAAGACGACGTCGGGGCGAATGCCGGCGAGCACCTGGGCGACGTTGCGGTCCATGTCGACCGGCGTGACGTTGCTCCAGCCGCGTTCCTTCAAGGCCTCGACCACGCCCTGCCCGCTCATTAGCGAGACCTCGCGCTCGGCCGACCAGCCGCCCATCAGCACCGCGACATTCAGCTCTTTGTTCACTCCGGCACTCCGACGCGCTGGATTTCCCATTCCAGCATGATGTTTGTTTTTTCGACGACCCGGCGGCGGACCTCTTCGCCGAGCTCTTCGATCTCGCTAGAGGTCGCATTGCCGGTGTTCAAAAGGAAATTGCAGTGCTTTTCCGAAACTTGCGCGCCGCCGAGCATCATGCCCCGGCAGCCGGCGGCGTCGATCAGCGCCCAAGCCTTGTGCCCCGGCGGGTTCTTGAAGGTCGACCCGCCGGTGCGGCTCCTGAGCGGCTGCGTTTCCTCGCGGGACTGAGCAATGCGGTCCATTTCGGCCTGGATAGCGGCCGGATCGCCGGCGTCCCCCCGAAAGGTCGCGCTGACGACGATCGCTTCGGGCGGCAGGTCGCTGTGGCGATAGGTGTAGCCAAGCTCGTCGAGGCTGATTGTCCTGAGCTCGCCGGAGCGCAGCACGACTTCGCATTCGACCAGCACGTCCTTGACCTCGCGGCCATAGGCGCCGCCGTTCATCCGCACGAAGCCGCCGACCGTGCCGGGGATGGAGCGCAGGAACTCGACTCCGGCGATCCCCGCGTCGCGCGCGCTCGACGACACCAATATGCCGCTCGCCCCGCCGCCGCATTTCAAGGCCGTCTCATCACCCCGGTCGACCTTGGCGAATGCCTTGCCGAGCCGCACGACCACGCCCGGGATCCCGCCGTCGCGGACGATCATGTTGGAGCCGAGGCCCAACGCCATGACAGGCACGTCGGGATCGAGGTCGGCGATGAAGGACTTCAGATCATCGAGGTCCGCCGGCTCGAACAGGAATTGCGCATTCCCGCCCGCCTTGAACCAGACTAGCGGGGCCAGGGGCGCCTGCGGCTTCAGCTTGCCACGCACCTTGGGAAGCGTGTCGGCTTCGCTCATTTCTTGCTGGCCCGCGCCTTGGCGATGCCGTCGGCCAGCCCGGCCGCCCATTTGGTGATGTCGCCGGCGCCGAGGCAAAGGATGATGTCGCCCTCGGCGGCAATGTCGCGCAGGCTGGTGGCGAGTTCCTTCGGGCTGTCGACCAGCTTGACCATGCGGTGACCGTGGGCGCGCAGCCCCTCCGCCAGGGCGGCGGCGTCAACCCCCTCGATCGGCTCCTCGCCGGCCGGATAGACGGGCGCGACAAAGACGATGTCGGCATCGTTGAAGGCGTTCTCGAAGTCGGCCATCAGGTCCCGCAACCGGGTGAAGCGGTGCGGCTGGACGACCGCGATCACGCGTGACCCAGCGGCACCGTCCCCGGTGCCGACCATCGTCGACACGCTCTCGCGCGCCGCCGACAGCGCCGCCCGGATTTCGACCGGATGATGCGCATAATCGTCGATGACCACCGCCCCATCGACCTCGCCGACGCGGGTGAAGCGGCGCTTGACCCCGTCGAACTTGTCAAAGCCGTCCGTGATCGTGGCATCGTCCATGCCGAGCTCGATCCCGACCGCGATCGCCGCCAGCGCGTTTAGCACATTGTGCCGTCCCGGCATCGGCAGGCGAATGCCTTCGATAACCCGCCGCTCGCCGTCTCGGCCGTGGACCAAGGCGTCGAAGGTGGCCCCGCCATTTTCGGTGACGACATTGTCGGCACGAAGGTCGGCCAGCGCCGAAAAGCCATAGGTCACCACCCGCCGATCGCGGATTCGGCCGATCAGATTCTGCACCTCGGGATGGTCGATGCACATTACGGCGAGACCATAGAAAGGCACGTTCTCGACGAACTCGACGAAGGCGTCCCTCGCCTTGTCGAAATTACCGTAATGCTCGAGGTGCTCGGGATCGATGTTGGTGACGATGGCGATGGTGCCGTCGAGGCGCAGGAAACTGCCGTCACTCTCGTCGGCCTCGACCACCATCCAGTCGGACTTGCCGAGTCGGGCGTTGGAGCCATAGCGGTTGATGATGCCGCCATTGATCACGGTCGGGTCGATGCCGCCGGCGTCGAGCAGGCAGGCGATCATCGAAGTCGTCGTCGTCTTGCCGTGGGTGCCAGCGACCGCGATCGTCTTTTGCATGCGCATCAGTTCGGCGAGCATCTCGGCGCGGCGGACGCGCGGCAGCCGCCGCTCCACCGCCGCCTCGACCTCGGGATTGCCGTCCTTGATCGCCGTCGAACAGACCACCACCGCCGCATCGCCGAGATTGTCGGCGCTATGGCCGATGGCGACGGGAATGCCGGCCTTGCGCAATTTCTCGACAACGTAGCTTTCCGCCAGATCGGAGCCCTGCACCGTATAGCCCAACTGGTGCATGACCTCGGCGATGCCCGACATGCCGATGCCGCCAATGCCGACGAAATGGATCGTGCCGATGTCGGTGCCCAGAGCCTTCATCACGCGGGGACACCCGCGGCCGGAGCCTCGGCGCGGATCCTCGCCGCCAGCCCGACAGGGATCGGCGACAGGCCGCCGGCGATCCGCTCGACGAGGTCGGCAAGGTCACTGGCGGCATTGGGCCGGCCGACGGACAGCGAGCGCGCGGCGGCATTGGCCAGCGCCTGCGGATCTTCGGCCAGCGCCTCGATCTGGCGGGCCAGCGTGTCCGGCGTGAACTCGGTTTGGATGACCATGCGGGCACCACCCGCCCGCGCCATTTCGCGGGCGTTGGCGGTCTGGTGGTCGTCGGTCGCGCTCGGCAAGGGCACCAGGATCGCCGGGCGTCCGGCGGCGGTCAGCTCGGCGATGGTCGAGGCGCCGGCCCGCGCGATGACCAGGTGCGCGTCGGCGAGCTTGTCGGGCATGTCGGTGATGTAGGTCGACAGCTCGGCGGGAATGCCGAGCGCGGCGTAGCGGGCGCGGACCGCCTCGATGTCGTCGGCCCGGCATTGCTGGACGATCTGCAGCCGGTGGCGGAGCGACGGCGCCAGCGCGCCGAGCCCTTCCGGCACCACCCGGCCAAGCACCGAAGCACCCTGGCTGCCGCCGGTGATGAGGATTTTCAGCGGCGCGATGTCGTCGAACGGCGGCAGCGGCGCCTCGCCCAGCCGCGCCACTTCCTCGCGCACCGGATTGCCGACCAGCACGGTCTTGGCACGGTGGCGCGGCTTCAATCGGTCGACCTGCTCATAAGCGGTGGCGATGGCCGCCGCGTCGCTTGCCAGCAGTCGGTTGACGCGTCCCAGCACCGCATTCTGTTCATGCAGGATGGTCGGGATGCCGATCGAGCTGGCGGCAAGCAGCGCCGGAAAAGCCGGATAGCCGCCGAAGCCGACCACCGCGTCGGGCCGGAACTCCCGGTAGAGCCGCTTGGCTTCGCGCCGCCCGGCGATGACCGAGCCGACGGCTTTGATCCAGCCGATCGGCCCGCCGCCGATCCGGCCGACCGGCAGGACATGGACCGGCACGTCGCCGAACAGGCCCGGGATGCGGGCGCCGCGGTCGTCGGTGACCAGCCCGACGCCGTGGCCGCGCTTCTTGAGCTCGGCGGCGAGCGCATGGGCCGGGACCATATGTCCGCCGGTGCCGCCGGCCGCGAGGATGACGTTCATGAAAGCGCGCGCTCTCCAGCCCATTTCACCACATAGGGCGAGCGGGTCAGATAAGGGTTTCGCCTGGTGAAGGCGAGCAGCAATCCCATGCCGATGGAGAGCGCCAGCATCGAGCTGCCGCCATAGGAGATGAACGGCAAAGTCATGCCCTTGGACGGGGCGATCTGGACGTTGACCGCCATGTTGATCAACGCCTGCAGGCCGAAGGTGATGGCGAGGCCAGAGGCGGCAAGGATGGCGAAGGTCGATTCCTCGTCGAGCAATTTCATCAGCACCCGGCCGACGATGGCGAGGTAGAGGCAGGCGATGGCGAGGCAGGCGATCAGCCCGAACTCCTCGCCGATTACCGAGAAGATGTAGTCGGTGTGCGGCTCGGGAAGGCCGAACTTGCGGGTGCCGCCGCCCGGACCCATGCCGAATAGCCCGCCGGCGGTCAAAGTGCGCATCGCATTGTCGGTCTGGAAGGTATCGCCCTGGCCGAACAGGAAGCCGTCGATGCGGGCGGTGGCGACGTCATAGGTGAAGTAAGCGACCACCACCATCGCTACCGCCGCCGCGCCCAGCGCCAGCAGCAGCTTCATCCGCAGGCCGGCCAGCGCCAGCATGGCGATCCAGACGGTGGCGAAGATGATGGTCGAGCCGAAGTCGGGCTGGCGCATCAGCAGCACGGCGATGATTGCGAGCAGCAGGGCCGAGACGGTAAACACCGGCAAGCTCTTGTCGCCATGCTTGAGGCTCAGCAGCCAGGCCAAAGCGACGACGAAAAAAGGCTTCAGGAATTCGGACGGCTGCAGCTGGCCGACGCCGATGTTGATCCAGCGGATGGCGCCATTCTTCTCCTCGCCAAAGATCGGGACGACGGCGAGCAACGCCAGGAACAGCACCGCACCGGCGATCGACCAGCGCCGCAGGCGATCGCGCGGAATCATCGAAATGCCGATCATCACCGGCACGGAAGCGGCGATCCACACCAGTTGCCGGTAGAAATAATGCAATTCGGCGATGCGCACCGATCCACCCGAGTAACGCTGGCCGGCGGCGGGCGAGGCGGCGGCCACCGCGATCAGGCCGATGCCGATCAGCACCGCGATCAAAAGCAGCAGGACGCGGTCGATCTCCCAGAACCAGCGGCCGAGTTGCGAGCGGTCCGAACGGCCGTAGCGGCTGGGATCGAGCAATTCCGCCTTGGCCCTGATCGACCGTGAAATGCCTGCCGCGCTCATAGCCCCTCCACCAGTTCCCGGAACCGGTCCCCGCGCGCCTCGAAGTCATCGAACTGGTCGAACGACGCGCTTGCCGGCGAGAGTAGAACAACGTCGCCCCGAAGGGAATCCGCCGCGGCGCGTTTTGTCGCATTTTCAATCGTTTCGCACTCTTCGACCGGCACCGCCCGGTCGCGCAGCAGTCGCGCGAACATCGGCCCCGCTTCACCGATGGTATAGGCCTTGACGACATGGCCGAGCTGCGCGGCGGTATCGCCGAGGCTGTTCGACTTGGCCTGCCCGCCGAGGATCCAGCGGACGTTCGGAAACGCCGCCAACGCCGGCGCCGCGGCTTCGGCATTGGTCGCCTTGCTGTCGTTGACGAACAGCACGCCGTCCTTCTCGCGCACGCGCTCCATGCGGTGTGGCAGGCCGGAATAGGTC
>JAKFFL010000093.1:0-1519 GCA_036675225.1 Sphingomonas sp. | reverse complement strand
AGAGCGAGAGTGGGCGCCAAGAGCCGATACTTCATCGGCCCACGATGTCAGCACCTGCTAATGTCCGCAATGGGTCGAAAGCTGCCATTAGAATTTACTACCCGCGGACTGGCTCAAGCCGCAGCAGCCTGCCTTCGTCTTCAAGCAGATAGACATCGCCCCGCGGCCCCTGCTCGACCTCGCGGATGCGGGCGCCCATGTCCCATTGGTCCGCCTTGCGGGCGTTGGTCCCGTCGAGGTCGGCGCGGAGCAGCGCCTGGCCGGACAAGGCGCCGAACAGGGCATCGCCTTTCCATTCCGGGAACAGGTCGCCCGAATAGATGATCAGCCCCGCCGGCGAGATGGACGTGCTCCAATAGAGCTTCGGCTCGGCGAAGCCCTGGCCGGCATGGTCGTCGGGAATGGCGCGGCCGTCGTAATGGCTGCCATAGGACGCTTCCGGCCAGCCGTAGTTCTTGCCTTGCTCGATGAGGTTCAGCTCGTCACCGCCGCGCGGTCCCATTTCCACGCCCCACAGCCGCCCCTCGCCGTCGAACGCCAGGCCGAGCGCGTTGCGATGACCCAGAGTGAAGAAGCGGCCGCCGACTGGCTGCCCCTCGGCGGTCAGATGGATGATCTTGCCAAGGTCGGAATTGCGGTCCTGGGCGGGGGTCAGTTTCTGCCGGTCGCCCGACGACAGGAAGATCGTGCCGTCGCGGGCGAAGGCGATGCGGTGCGAAAAATGGCCGTTGCCGGTCACCTTGGGCGCCTGCCGCCAGATGACCTTGAAATTCGCCAGCCGCGGCGCGCCTTCGCCCATCTCCAGCGTGCCATAGCCGAGCGCGGCGCCGCTCGTGCCGCCGGCCCCCGCCTCGGCGAAGCTCAGATAGACCCGGCGATTGCCCGCGAAATCCGGCGAGGCGACGACGTCGCCAAGGCCGCCCTGACCCGCGACCGCCGCCGAGGGCGCCCCCGACACCGCCTGCTTGCTGCCGCTGGCGGCATCGACCAGCCACAGCCGGCCGTCGCGCTCCGTCACCAGCGCTATGTTGGTCATCGCCACGCCGCTGCCCGGCAAGAATGTCATAGCCCAAGGCGTCGAGAAGTCGGCGACCGCCGTGACCGAGAACGGCCGTTCGCCCGGGGCGCCTGCGGGCTGCGTGCTATTGTCCTGAGCCGTCGCGGTCGGCGAGCCGCCGCAGGCGCTCAGCGCCAGCACCAGCGCGGCTTGCATTAAGCGTTGGGTCATAGGAAGTGGCTCCTTAATTCATGGCGGCCCGGCCCCCGCCGGCCCATATAGGGAATGGCATGCCAAGCTGCAGCCTCCTGTCCGTGGCGACGGCCGTTCCGCCGCACGTCATCGCCCAGCCGGATGCCAAGGCGGCGGCGCGCGAGGCCTTTGGCGGCCGCAAAGCCTTGTTCGATCGCCTGTCCGGCGTGTTCGACAATGCCGGCATCGCCAGGCGTCACACCGTCGCTCCTCTCGAATGGTATCTGGACCGCCACGGCTGGCATGAGCGCAACAACGTCTATCTGGAAG
>JAKFFL010000046.1:0-1523 GCA_036675225.1 Sphingomonas sp. | reverse complement strand
GATCGCCTCGCGGTCGCCGATCCGGATGAACAGGTTGATGACCTCGATTACCACGGCGACGACATTGGCGATCATGTGCTTGGTGGCGTCGCCGATCGCCCGTATGCGCGGCTCGCCGAGATAATCGGTGAGGCCGGCGATCGCCGCCAGCGCCGCGAACACCAGGCCGATGGCGAGCAGCCAGATCGAGGCGGTGGCGAAGAAGGGATCGCCGCCGGACCGGTACATGAGGTCGGCGGCGAAGGTCAGCACGAAGCAGACGATCGGGAACGGCACCAGCATCGGATGGAGCGGATGGCCGGCGATCGCCGCCGTGCTCTGCGGGTTGCGTGCGTGCGTGTCGACGTCATTCATGGCCGTCTCCTGCCTGTTTCACAATCATAGATGCCGCCAGCGCCAATGCGGTTCCCGCCGCGATCCAGCCGCGATGCGCGCTCGCCCACAATAAGGGCGAATGCCGCCGCGCTTTGACCTCGAAGCGGCCGTGGGCGCCATGGTCGCCGGGCACCGGCGCGAACAGATTGTCACGGTAATCGGCCGGGAGCGGCGTGGCGTCCTGCTGTCCGTCCACCGCGGTCCGCGCCAGATAGTGGTCGAGCAAGGGCGAGGCGATCTTGTCGCCGAGGATCGCCTGATAAGCCGGGGCGCCGACGATCCACTGCTTGCGCCTGGCATGCGCTGCCTTCCAGATGGCGCGCGCCGCCACCTCCGGCTCATAGACCGCCCCGACCGGCCGCGGCCGGCCCTGCTGGCGGGCGCGGATCCAGTCGAACTGCGGCGTGTTGACGCCCGGCAGCTGGACCATGGTCAGCGCCACCTTGCTGTCTTGCTCGATCAACTCGGCGCGCAGCGAATCCTGGAAGCCCTGCAGCGCGTGCTTGGCGGCGCAATAGGCCGACTGCAGCGGGATGCCGCGATAGGCGAGCGCCGACCCGACCAGCACGATCGTCCCGGCATCGCGCGGCAGCATGTGGCGCAGCGCCGCCCGCGTCCCGTGCACCTGGCCGAAATACGTGACGTCGGTGACCCGCCGATATTCCTCCGGCGTCATGTCCATGAAGCGCGCGAAGATGCCGGCGAAGGCGTTGTTGATCCAGATGTCAATGTGCCCGAAGCGCTCGGCGACCGCGTCGGCCGCAGCCTCGACCGCGTCCAAATCGGCGACATCGGTTGGCAGCTCCAGCGGCTCGCCGCCCAACTCCGCGACCTCGCGCGCGGCTGCCTCCAGCCCTTCGCGACCCCGCGCCAGCAGCGCGATCCGGCAGCCGTGCCGCGCAAACTCGCAAGCCGTGGCACGGCCGATGCCGGCGGACGCGCCGGTGATGACCACGACTTGTTGCATGGAACGGAAATGTTTGGGCGGAGGCGGTGGTTCCGACGAGGGCGGTCGCGCCGCCCGTTACTTCACCCGCTCGACCTGCTCGAACTCGAGCTCCACCGGCGTGGCACGGCCGAAGATGGAAACGCTGACCTTCACCCGGCTGCGGTCGAAGTCGAGCTCTTCGACAATGCCGTTGAAGCTG
>JAKFFL010000006.1:0-9918 GCA_036675225.1 Sphingomonas sp. | reverse complement strand
GAGCAACTGTCTGTGAACGCTTTTGCCGCGCCCGTAGACCGGGTCGCCGAGCAAGGGATGGCCGATCGAGGCCAGGTGGACGCGGACCTGGTGGGTGCGGCCGGTTTCCAGCCGGCATTCGACGAGGGCGGCGTCGCGCAGCGGCGTGAGGCGCGTCCAGTGGGTGACGGCGCGCTTGCCGCGCGCGCCGGCGACGATGGCGATCTTCTTGCGGTCATGGGCCGAGCGAGCGAGCGGAGCGTCGATGCTGCCGCCAGCCGTTTTCGGCAGGCCGCCGACGATGGCGAGGTAGCGGCGGTCGATGCTGTGGGCGGCGAATTGTTTCGCCAGGCCTTCATGGGCGACGTCGGTCTTGGCGACCACCAGCAGGCCCGACGTGTCCTTGTCGATGCGGTGGACAATGCCGGGTCGGGCGACCCCGCCGATGCCCGACAGGCGGCCGGCGCAATGGTGCAGCAAGGCGTTGACGAGCGTGCCTTCGCGGTTGCCGGCGGCGGGGTGGACGACGAGGCCGGCCGGCTTGTCGAGCACCAGCAGGTGCTCGTCTTCGAAGACGATATCGAGCGGGATGTCCTGGGGGGCGTTGTGGGCCGGGACGGGATCGGGGACGGTGAGGGTGAAATGCTCGCCGCCGCGCATCCTGGCGGCGGGGTCGCGGACCAGCTTGCCGCCGGCCTCGAGTGCGCCGGAGCGGATCAGGGCCTTCAGCCGCTCGCGAGACAGGGTCGGCACGGCATCGGCGAGCGCGCGGTCGAGCCGCCAGCCGGCGTGGCCGGCGCCGAGCGCGATCGCGATCATGCTGTGCCCCCCGGCCATATCCGAGGAATGTGGGATGCCGCGACGCGCCTTCAATAGGTCAGGCGATGAGGTCGCGCTCGAACGCGTCGGCCTCGGAAATCGTGCCCAGTTCCTCGAGCAGCCGCTCGACGTCCGCCTGCAGCGCCTTGCACTGGGCCTCGAGCGCGTGGCGCCCCGTCGGCTGGACATCGGCCATCTCGTCGGCCGTCAGGCGGTCGATGGCAAAGCGCAGCTCGCGGATGGAGGCGACCAGTTGTTCGAGTGGCTTCATGACGCCATTATCCCGCGAAACCGGTGGCAATAGCAACAATCTGGATCAGGCGGCGGCTTGCCTAAGGCTTTTGCCTGCCGCATCAGAGGCACGAATGAACGCCGTCGACCTTGCCAGCCTGCTCTGTTCGCGCCTGTGCCACGATCTGCTGTCGCCGGTCGGGGCCCTGAACAACGGCCTCGAACTGATGGCCGACGAGCAGGATCCGGACATGCGCGAGAAGTGCCTGGAGCTGCTCAACGAGAGCGCCCGGGCCTCGGCCAACAAATTGAAATTCTTCCGACTGGCGTTTGGCGCCGCCGGCGGCTTCGGCGACCAGATCGACACGCGCGAGGCGCGGGCGGCGCTCGACGGCCTGTTCGGCGCCGACAGGCGCATCGAGCTGGGTTGGATCGTCGAGGACGATGCACTGCCCAAGAGCGCGGTCAAATTGCTGCTCAACCTGGCGCTGATCGCCGGCGATGCCCTGGTGCGCGGCGGCCGGCTGGATGTCGGCGCCGAGCGCGGCGGCGATGGCCTGGAGCTGGTGATCCGCGCCGAAGGGCCGCGAATCCTGCTCGATCCGGCGCTGCGCGAGACGATTGCCAGGGGCAATTCGGACGGCGCGGTCGAGCCGCGGGCGGCGGGCGCCTGGCTGGCGCATGAGCTGGCCGCGCAGGCCAAGGGCGAAATCCGCCTGTCCGACCCGGCCGACGAGGTGCTGCTGATCGGGGTGACGCTGCCGTCTCAAGGATAACGGGCCGTTAACGGTTTGGACCCATAAGGCCCGCTGAGCTTGAGAGCGCGGGGCCAGAACCACCGATGGACGATTTGATTGCCGATTTCGTGGCCGAGTGCCGGGAAATGCTGGAAGCGCTGGGTGGCGAAATCGTCGCCTGGGAGGCCCAGCCGGACGACCGTGCCCGGCTCGATTCCATCTTCCGCTTCGTCCACACCGTCAAAGGCAATTGCGGCTTCTTCGACTTCCCGCGACTGGAGGCACTGAGCCACGCCGCCGAGGATGCGCTGGCCGACGTCCGCGCCAACCGCCGCAGCGCCGACCCGGCGCTGGTCAGCGCGGTGCTGGCAATCATCGACCGCATCGGCGAGATGGTCGGCGCGATCGAGGCCGGCGAGGACTTCCCGGCCGGCGACGACAGCAGCCTGATCGAGGCCCTGGCGCCGGGCGCCGAGGGGCCGGCGGCACCGGTCGCGGCCGCGCTCGCCGAAGGCAAGGGCGCCACCGCCGCGCCGCGGACCATTCGCCTGTCGGTCGAACTGCTCGACCGGGTGATGAGCGGCGTCTCCGACATGGTGCTGGCGCGCAACGAGCTGGCGCGGCGGCTGCGCGAGACGGCGACCGACGTCACCGTCGACGGCGCCTTCGAGCGCCTGTCCGGGATCATCGCCGAAATGCGCGATGCCATCACCCGCACGCGCATGCAGCGCATCGAGAATCTGTTCGTCGCCTTGCCGCGCATGGTCCGCGACCTGTCGGCCGAGCTTGGCAAGCAGGTGCTGGTCGACATCGAGGGCGGCGACGTCGAGCTGGACCGCGAGATGATCGAGATGATCCGCGATCCCCTGACCCACATCATCCGCAACGCGGTCGACCATGGCATCGAGACCCCGGCCGAGCGGATCAAGGCGGGAAAACGCGAAATCGGGCTGCTGTGCGTTTCCGCCCGCCAGTCGGGCAACCAGATATTGATCGACATCGCCGACGACGGCCGCGGCATCGACGGCAAGAAGCTGGTCGAGAAGGCCATCGCCTCTGGCACCATCGACAAGGCCGGCGCCGCCTTGCTGGCGCCGCGCGAGCAGCTGGCCTTGATCTTCGAGGCCGGCCTGTCGACCGCCAAGGCGGTGACCGCCATTTCCGGCCGCGGCGTCGGCATGGACGTGGTCCGTTCCAACGTCGAGCGGATCGGCGGCATCGTCGAGGTCGACAGCACGCCGGGGCAGGGGACGCGCATGACCTTGCGGGTGCCACTGACGCTGACCATCATCCCGGCGCTGACGGTGTCGGTCGGCAACCAGCATTTCGCCATTCCGCGCTCGGCGATCGAGGAGATCGTGCGGGTCAATGGCGGCTCGGTCACATTGGATAGCGTCGGCGGGGCCGGGGTCGCCACCATCCGCGGCCGGCGCGTACCCGAAGTCTCGCTGGCCAGCGTGCTCGGTCTCGACAGCGATGTCGCCGACGCCGACGGCAGCCTGATCGTGCTGCGGCCGGCCGGGGGCGATGTCTATGCTTTGGCCGTCGACCGCATCCACGACCATGAGGAACTGGTGGTCAAGCCGGCGGCGCCGGCGGTGATGGCGACCGGACTCTATGCCGGCACGACGCTGGCCGACGACGGCAGTCCGATCCTGCTGTTCGACCCCGCCGGCGTCGCCCAGGTCGGCGGCGTCAGGCTGGAAGCGCAGGAGCGCACCGCCCGCATCGCCGAGACCGAGATCACGACCACCGCGCGCGACAATAGCGTGCTGTTGTTCCGCGGGCTGGACGGCGGACGCCGGGCGCTGCGCCTGGCGATCGTCGACCGCATCGAGGAAGTCGAGCGCAAGGCGATCCGCAAGGCCGCCGGGCAGCTGCGCGTGCAATTGGGCGAGACCATCCTGCCGCTGGCCGGCGCCGAGGCGCTGGAGAAGGGCGAGGACAAGGTCCGCGTGTTCCGACTGAACGACGGCACGCATGAAATCGGCTACGCCTTCCGCGAGGTCATCGACCTGATGGCGATGGAGAATGCGCTGATCCCGGCCGACAATCCGGGCGCGGTCAGCGGCGTCACCCTGATTGGCGGCGAACCGGCCGAGCTGATCGACGCGCACTGGCTGTTCGCCCACCATCTCGGCGCCGCCGCCAGGCCGGCGGTGCAGGCGGTGTGCCGCCTGCCGAGTGACGACCCGTGGATGCAGAACATGCTGCGCCCGATCGTCGAGGCCGCCGGCTATCTGGTCATCGGTGAAACCGACGAATTGATCCCCGATCTCGTCATCGCCATGGCCGACCAGCCGGTCGCCGACGTCGATGCCGCCCGCACCATCGTCCTGACCTCGGACCCCGAGGCCGCGAACGACCAGAACATCTATCGCTACGACCGCGCCGGGCTGCTGATGGCACTGAAGACCGCCGCAGCCGGAAGCGGACCGAAAAAGCGCGCCAGGAGGGGCAAATGAACGAGCTGCTGCTGATCGTCACCATCGCCGGCAGCCGGGTCGCCTTGCCGGCGGCGGCGGTCGAATCGGTCGTCGAGCTCGACACCCTGATTCCGGTGCCGCGCGCCCCGGCCCATCTCGCCGGGCTGTCGGCGCTGCGCAGCCGCGTCCTGACCGTGATCGACACCCTGCGCTCGCTCGAATTGGGCGAATGCGCCTGCCCGAGCGGCATCCGCGAAGCGGCGGTGGTCGAGCTGGACGGTCACCATTACGCTTTGATCGTCGATGTCGTCGAAGATGTCGTCGAGGCCTTGTCCGATCCCTCGCCGGTCCGCGCCGCCATGGGCCCCGGCTGGGAACGGGCGTCGAAAGGCATGGTCGAGACCGAGGAGGGGCCGCTGCTGCTGCTCGACATCGACGCGCTTGTCGCGGGGCCGCCGCAAGAAGCGCGCGCGGCTTAAGCCTATGGTTACCCTTCGCGTTTAAATCCTCACCCGAAGCTGACGGGATAGCAATATGAAGACCTGCCTGATTGTTGATGACAGCAAGGTGATCCGCAAGGTCGCCCGTCACATCCTCGAAACGCTCGAATTCCAGGTCGACGAGGCCGGCGACGGCCGCGAGGCCCTGTCGCGCTGCGAAGCGGCGATGCCCGACGTCGTCCTGCTCGACTGGAACATGCCGGTGATGAGCGGCATGGAATTTTTGAAGCTGCTGCGCCAGCGCGGCCACGGTGACCAGCCCAAGGTCGTCTTCTGCACCACAGAGAATGACATGGCGCATATCCGCGCGGCGCTGGAAGCCGGCGCGGATGAGTATGTGATGAAGCCTTTCGACCGCGAGACGCTGCACATCAAGCTCCAGCTTGTCGGCGTAGCCTGAGGCTCGCGCCCGTGAAGTCCTCGCTCGCCAGGACGGGGCCAGGGTACGGACGGGGCGAGCTGCCCCGCATTCGCCTGATGATCGTCGACGATTCGATGGTCGCCCGGGCGGTGCTGACACGGATGATCGAAGCCGACGGCGGGTTCGAGATCGTCGCTGTCGCCGGCACCGCCGAAGACGCCATCGACGCTTTGGCGCAGGTCCGCGTCGACATCATCCTGCTCGACCTGGAAATGCCCGGCGCCGGCGGGCTCAAGTCGATCCCGCGGATCCTCGAGATCGCGCACGGAGCGCGGGTGATGATTGTGTCATCGCTGGCCGAGGAAGGCGCCGAGGAAACCGTCGCCGCTTTGGCGCTGGGTGCCGCCGACACCTTGCCCAAGCCCGGGACCGGCCGCTTCAACGGCCGCTTTTCGGAAGTGCTGATGGCGAGGCTGCGCGCGATCGGCCGCGCCGAGGACCAGGCGGTGTCGCCGCCGCCGGCGGCGACGCGGGCCGCCAGCACATTGCCTTTGCGCGCCATGGCGGCCGATCCCTTGCGGCTGCTGGCGATCGGCGCGTCGACCGGCGGCATCCACGCCCTGTCGACCTTCTTCCAGGAACTGCCGAAGAAGATCGGGGTCCCGATCCTGGTCACGCAGCATTTGCCGGCGCCGTTCATGGCCGTGTTCGCACGCCAGCTGGGCAATGCCGCCGACCGCGAGGCGATCGTCGCCGAAGACGGTTTGAGGCTGCTTCCCGACCGAATCGTCATCGCGCCGGGCGACGCGCATCTGACCGTCGACATTTCCGCCGGCCATCTGGTCGCGCGCCTGACCCGCAACCGGTCGTCGAGCGGCTGCCTGCCATCGGTCGACCCGATGCTGGCCTCGGCCGGAATGCTGATCGGCCCGGCGGCGCTCGGCGTCGTCCTCACCGGCATGGGCCGCGACGGGCTGGAAGGCGCGATGGCGCTGGTCGGCGCCGGCGGCTCGGTCATCGTCCAGGACGAAGCCAGCTCGGCGGTGTGGGGCATGCCCAGGTCGATCGCCGAGGCCGGACTGGCCTGCGCCGTCCTGCCGCCCGCCAAGATTGCGCGCAGGGTCGCCACTCGCATCGAGACAATGCCATGCAAGTAAGTGACAGCTCCAGCCGCATCCTAGCGGGGCTGCTCGAAGCGCGCACCGGCCAGCAGCTGACCATGAACCGCCGCTGGCGGATCGAAACCGCCTTGGCCTCGCTGCTGCGGACACGCGGCATCGCCACGCTCGATGAGCTGATCACCATCCTCGTCATGGGCCGCGAGCCGGCGCTGGCGACTCATGTCGTCGAGGCGCTCTTGAACAACGAAACCTATTTCTTTCGTGATCGCCAGCCGTTCGACCTGCTCGCCGCCCAGGCGCTGCCGGCGCTGGCCAAGGCGCGGGCCGACAAGAAGCGCCTGCGCATCTGGTCGGCGGGCTGCTCGACCGGCCAGGAAGCTTACTCGCTGGCCATGCTGTTCGCCGATGAACCGCTAAAATGGCAGGGTTGGACGATCGACATCCTCGGCACCGACGTGTCGAGCAATGTCGTCGACCGCGCCCGCAGCGGCACCTACAGCCAGTTCGAGGTGCAGCGCGGCCTGGGCATCGCCCAGATGATCAAATGGTTCGAGGAGTGCGACGACGGCTGGCGCGCGGTCGAGACGCTGCGCAAGCCGGTCCGCTTCCAGGTCCACAATCTGCTCGAGCCACCGCCGCACCCGGGCGAGTTCGACATCGTCCTGTGCCGCAACGTCTTGTTGTATCTGAACGCCGAGAAACGCGGCCTGGCATTCGATCGGCTGGCCTCGGCGATGGCCAGCGACGGGGCGCTGATGCTCGGCGCCGGCGAGACGGTCATCGGCCAGACCAAGAAGCTGGCGGCCGACCGCGAATGCCGGGGGCTTTACCGGCTTGCCGGCGATCATGCCGCCGACCGCCGCGTGGCCCGCGTTGCCTAGGGACCAGATTCTGGCTTGACGCCGCATCGCTAAAAATGCGCCATGCCGCGCCATGGACTACATCGATTGCCCTTCGCCAAATTTCGACGAGCGGGCGCTGCCGGTGTCGATGATCGTCCTGCATTATACCGGCATGCCCGACTGCCAAAGCGCGCTCGACCGCATGACCTCGCCCGACGCCAAGGTCTCCGCCCATTATTGCGTCGACGAGGATGGCACCGTCTACCGGCTGGTCGACGAGGCCAAGCGCGCCTGGCACGCCGGCAAGAGCTATTGGCGCGGAGTCACCGACGTCAATTCCGCCAGCGTCGGCGTGGAAATCGTCAACCCCGGCCATGAGTTCGGCTATCGCCCGTTTCCCGACGAGCAGGTGGCGGCGCTGATCCCGCTCGTCAGCGACATCAAGGAGCGGCACGGCATCAGCCGCGGCAATGTCGTCGCCCACAGCGACATCGCCCCGGCGCGCAAGGAGGACCCGGGCGAATTGTTTCCGTGGGCCGCCTTCGCCAAGCGCCGCCTGGCGCTGCCAAGCCCGACCCGCGACCTGATGGACCCGTTCTGGACCGACGCCGGCTTCCTGCTGGCGCTGGAGCGGTTCGGCTATGACGTCAGCGACCAGAAGAAAGCGGTGATCGCCTTCCAGCGGCGCTTCCGGCCCGAGGGCATCGACGGCATCATCGACGGCGAATGCCGGGCCAAGCTGCTAGCGCTGTTGTTGCCAAGGCCGCAATAGCGGATCCGCCGAGGGAGTCATTGAGCCTTGGCAACGATATGCTAGGCTTCTCAGGTTGGGGGCCGCACAATGCCAATCAAGCTGCCGACGCCCATAAACGGCTGGCGCGTCTTCGCGGGCGAGGTCGGGGTGATCGTGCTCGGCGTGCTGATCGCGCTCGGTGCCCAGCAAGCTGTTGAGACGCTCCGCTGGCGTGAAGAGGTGCGGCGTACCGAGGACGCCCTGACCATCGAAATCGCTGAGTCGATCGTGCACGCCAGTGAGCGCCAAGTGGTCAGTCGCTGCCTGAGCGATCGGCTGACCTATCTGATTGGCAAGGTGAGCTCCAATAAAGGGCCCTGGAAGGGTGACCCAATGCCACTTCAACAGACAGCGTTTGCCGTAAAAAGTGTGCCGGCCGCCTATCGGACACCAAATCGCAAATGGAATGACAATGTATGGGAATCGGCCCAGAATAGCGGCGTATTTGGCCATATGCCACGCGAACGGGTAGCGGGCTTTTCAAAGATATACGCGATCATGGAAGGTCTGCGTAAAGATAATGAGTTCGAACATCAGGTCTTTCCCCAGTTACTATACCTCAGCTTCGACAATCAGCTTGACGCGGCGGCGCGCCAACAGGCCTTGGCTGCGCTTGGAAGGCTCGATTGGTTGAACGGAACGACTTTGCTCGATGGCAAAAGACTGATCGACGAGGTGCGGGCCATGCGTCTCGATTTTTCGCGCACCAGTTTGAAGCGTGGAGTGGCCGAAGTGGAAACCACCCAGCGAGCGTTCCGGGGCAAGTGCGTCCAGCACGTCGAGGTTGAGTTGTAGCGTCCGTTGCATGCCACTATATCCGCTCTCGCCAGAGGGCCGGGCGGCCGCGTCGAAGCTTGCTTCGCCGAGGAAAGTCCGGGCTCCACGGAACAACGGTGCCGGGTAACGCCCGGCGGCCCCTGCGAAGGCAGGGGTCAGGGACAGTGCCACAGAAAGCATACCGCCCGGCTTCGGACGGGTAAGGTCGAAAGGGTGCGGCAAGAGCGCACCGCGTCTCCGGCAACGGCGGCGGCACGGTAAACCCCACCGGGTGCAAGACCGAATAGGGGCGGCACATGGGCCTGTTTCCGGCTCGTCGCCCGGGTTGGTCGCTGGAGGCGAAGGGTAACCTTCGTCCTAGAGGAATGGTCGCCGCTTCGCCGTAACGCTCGGCGGAGCACAGAACCCGGCTTACAGGCCCTCTGGCATTTTTTCCTTCCCCTTCGCCTCGCAATGCCTCGGGCGAAGGGCTAGTCTGGACTCCAAATGGCCAAGCAGAAGCGATCCGACGACTGGGGCTTTCCCCGCTGGCGCCCGTACGGGGCCAAGGGCCGCGACGCCGCGCGGGTGCGGCTGTGCGACCGCGTTGGTTGCGACAATCCCGGCGACCGGCCGGCGCCCAAGGCGCCCAACAGCCGCGAGCGCTGGTATTTCTGCGAGGGCCATGCGGCGGAGTACAACAAGAACTGGAATTATTTCGAAGGGCTGGACGCCGAGGCGGCGGCGGCGCGCGAGGCCGAGGAGCAGGCCGGCGCGTCGGCCTTTCGCAGCTCCGCCCATTACCAGTGGGGCGGGCCGGGCGACGGCAGCCGCAGCCGCGACGAGATGCGCGCGCTGGACGTGCTCGGGCTCGACAGCGACGCCGACCACAAGGCGGTGCGCACGGCTTACCGCCAGCTGGCCAAGCAGCATCACCCGGACCTGAAGCAGGGCGACAAAGACGCGGAAGCGCGGTTCCGCGAAATCCAGGCCGCCTATGATGTGCTCAAGCGCGCCGAGGAGCGGCGGGCTTCGAACTTATTTAGGGATTGAGCATGAAGGTGGCGGCGCTGTGGGCGATCGGGCGATCCGGGTCGCCGCCATGGGCAACGCCGCGGACGAAGCCGATCGACCGCGTCAATTTGTAACACTGGCAGCGGGCGACGATGGTCTCGCCCTCGACCGCCGGGCGCAAATAGTCGAGGCGCAGGTCGAGGGTGACGATCGGCCGGAAATGGCCCATTTTCACCCATACCGCCGTGCCCGAGGCGGTGTCGATCAGGCTGACGATGGCGCCCGAGGCGAGGATGCCGCCTTCGCGCACGCCGACCAGCTCCGGCTTCGACGGCAAGG
>JAKFFL010000119.1:0-1552 GCA_036675225.1 Sphingomonas sp. | reverse complement strand
CGCGCGCTGGAGGATCGGCTTCAGCTCTTCGGGTGAAAGCTTGGCGTCTGTCGTCAGGAAGGCCAGCATCGTCGCCATGTTGGGCGCCAGCATCCCGCAGCCCTTGGCCATTCCGCCGACGACGTAGCCGTCGCCTTTGGCCAGCGCCTCCTTGGGGCGGCTGTCGGTGGTGAGAATGCCTTTGGCGGCGTCGCGGTTGCCATCGCGGCTCAGCCTCTCGCCCAGCTTTGGGATGGCGGTCAGAATCTTCCGCATCGGCAGGCGGAAGCCGATCAGGCCGGTCGAACAGACAAGCATGTCGCGCGGGTCGCAGCCGACCGTCTCGGCCGCGGCGGTGCACATCGTCTCCGAATCGGCGCGGCCCTTGGCGCCGGTTCCGGCATTGGCGTTGCCGCTGTTGACGATGACGCCGCTCGCAAGTCCGCCGGACACGTTGAGTCGCTCGAGGCTCGCTTCGACCGGGGGCGCGCGGAACTTGTTTTGGGTGAAGACGGCGGCGGCGGGTACCGGCTTGCCGTCGTCGGTCGCGAGCAGGCTGACGTCGCGGCGTCCTCCCGTCTTGATACCCGCGGCAAAGCCTGACGCCACGAAGCCTTCGGCGGCCGTAACGCTCATGGATAGACTCCGATGTTGGAAAGCCCCGCGCCTTCGTCGAGGCCGAGCATCAAATTGGCGCACTGGATCATCTGCCCCGCCGCGCCCTTGCCGAGATTGTCGATCGCGGCGAGCGCGACCACGGTGTCGGTGCGCGCGTCGTAGCGGGCGCTGAGGAAGGTGGCGTTGGAGCCGGTCGCCCACTTTGTCTCGGGCGGCGTCTCGCCGACATGGATGAAGGGCTCGCCCGCATAGGCATCACGAAGGATGGCTAGCGGGTCGCTCTTGCCCGTCGCCTGGGCGTAGCAGGTGGCGAGGATTCCACGGCTGGCCGCCATCAGGTGCGGCGTGAACAGGACAGACGCGCCGGTGGTCAGCTCCATCTCCGCCGTGTGGCGGTGGTTGGTGAGGGCGTAGGCGCGGAAATTGCCGTCGACGCTGCAGAAATGAGTGCTCGTGCTGGCCGAGCGTCCCGCGCCGCTGACACCCGAGGCGGCGTCGACGATGATGCCTTGCTTCTCGATCACGCCGGCTTCGACCAGCGGGCGGAGCGCGAGGCTGGCAGCGGTTGGATAACAGCCGGGAGCAGCTACGCGCTTCGAGGCATTGATCTCCTCGCGGAAGAATTCAGGCAGGCCGTAGGTGAAGCCTTCCAGAAGGTCGGGCCGCGCGTGGGCCTCGCCGTACCAGCGCTCATATTCAGCGGCGCTTCCGAGCCGGAAGTCGGCGCCGAGATCGACGAAGGGGATGCCGGGCGCGAGGAGGTCATCTGCCAGACGCTGCGTTTCGCCATGAGGCAGGGCGGCGACGATCAGGTCGCTGTCCTTCAGCAGCGCGGGATCCCAGGCCGCGAAGACGGTGTCGGGATAGGCCAGCGCCAGGTGCGGGTGAACCGCCGCCACCGGTTGCCCTGCATTGGACGCACCGAAGGCGACGCCGACCTCTAGTCCCGGATGGG
>JAKFFL010000132.1:0-1560 GCA_036675225.1 Sphingomonas sp. | reverse complement strand
CATGTGGACGCCCGACGTTTACGAAGGTTCGCCGACGCCGGTCACCACTTTCTTCGCGACCGCGCCGAAGGTCGCGGCGGTGCTGCTCGCCACGCGCGTCTGCCTCGACGCGCTCGACCCGGCGATCCTCGCCTGGCGCCAGATCGTCATCTTCGCGGCGCTGGCCTCGATCTTCCTCGGCGCCATCGCCGCCTACGGTCAGACCAACATCAAGCGGCTGCTCGCTTACTCGTCGATCAACAACGTCGGCTTTGCCCTTGTCGGCCTTGCCGCCGGCGGCGTCAGGGGCGCCTCGTCGGTGCTGTTCTACATGGCGGTCTATGTCGTCATGACACTCGGCGCCTTCCTTTGCGTCCTGCGCATGCGCGACGAGCATGGCGAGCCGGTCGAGACTCTGGAATCCCTGTCCGGTTTGTCGCAGAGCCGGCCCGGACTGGCCGGGGCCATGGCCATCTTCATGTTCAGCCTCGCCGGCGTGCCGCCATTGTTCGGCTTCTGGCCCAAGCTTTTGGTGTTCTGGGCGGCGGTCGATGCCGGCCTCGTCGCGCTTGCCGTCGCCGGCATCGTCGGGGCGGTGATTGGTGCCTATTATTATCTGAAGATCGTCAAGATCATGTATTTCGACCCGCCCGCAGCGCCCTATGCAAAGGTCAGCGAACCGGCCGAGACGTCGTTGATCCTGGCCTGCGCCCTGGTCGTCAGCCCGCTCGGCTATCTGCTCATCGGCCCGCTCGGCCGCCTTACCGACCAGGCGGCGGGATCGCTGTTTTGACAAACCGGCCGTAGGGGATGCGCATTCGCATCGTCGAGCGGACCGGATCGACCAATGCCGATTTGCTGGCCGACGATGGGGCCGGCGAAGGCGACTGGCTGGTCGCGCACGTTCAGGACGCCGGCAAGGGTCGGCAGGGCCGCCAGTGGCAGTCGCTGGCCGGCAATTTCTTCGGCTCGACCATGGTCCTGCTGCGGCCCGGCGACCCGCCGGCGCCGGCTCTGTCGATGGCCGCCGGCCTGGCGCTGATCGAGGCGTTGGAGACCGCCACCCCTGGCCGCGACTTGATTCTCAAATGGCCGAACGATTTGATGTTGGGGACCGCCAAGTTGGCCGGGATACTACTCGAACGGTCGGGCGACCGCATCGTCGTCGGCATCGGCGTCAATCTCGGCCAAGCGCCGGCGATTCCCGGGCGGCAAACCGCGAGCCTCGATGGGCTGGTGACGCCGCAGGCCTTTGCCCCCTTGCTGGCGGCGAGCTTCGCGCGAGTCCTCGCCGCATGGCGCTCCGCCGAACCGGCGAGCTTCGCCCGCGCATGGATGGAACGCGCCCATCCGCCCGGGACGCCGCTCGATGTCCATCTCGGCGCCGACGAGCGCGTCTCCGGCCAGTTCGCGGGCATAGAGCCCGACGGCGCCATGCGGCTGCGGCTTGCCGACGGCCGCATCGACATCGTCCGCGCCGGCGACGTGACCCTCGCCAACCCGCCTACGGGGCGCTAGGGCGCGCCCATGCTTCTCGCCATCGACGCCGGCAATACCAATGTCGTCTTCGCGCTCGTCGAT
>JAKFFL010000198.1:0-1576 GCA_036675225.1 Sphingomonas sp. | reverse complement strand
GGACTTCCGCGCTTTCTGGCTGGCGCGGCTGGCGACGACGATCGCCCAGATGGCGATGGTCATCGTCATCGGCTGGCAGGTCTATGACATCGCCCGCCAGACCATGGAGGTCGACGAGGCCGCATTCCAGCTCGGGCTGATCGGCCTCGTCCAGTTCGTGCCCTTGTTCGCCCTGACGCCGATCAGCGGCTGGGTCGCCGACCGGCTCGACCGCCGCAAAGTGGCGAGGGCCGTCATCCTGCTGGAAATGTTGTGCGCCCTCATCCTTTTCTGGGCGACCTGGAGCGGCCACGTCACCCTCCCTATCCTGTTCGGAGTGGCGGCGCTGCTGGGGGTGGCGCGGGCCTTCGCCGGGCCGGCGCTCGGCGCGCTGGCCCCGAACCTCGTTCCGCGCGAGATCCTGCCCCAAGCCATCGCCTTGAGCTCGATGGGGTGGCAGGCGGGCGCGATCATCGGCCCGGCGGCCGGCGGCCTGCTGTATGATGTCATCCCGCATTATTCCTATGGGTTCAGCGCCGCCTTGTTCGCGTTTTCGGTCGCCTGTCTGTTCCTGATCGGTCCGGTGCCGCGGCCGGCGATCGAACCCGGCAGACCGATCAAGCGCATGGTCGAAGGCCTGCAATATGTCCGCCAGAACCGGCTTGTGCTCGGGGCGATCACGCTTGATCTGTTCGCGGTGCTGCTCGGCGGCGTGACGGCGATGCTGCCGCTTTACGCCCGCGACATCCTCGAGGTCGGCGCCCAGGGCCTCGGCCCGCTGCGGGCGGCGCCGGCGATCGGGGCGACCCTGACCGCGATCGTCTTTTCCTTCCAGCCAATCCACTCGAACGTCGGGGTCAAGATGCTGTCGGCGGTGGTCGTCTTCGGCGCGGCGACGGCGGTGTTCGGCATTTCGACCTCCTATCTGCTGTCGCTGGCGATGCTCGCCCTGCTCGGCGGCGCCGACATGTTCTCGGTCTATATTCGCCAGTCGCTGATCCAGCTGCACACCCCTGACGAAATGCGCGGGCGGGTGAGCGCGGCCTCGACGCTCGCCATCTCGGCATCAAACGAGCTCGGCGAAACCAGGAGCGGCTTTACCGCCGCGCTGATCGGCCCGGTAACCGCCACGGTCGCCGGCGGGATCGCGGCAATCATCGTCACCTTGCTGTGGGCGCGCTGGTTCCCGGAACTGCGCCGCGCCAGCACCTTCGAGCCCCCGGACGAGCCGCCGCCACAAGACGCGGTCATTGCCGGCGGCGCCTGACTCTTCAATCGCGGTCGATGCTCCCATATAAGGCGCCAACCCCCGGCAGGAGAGACGACCGCCATGAAGGCCAACACGATCCTCGAGACCATCGGCAACACCCCGCACATCCGCATCAACCGGCTGTTCGGCGACCAGGCCGAGGTCTGGGTCAAATCGGAACGGTCGAACCCCGCCGCATCGATCAAGGACCGCATCGCCCTGGCGATGATCGAGGACGCGGAAAAGTCCGGCAAGCTCAAGCCCGGCGGCACGATCATCGAGCCGACCAGCGGCAACACCGGCATCGGCCTCGCCATGGTCGCGGCGGTCAAGGGCTACAAATTGATC
>JAKFFL010000012.1:0-10306 GCA_036675225.1 Sphingomonas sp. | reverse complement strand
CGCGACGGCCGCACGCTGCATCATGACGGCAAGGGCCATTTCGGCGCCGGCAAGGTCACCCTCCGCTCGGCTCCGTCCGGCACTGGCATCATCGCCGGCGGCCCGATGCGTGCCGTCTTCGAGAGCCTTGGCGTTGCCGACGTCGTCACCAAGTCGGTCGGCACGTCCAACCCCTACAACATGATCCGCGCCACCTTCGAGGCGCTGAAGGAACAGACCAGCCCGCGTTCAGTGGCGCAGCGGCGCGGCAAGAAGGTCTCCGACCTGCTCGGCCGCGGCGGCATGGGCTCGGCGGAAGCGGAAGCGACCGCCGAAGCGGTCACGGAGTAAGGTTCATGGCCAAGATCAAGATTACCCAGACCGGATCGCCGATCCGCCGCGAGAAGACGCAGCGGGCAACGCTCGTCGGCCTCGGCCTCAACAAGATTCGCCGCAGCGTGGAAGTGGAAGAGACCCCCGAGGTGCTCGGCCAGGTCCGCAAGGTGCAGCATCTGGTGAGCGTCGAACGCTAACCAACCATTGGGCTTCGGCCCGGCGCGACAAAAGCGAAAGCGAGTGCACGACATGAAACTCAACGAACTCCGCGACAATGACGGCGCCCGCAAGGGCCGGATGCGCGTCGGCCGAGGCATTGGCTCGGGCAAGGGCAAGACCGCCGGCCGCGGCCAGAAGGGCCAGAAGAGCCGCTCCGGCGTCTCCATCAAGGGCTTCGAGGGCGGCCAGATGCCGCTCCACATGCGGCTGCCGAAGCGCGGCTTCAACAATATCTTCGCGCGCGATTTCGCCGAGGTGAACCTCGGTGCCGTGCAGAAGGTAATCGACGCCGGCAAGCTTGATGCCAAGGGCGTGCTCGACCATGATACCTTGAAGGCCGCCGGCCTGGCTCGGGGCGGCAAGGACGGCGTCCGCCTGCTCGGCAAGGGCGAATTGACCGCCAAGCTCAGCTTCAAGGTCGCCGGCGCGTCGAAGGGCGCGCGCGAGGCGGTCGAGAAGTTGGGCGGCTCGATCGAGCTCGTCGAGCGCAAGGATCCCGCCAAGCTGGCCGCCGCCAAGAAGGGCAAGGCCCGCGAGGCGCGGCTTGCCGACAAGGCGGCAAAGGCGGACAAAGCGAAAGCTTAACAAGCCGGCGCAAGACACTATATCGGGCGGCGGGGGGCTGATGCCCATCGCCGCCTTTTGTTTCTAGGGACACCGAATGGCATCGTCAGCCGAACAACTTGCCGGCAATATTTCACTGTCGGGCTTTTCCAAGGCCACCGAGCTCAAGCGCCGCTTGTGGTTCACGCTTGGCGCGCTGGTCCTGTTCCGGCTGCTGTCGTTCGTTCCAATCCCGGGCATCGACCCGCACGGCATGGCCTCGCTCTACGAGACCCAGTCCGGCGGCGTGCTTGACTTCTTCAACACCTTCTCCGGCGGCGCGCTGGAGCGGATGAGCATCGTCGCTTTGGGCGTCATGCCCTACATCACCGCCTCGATCGTCGTGCAATTGGGCGCCGCCATGTATCCGTCCTGGCAGGCGCTCAAGAAGGAAGGCCAGTCCGGGCGCCAGAAGCTCAACCAATATACCCGTTACCTGACTGTCTTGCTGACCACCGTGCAGGGCTATTTCATCGCCACCGGCCTCGAAGCCATCGGTGCCCAGCAGGGCATCGCCGCCGTCGCCGAGCCGGGCATGCTGTTCCGGGTCGCGGCGACTATCAGTCTGGTTGGCGGCACCTTGTTCCTGATGTGGATCGGCGAGCAGATCACCAGCCGCGGCATCGGCAATGGCGTCTCGCTAATCATCATGGCCGGCATCGTCGCCGGCCTGCCGCAGGTTCTCGGCCAGTTGCTCGAGGGCGGCCGATCGGGCGCCCTCGACCCGCTGGTCGTCATCTCGGTCATCGCCCTGGCGGTCGTCCTCGTCCTGTTCATCTGCTTCATGGAGCGCGCCCAGCGCCGCGTGCTGGTGCAATATCCAAAGCGAGCGACGGCGCGCGGCATGATGCACCAGGACCGCTCGCATCTGCCGATCAAGATCAACACCGCCGGCGTCATCCCGCCTATCTTCGCCTCGTCGCTGCTGCTGATGCCGCTGACCGTCCTGCAGATGGCCGGCGCCCGCAGCGCCGGCGCAGACAGCACGTCGGGCGACTGGCTCATCACCGTTTCGACCTATTTACAGCAAGGCTCGCCAGCGTTCATGGCGCTGTACGGCATCGGTATCATCTTCTTTACCTTCTTCTACGTCTCGGTGCAGTTCAACTCGGAGGAGACGGCGGAGAATTTGAAGCGCCACGGCGGCTTCATCCCCGGCATCCGCCCAGGCAAGGCAACCGAGAATTATTTCGACTATCTGCTCAACCGGATCACGGTGATCGGCTCGCTGTACCTCGCCCTAATCTGCCTGATTCCGGAATTCCTGATGGCCCGGGCGGGGGTCACCTTCGCCCTTGGCGGTACCGGCCTACTGATCGTCGTCAACGTCACCATGGACACGGTCAGCCAGGTCCAAAGCCACTTGATCGCCCATCAATATGGCGACCTCATCAAGAAAGCGAAGCTGAAGGGCGCCAAGCGCCGCTGACCGTGGTTCGATAAGGCATTTCGACTTCGCTCAATGCCTATTCGGCATGAGCGGATTTCTCTAACCGCTCATCCTGAGTAGCGACTGAGCCTTGCGGAAGCGCGCATCGAAGGGCAGCAGGGGCAGGTGATGGACATCATCCTTCTCGGACCGCCGGGCGCCGGCAAGGGCACGCAGGCGCAGCGGCTGGTTGCCAACCGCGGCATGGTGCAACTGTCTACGGGCGACATGCTCCGCGCCGCGGTCAAGGCCGAAACCGCCGTCGGCCTCCAGGCCAAGGCGGTGATGGACGCCGGCCAACTGGTATCCGACGCCATCGTCAGCGCGCTGATCGGCGAGCATCTCGACGCCAGCGCCGGCAAGGGCGCCATCTTCGACGGCTATCCGCGCACCCGCGCCCAGGCAGAGGCGCTCGATTTGCTGCTCGCCGAGCGGGGCCGCAAGCTGGCCCACGTCATCGAACTCATGGTCGACGAGGATGCGCTCGTGGAGCGCATCACCGGCCGCTTCACTTGCGCCAATTGCGGCGCCCCGTACCACGAGCGTTTCCACCCGCCGAAAGCCGAGGGCGCGTGCGACGTCTGCGGATCACGGGAATTCAAGCGCCGTCCCGACGACAATGAGGCGACGGTGCGCACGCGCATGGCCGAATATCGCGCCAAGACCGCGCCTATCCTGCCGTTCTACGAAGCGAAGAGTCTGGTTCGCCGGGTCGACGGCATGCAGCCGGTCGAGCTGGTCGCCGATGCCATCGACGCCATCCTCGACCGCTAGACTCGCGAAGGATTTTCCGTAACCGTTTGTTCCTCGACACGAACGGGAGAGTGGCATGCGTTCATTATTCCTGGCCGGCGTTTTCCTCGCCACCCCCGCCGCCGCCGAGGTCGTTTCAACTGACGCGCATGGCTTCGAGGTCAGCAACAGCGCCAACCTCGTCATCCCAATCGCCCAGGCCTACGGCGCTTTCGGCCGCCTCAATGCCTGGTGGGGCGACGATCACACCTATTCCGGCAAGGCCGCGAACCTGCGGCTGGCGCTGCAGCCGGGCGGCTGCTTTTGCGAAACCATTCCCACGGGCGGCGGCGTCGAGCATCTGCGCGTGGCGGTCGTCCAGCCAAATGAGCGCATCGTCATGACCGGCGCGCTCGGGCCGGTGCTCTACGAAGCCGCGAGCGGCGTCATGGACGTCCGCTTCGAGCGCATTGCTGGCGGCGCGCGAGTGACGATGAATTACCGCGCCGCCGGCTTCGCCAAGGGCAATGCCGACAAGCTCGCGCCGATCGTCGATTCGGTGCTGGCCGAGCAGATGAAGCGGTTCCGGGCCTATGCCGCCAGGGGCGGCAAATGATCAGTCGCGCACCAGGGTCGTGAAACGAAAGCCCTCGCGGCGTCCTTCCGGCAGATGATCCTCGCAGGCGATCTCGCGCCACTGCCCTTCCGAGCGCGGATCGGGCATGAACGTATCGCCCTCGATCTCGGCCAGTACCTCGGTCAGCTCGATTCGGTCGGCGTCCTTGTGGAACATGGCGAAAATGTCGGAACCGCCGATGATGGTGACGGCATCGCCGCCGGCGAGCTCGAGCGCCTCTACCTTGCTGTGCGCCACCTCGACGCCTTCCTGCGCCCAGTGCTTGTCGCGGGTGAGGACGATGTGCCGGCGACCAGGCAGCACCCCCGGCAGGCTGTCGAATGTCTTGCGGCCCATGATCATCGCCGTCCCCATCGTGCACTGCTTGAAATGCTTGAGGTCGCCCGGCAGGTGCCAGGGCAGCTTGCCGTCCCGCCCGATGGTGCCATTGATGGCGCGGGCAAGGACGATGGTGATGGACGGCGGCCTGGCCATGGCCCGTTCAATGAACCAGCGCGGGGCTGGCGGCAAGCGGCTGCAAGCGGCTAGAGCGGCGGGATGCCCCAATCCCGCCACAGCGAGGTTGCGACCACCAACCGTCAATATGCGGTGGCGCTGGCGCGGGCCTTCGCCGGGGCGACGATCTTCTGCCTGCCATTGCTGATGACCATGGAGATGTGGTGGCTAGGCTTCTACTTGCCGCCTTGGAGGGTGGCCCAGTTCAGTCTCGTTCACATGATCATGCTCTACGGTCTGTCGAAGATCGCCGGCTTCGAGGAATCGCACAACTGGGTCGACGACGTACTAGATGCGTTCGCCGCTTATGCGGTGGCGGTGATTACGGCGGGATCGATCCTCTGGCTGATCGGCTGTTTCAGGCCGGGCATGACCAGCGCCGAGGTTGCCGGCATGATCGCCATCCAGGCAGTGCCGGCGAGCTTTGGGGCGATGATCGGCGCCAAGCTGATGGGCGAGGGCGAGCGTATCGAAAAGCAGGAGCATTGGCGCCGGACCTACGGCGGGCAGCTGTTCCTGATGCTGGCCGGGGCGCTGTTTCTGTGTTTCACCGTCGCGCCGACCGAGGAGGTCATCCTCATTTCCCTGCAGATGGCTCCGGTTCACGGCCTGGTGATGGTTTTACTCTCGGTGACCTTGCTCCACACGATGCTTTATCTGGTCGGCTTCCGCGGGCAGGCGAGCCGCGTCGAGCGCCGCGGCCGGCTGGGGATCTTGCGCCTGTCGCTGCCGGGTTATGCCATCGCCGTTACCGCCAGCGCTTATATTTTGTGGACCTTTGGCCGCGTGCAGGGGCTGGACCTGCCGCACGCGGCGCTGGCGGTCGTCGTGCTCGCCTTACCGGCGTCACTCGGCGCGGCCATCGCCCAGATTGTGGTATAGCGACATGGCGAAAGCGAAAAGCGACCGGGACCCGATCCCGCCCCTCGAATGGATGGCGGCCGCGCTCGGGCTGATGCTGGCGATTGCCTTGCTGGCAATCATCGGCCGGGAAGCGCTGCGCGCGACGGGCGCGCAGGTTCCATTGCTGACAGTCGAGTCGCGGAGGCTGGTAACCGCCAACGGCACCCACGTGGTGGAAATCGTTGTGAGCAACGGCAGCGTGCGCACGGCCGCCTCGGTGCAGATCGAAGGCAAGCTCACGAGCGGCGGAGCCGAGGTCGAAACCAGCGTCGCGGCGATCGATTACGTGCCGGGTAACAGCAGCGCCACGGGCGGCCTGATCTTCGCCGGGGACCCGCGCGCGCATCGGCTAGAACTGCGCGTGACCGGCTACGAAATTCCGTAAGGTGACGATTTCCCGCTCCCGGCTGATTGCGCAACTGAGTGCGGAGCTCGGTCCCAAGGCGGTCGTCACCGACCCGGCCGAAATCGCGCCGTGGCTGAGCGACTGGCGCGACCGGTTCCATGGCCGATCGGATGCATTGCTTGCGCCCGCATCGACTCAGGAGGTCGCGGCGATCGTCCGCCTTGCCGGTGAGCTTGGCGTGCCGCTGGTCCCACAGGGCGGCAATACCGGCATGGTCGCCGGGGCAACGCCACCCGAGGACGGCTCGGCATTGCTGATCTCGTTGCGCCGGATGAACCGCATCCGCTCGCTTGACGCCAACGCTGGCGTCGCGGTCGTCGAGGCGGGCGTGATTCTCGCCAATCTTCATGCCGCCGCCGCCGATGTCGGGTGCCGCTTTCCGCTGACGCTCGGCGCGCGCGGCAGCTGCACCATCGGCGGCCTCGTCGCCACCAATGCCGGCGGCACCCAGGTTCTGCGCTTCGGGACGATGCGGGCGTTGGTCCTGGGCGTCGAAGCCGTGCTTGCCGATGGCTCGGTCCACGACGGTCTGTCTGGCCTGAAGAAGGACAATCGCGGCTACAGCCTCGACCAGCTGCTGATCGGCTCCGAAGGCACGCTCGGCATCGTCACCGCCGCCGCCTTGCGGCTGGTGCCGGCGATCCGCGGCCGCGCCGTCGCCTGGCTAGGCGTGGCTGGTCCGAAGCAGGCTTTGGCCGTGCTGCGCGAGCTTCAGCGCGGCACGACCCATGTCGAAGGTTTCGAACTGGTTCCGGCCGATTGCCTGGCATTGGTGCTCAAGCACATTCCAGGCACGCGCTCGCCGCTTGCCGGCGAGCATGACTGGCACGTGCTGGTCGAGCTAACGGATGACGGCTCGCTCGATGATGCGCCCGATGCGCTTCTGGCCAGGCTGCTGGCGCCGCTCGTCGAGCGCGGGCTGGTCGAGGATGCGACCGTCGCGGCCAGCGAGGCGCAGGCCGAGGCTTTGTGGCGGATCCGCGATTCAATCTCGGAGGCGGAGCGCGCCGAGGGTCCGACGCTGGCCCACGACATTTCCGTCGCGGTCGACACGATGCCGGAGTTCATGGTCGCGGCGGCGCGGGAGGTGGAGCGCGCTTTTCCCGGCACCATCGCCAGCGGCTTTGGCCACCTTGGCGACGGCAATGTCCATTTTCACGTCCGTGCCGGCGCTGGCGCGGGGCAAGGTTGGTACGCGGGCCAGGCGCCGGCGATCACCCGGCTGGTCCATGACCTCGTCACCGCCGCCGGCGGCTCGATCTCCGCCGAGCACGGCATTGGTCAGATGAAGCGGGACGAGCTGGCCCGCCTGGCGCCCGAGCGCGTCGCGGCGCTCAAGGCGATCAAGCAGGCGCTCGACCCTAAAGGCATCATGAACCCGGGCAAGCTGGTCTGACCGCTAGATCGGCTTGATGACTGCGGCCAGCATGAACAAGGTGACAAGCGCGATCAGGATCAGCGGCAGCACCAGGCTCCGATTGTCCTCGCCGTCGCTAATTCGCGCGATCGCCGCGGCAGCGGCACGCCAGCCCGTCTCGGATGAGTTTCTCAAGGTCATTGTTTTTCCTTTCCATTGCTGAAATTCGCGTCGCTGGCATCAGCGCCAGCGATCCGCAGGATTTTGAGTGGATGAAAGTCGCCACGTTCGTCCGGCCACGGCGTGGCCTGGCCTTCGCCAAGTCCGATCAGCCCGGTGCCCAGGAGGCTCGTGACGCTCATGCCGTGCGGCACGTACGGCGCCGTCGGATGCATTAGCCGGGCGACCCTCGCCGTGCCGCTGCCGTCGTCGAATTCGACGAGACTGCCCACCCGCGCCACGCCAAGCGAGCCGTCATTGCTAACCTTCGCCGCGACGCGCAGCTTGGCCAGCAGCAAATGGGCAACGAGGTCGTCGTCGGTGGCCAGCGCCAGCGCGGTCAGATAGTGGACGTCGCCATCATGCAGCGTGATCCGGGCCCTGCCGCCGAGATCGGCCCACCGGCGCGCGACCAGGCGAGCGTCACTGCGCTCAATTGCAGCCAGCTTGGCCATGTCATGCGCTCCCGCCGGCTCAATGCGCCGCCGGGACCGCGGGGGACCCGGCGTCGGCCGCCCGGCGCAGCCGTCGGCTGAGCCTGGAGACCGCATTGGCGAGCACGCGGGCGCGGGCAAAGATGCGCCCCTCGAAGCGATCGTAGGCCGCATCGGACGAGAAGAATTTGTAGCCGCCAGGCGCGCGGACTGCGATCCCGACGACCCGACGGTCGGCCTCGACCACGAAGCGATCGGACACCAGGTCGAATCCAGGATGGATCGGCATGGACGGATGCGGGGCAGTCGTCATCCGAACGCCCACCACAACATGCTGATGACGATCACCAGCGGCACGGCGACGACCGCTGCCACCGACGCCAGGGAGGAGCGCACCTCGCTGCCATGCACGCGGTGGAAGGCATCGAGCTTGCTCGACAGGTGCTTGTCAGCCGTCATCAGCCCGAAATCGAGGATCGGCAGCTTGCCGAACAGGTTGATCAGCTCCGCCAGCTCCTGCTCGCTGAGGTTGGGGTAACGGTCGAGCAATTGCTCGGTGCGCCGCGCGACCTCTGACGGGCGCGACGGCATGATGAATTGGGTAGCCATGAGAAGTCTTCCTGCAGGCGTGAACGGGGTCCTCCCGCGCTCGCGGAAGGGCTTTCGCCTGGCATCGTCATGTCGATTGTGGTCCCGGGCGTGCCGGGCCGATGTCTGGATGCCTACGCTCACCGGACGAGGCGCTGGCGAAGCGCGCGCGTCCGGCTAGCCGCCGATTTTGAGGCGCTGCGGATCCCTGACCGAAGGAAGAGTGATAGTCTTCATGATCTCTACTTGGACTAATCGCATGAAAAAATCAAGTCTGATGCCAACAAAATTCCGCTTGCTTTCCACGCTCATGTTACTTGTGCTCATCTACAAGTAACTCGAAATACTCATACATCGCGGTAGCTGCGATTTTTGGCGAAATCACGAGCGCCTTTCGGAGCTTTAATTAAAATGGCTTTACGAAATTACCTTCGAGTCGACATCGCCACGCAGGATGTGGCGCGCCCGGCAGGATTCGAACCTGCGACCTCATGCTTAGAAGGCACGTGCTCTATCCAACTGAGCTACGGGCGCGTCGCGCGTTCGTCTAGCGGCATTGCTTCGGGCCAACAAACCGGTCATTCATTTTGCGTTCAACGTAGAGGGCAGATTCAGTGGCGGAACGAAAGGGGCAGCGATGCGCGTGACGATTGCTCTTGCCGCCTTGGCACTGCCGGCCTTGGCCGCGCCGGCCGGCGCGGCGACGATCGTCATTCTCGCTGATCCGATGACATTGGAAAAACGCACCGTGGTCGTCGATCCAAACGGGCCGGATCGTGCCTATCTGTGCATGCTGCCGCCGGGCCAGGCCGGCTGCCAGCGCCTCGCTATCAAACGCGGCCGCTAGGCCGCGATCAGGCGACCGCCTCCAGCAAGCCCTCGAACAACCGCCGGCCGTCGAGATTGCCATGCGCGGCTTCAATGGCGCGCTCGGGGTGCGGCATCATGCCCAACACATTGCCGGCATCGTTGATGATGCCGGCGATATCGCGCGCCGATCCGTTGACGCTTTCGGCATAGCGGAAGGCAATGCGGCCTTCGCCTTCCAGCCGGTCAAGCGTTTCGGCGTCCGCCTGGTAATTGCCGTCGTGGTGGGCGACGGGGATGGCGATCTCCTCGCCCTGGCGATAGCGGGCCGTGAACAGGCTTTGCGCGTTCTCGACGGTCAGCCGGACCGGCCGCGAGACGAAGCTCAGCCCGGCATTGCGCATCAGCGCGCCGGGCAGCAGGCCGGCCTCGGTCAGCACCTGGAAGCCGTTGCACACGCCGAGCACCGGCACGCCGCGGCCAGCGGCGTCGGCGACCGCGCGCATTACCGACGAGCGCGCCGCCATGGCGCCGGAGCGGAGATAGTCGCCATAGGAAAAGCCGCCTGGAATGGCGACCAGGCCGGTGCCGTCGGGAAGCGCGCTGTCCTTGTGCCAGACCATCTCCGGGGCATGGCCGGTGACCATCTCGATCGCCACCTTGAGGTCGCGGTCGCAGTTGGATCCGGGAAAGACGATGACGGCGCTCTTCATGCGGTTTCGAGCCTTTCGATGTGGAAATTCTCGATCACCGTATTGGCGAGCAATTTGCGGCACATATCCGTAATCTCGTCATCTTTGGTGCCATCGGCAAGGTCGAGCTCGATCAATTTGCCGGCGCGCACGTCGTGGACGCCGGCAAAACCCAAGCCTTCCAGCGCATGGTGGATGGCCTTGCCCTGCGGGTCGAGCACGCCCGGTTTCAGGGTTACGAAAACACGGGCTTTCATGGCTGGGCTTCCTCCGCCGGCGACAGATGACCGCCCCTATGGCGGCGGCATCGCGCTTCCTCAAGCTTTACCCAATATTTACCAAAATCAGGGCACAATCGCGAGGCCGGAAGTTGTCCCGGCCGAATCGAGAAGGACGCTTATGGTTGCCGGTCTCGCCATTGCGATGTTCATTGCCCTGTTCGGGTGGGGCTCGAGCTATTTCGGCTGGCA
>JAKFFL010000189.1:0-10358 GCA_036675225.1 Sphingomonas sp. | reverse complement strand
GGGCATGGCCGCGGCCAAGGCACCCTGATCGATGGCCTTGGCCAGCAGCTCGGCCAACCGCGCCTGGAAACCATAGACCATCTCGCGGCCCCGATGGACCTTGCCGTTGAAGTCCCAGCCGGTCGCCATGTGGCCGTTGACGAAGACTTCCATCGGCACGTTCAGGCGCTTGGCATAACCGAGGATGGCGTGGTGACAACTGGGGATTCGCGCCGGCCCCGCGTTGAAGTACATGCCATCGGAAAACTGCGCCTGCTGCAGCGGCCGGTCGATCTGCTCGACCCGGTCGCCGCCGCGAATCGTCCAGGCGCGCCCGCCGACCCGGTTGCGCGCTTCCAGCACGGTAACCGTGTAGCCGGCCTGTTGCAGCTCATAGGCGGCGACCAGCCCGGCGATGCCGGCGCCGAGCACAACCACCGACTTGCCGTTGCCAGACGCCGGCGGCAGCGCGAAGCTGGCGGCCGAGGCGGGCGTCGCCGGCGCCAGGCCGAGCAGGCTCATGGCGGCGAGCATGGCGCCCGCGCCACCGGCTACTCCGACCCTCATCAAGACATCGCGTCGGCTAACAGCCATCTGCCCTCTCCCCCGCCTAGTGCGTCGCCCTCACCTTGGTGCCGATGAACCCGGCGCCGCCGCCGCCGCCTCGATTTCCACCAGCCAGCCGGGATCGACCAGCCCGCCGACCTGCATGGTCGACCGCGCCGGTTTGTTGGGCTGCCCCGCGGTGCCGAAGTAAGCGCTGTAGCCGCGCATCATGCCGGTGAAGTCCATCCGCGCCTGGCCCGGCGGCGCCACCAGGAAGACGCGCATCATGACGATGTCGCCAAGGCCCAGGCCATGCTGCCTGAGCACGCCCTCGATCTTGCCGATGACCGATCGAGTCTGCGCCTCGGTGTCGCCGAACCGCTCGGCGCTGCCCTGCGCGGCAGCGGGATTAACCGCTTCGGGAACCTGGCCACTGACATAGATCAGCCGGCTTCCAGCCGGGACTTCGACCGAGGCGGCGATCGGCGACTGCGGCGAGCCGATTCGCTTTGGCGCCTCGGCATTGAGCGGCGTCGCCGCCACGGCCAGCAGGCACAGCCCGGCTATCATGCGCATGCGACTCGCCCTCCCCGTTCGCCGCATTTCCTAGCATGATCGGCGGCGAACCGCTCCAGCCATCGGTCGAAATTCAATGATTGCCCGGCACGAGCGGGCTTGTGGTTCGTTACCCTCGCAGTCCCCCCAAGCAAGGAGCGTACCGCCATGATCGGCAAGAGCGACGAAATCACCACCCTCAACACCCTCACCGCGACCCTGCTCGACAGCGTCAAGGGCTATCGCGACGCCGCCGAGAACAGCGAGTCCGGCCGCTTCCAGGAAATGTTCCGGACCAACGCCGACGAGCGTGCGCGTTGCGCCGAAGACCTGCGCGCCGAAGTCCGGCGCTTGGGCGGCGAGCCCGAAGACGACCAGTCGACCATGGGCTCGATCCACCAGCGCTGGCTGGACCTCAAGGCGGCGGTCACCGGCCGCGACGACAAGGCGATCATCAACGAGGTCGAGCGCGGCGAGGACTATCTCAAGGAGAAGTTCGAGGCGGCGATGAACAGCGGCCATTTGACCGGCGAAAGCCGCGCCGTGGTCGAAAGCGCCTTCCAGTCGGTGCGCAAGGGCCACGACCAGATCGCCAGTATCAAGCACGGCATGGAAGCTTAATCAGACTCCCCTGGAGGCGCGGGCAGACTGCACCCGCGCCTCCACCTTTCCCCCCCGACTGTGCTAAAGGGCGTCCTCCCTCTTGAAGGAGGTGCCCCCCATGACTCTCCTGCGTCTAGCCTGCGCCGCCGCCCTCGCCTGCGCCGCCTTGGCCCTGCCCGCCAGCGTTGCCGCGCAACGCGCCAGGCCGACCATGCCAACCGTCAACATCACGCTCGCCAGCCATTATTACCACCCCAACCCCATCTATCTCGCCCGCGGAGTCCCGGTCCGGCTGATCTTTACCAACCGCTCGGGCAAGACCCATGACTTCAAGGCGCCCGCCTTCTTTCGCTCGGCGCGGATCCTCCGCGGCAGCGTGCCGGACGGCGAGATCGAGCTGCAAAAGGGCCGCGGCACGGTCGTCATCCTCACCCCCGCCCGCGGCACTTACAAGGTGCATTGCAGCGAGCCGTTTCACACCATGCTCGGAATGACGGGGCGGATCGTCGTTCGTTGACGGGCGCGCGGCGCCGTCAACCGCCGAACAGCAGCTTGATGTGATTGCGGTAAAGCCGCATCTGCCGGCCCATCAGCCCCTCGTCGCACAAAGCCTTGGACAGGATGATCGCGCCTTCGACGATGCCGGTGAAATTGTCGGCCAGTTCCTTCATGTCGACGGCCTGCCGGGGCGGGTTGTTCGTCGCGATCTCGGTCAGCCAGCGCGTGAATCGCTCCCGCATGCGCAGCAGATAATCGACGTTCATCTGCTTGACGTCGGCGTCGAACATGCGTTCCTGATAGGTGATCGACGCGACCATGCAGCCGGGGTGCAGAGTCTCCATGTCGTCCATCATTTGTGCATAGAGGTTGAGGAAGATGAGAAAGCTTTGCAGCGGGTCGTCGCTGAGCTCGCGGGCGCGCGCCTCGAGCGTGTCGATGATGCCCTCGTCCTCGGTCATGAAACGGTCGAACAGCTGCCGGGCGAGGTCGTTCTTGTCGCGGAAATGATAGAAGAAGCCGCTCTTGGTGATGCCGCCGGCCTCGACCAATTCCTCGATCGAGGTGGCGGCGAAGCCTTTCTGGACGATGCTGTCATAGGCAACGTCGAGGATGCGCTCGCGCGTCCGCTCGCCCTTGGTCTGGGCGCCGGCGTCCAACTGCACCGCGGGTCCACTTTTATCGACCAGCCGCTCGACCATCGTTCCGACTCCCGCTCGAAACCCGCCGCTAAGCTATCATGATCACGAGGGTTTTTCATGGCTCGCGAAAAACGACCGCAAAGCTGCTAGAGGCGAACCGCGTCCGGCCATAGTTGGGGCCCCGATCCAGACAGACAAATTTCGGGGGATATCGAATGATCGGCCTATACCATTATGTCGCCGTCGGCCTATTCGCCGGCTTCGCCTTGCTCGAGCTGGTGTCGCGCGGGCGCCGTTTTCCGGCCGTCACCAACTGGCGGCTGAAGGGCGCGGCTTTCGCTTTGCTCTATCTGGCGCTGTCGACCTATGCGCCCTTGTTCTGGGATGGCTGGCTCGGGCAGCACCGCCTTCTCGCCGCCGACACGCTCCCGTTATGGGCGCAGATCCTCGGCGGCTTCCTGGCGCTGGAGCTGGGCATCTATGCCTGGCACCGGACGATGCATGAGCACCCGTTCCTGTGGCGCTGGTTCCACCAGATGCACCATAGCGCCGAGCGGGTCGACATCTGGGGCGCGCTCTATTTCCACCCGCTCGACACGCTCGCCTTCACCTTCGTCGGCAGCCTGGCCTTGGTGCTGGGCTTCGGGGTCAGCGCCGAAGCGGCGATCGTCATCAACATGATGGCGACCTTCTTCGGACTGTTCCAGCACGCCAACATCAAGACGCCGCAATGGCTGGGCTACATCATCCAGCGCCCGGAAAGCCACAGCTGCCACCATGAGCGCGGAGTCCACGCTCGCAATTATTCCGATTTGCCTTTGTGGGACATGGTCTTCGGCACCTTCCACAACCCGAAGGAGTTCACCGGCCAGGTCGGCCTGTTCGACGGCAGCTCCAGGAAGCTCGGCCCGTTGCTCGCCGGCCGCCTGCTCGTTTGAACGCCGGCCGGGCCTAGGCGATCTGTTCCTGGTGGCCATAGACGAGGATGGTCATAAACGCCTGGCTCGGGGCCGCCTCCCCGCTGATCGCCGGCATGCGGAACTGCTCGGACTTTGCTTCCGCGCAGCCATAGGCCGGCCGCAAATCGCCCGAGGTGCCGACCACGCGGCAGCTGTCGATCGACCCGTCATTGCCGATGGTCAGGAACATGACCTGATGGGCAAGCAGCGTATCGCCGGTTTGCAGGCGGCCCGAATCGAGCTTCTCGCCGGGGCTGAAGCGGCGCTCGAAAGTCAGCTTCGAATAAACTCCGGACGGCGCCTTGCTGCGGGCCGGCTGGACGCTTGCGGCCATTTCCTGGTCACAGGTTTCCGCACCCGTGGGCGACAGGCTCGACTGATATTTACACGATTGCTGGGTGCCTTCGCCGTCGACGGTGACGGTGATTCTCTCCCACCAGGGTGTCGAGGCTTCGAGCAAGGGGGTTGGGGAGGCGGCGGCCAAGGCGGCGGCGGCGAGCGCAAGCACGGATGGTCTCTCTTTCGTGCCCGCTCTGACAGCCCGAATGCCATCTGCAGCGTCAAACGCACGAAGTCAGACTTGTTTCACCGGAAATTGGACGGCCGTCCGCCATGCGGTGAAGACGGATTGGAATTGGCTGGCATTGCCTCAAAGAGAAATGGGGCCCGGCATTGCTGCCAGGCCCCACTGCGCCGAGCGAAGGATCTGCCGGTGTTCGCAACCTTGGTTACCGAACCCGAAGGCCCGATTACCCGTCCTCGATCCTGGCGCACCAGCTCAGGCGTCGCTTTCCATCGCGGCGGTCCGAAGACCCGGTTCCTTGTTCGGTCTGGCTCCCGAAAGAGCCTCGCCCCCCAATTCCCCTCCGCTTGGCCCGAAGGCTTTCGCGACCATCGATGTTCCGCGGCCCTTCTTGGGCTGGGTCCCTTCCACGCGGCCTTGTCTCCCTGGGGGGGAAACCGCCTTCGTACAAGGAGCCACCAGCTCTTCCGGCGCCTCTTGCCGACTGGTCCGGAGCTCCGTTCGCCGCGTCATCGCCCTTGCGGGCAGTTCTGCTTCGAACCTCGTTCCATCGCCTGCCGGCGGAGATCGGTCCTTCTGTCGCCTGCCGCACCGTCTTGCCGTTGCCGGCTGTCTGGGGAGGCGGGGACTTCCGTCCCGATCACAATTGGAAGGTGGACGAGGTTTCCGAGTCGCGCCAAGCGGAAAATGCAGGCCCGAGCCTGTGGATAACGGGGATATCGGGTGTAACTGAACCGAAACGAACTTGGCCGCGGCGAGTCGCTGCCGCGGTTGCCGTTCCGTTCTCCCGGCCTTACCTCGCTCGGGTGTCCGAATCCCCCGCCCTGACGCCCGAACCGGCCTATCTATCCGGCCTCAACCCGCCGCAGCGCCAGGCGGTGCTGACCACCGACGGGCCGGTGCTGGTCCTCGCCGGCGCCGGCACCGGCAAGACGGCGGCGCTGACCGCCCGGCTCGCCCATCTGATCGCCACCCGCAAGGCCTGGCCGAGCCAGATCCTCGCCGTCACCTTCACCAACAAGGCGGCGCGCGAGATGAAGGAGCGCGTTTCGGCGATCTCGGGCGGGGCGATCGAAGGCATGCCGTGGCTCGGTACCTTCCACGCCACCGGCGCCAAAATGCTGCGCAGCCATGCCGAGCTGGTCGGACTGCAGTCCAATTTCACCATCCTCGACACCGACGACCAGTTGCGGGTGATGAAGCAGCTGATTGCCGCCGCCAACCTCGACGAGAAGCGGTGGCCGGCGCGCCAGCTCGCCGGGCTTATCGACCGCTGGAAGAACCGCGGCTGGACGCCGGCCGAGATCGATGCCGCCGAATCCGAGGCTTTCGCCAACGGCCGCGGCCAGGAGCTTTACGTCGCCTACCAGGCGCGGCTGAAAACTCTCAACGCCTGCGACTTCGGCGACCTCTTGCTCCACATGCTGGTGATCTTGCGCACCCACGCCGACGTGCTCGAAGCCTATCGCGCCCGCTTCCTCTATATCCTCGTCGACGAATATCAGGACACCAACGCCGCCCAGTACGACTGGCTGAAACTGCTTGCCGAGCCGCGCCGCAACCTGTGCTGCGTCGGCGACGACGACCAGTCGATCTATTCCTGGCGCGGCGCCGAGGTCGCCAACATATTGCGCTTCGAAAAGGACTTTCCCGGCGCCACCGTCATAAGGCTCGAGCAGAATTACCGCTCGACCCCGCACATCCTCGCCGCCGCCACCGGCCTCATCGCCCACAATGCCGGCCGCCTCGGCAAGACTTTGTGGACCGAGCAGGCCGCGGGCGACAAGGTCCGGGTCATCGGCGTATGGGACGGCCCCGAGGAAGCGCGCCGGGTCGGCGAGGAGATCGAGCGGCTGCAGGCTCGCGGTACGTCGCTGGACGACACCGCCATCTTGGTCCGCGCCCAGTTCCAGACCCGCGAGTTCGAGGATCGGTTCATCGCCATCGGCCTCAATTACCAGATTGTCGGCGGCTACCGCTTCTACGAGCGCGCCGAAATCCGCGATGCCCTGGCCTATTTGCGCCTGATCCAGTCGCCCGCCGACGATTTGGCCTTCGAGCGGATCGTCAACACTCCCAAGCGCGGCCTCGGCGACAAGGCGGTCGCCACCATTCACCGCCTCGCCCGCGCCCAGCAGCAGCCCCTCCTCCTCGCCGCCGCGTCGATGCTCGACAGCGACGAACTGACCCCGCAGGCGCGCCGCAGCCTCGGCCGCTTCGTCGGTGATCTCGCCCGCTGGCGGCAGATGGCGAACGAGCTCACCCACCCCGAGCTCGCCCGCATCATGCTCGACGAAAGCGGCTACACGGCCATGCTCCAGGCCGACCGCTCGGCCGAGAGCGCCGGCAGGCTGGAAAACCTCGCCGAGCTTGCGCGCGCCATGGAAGAGTATGAAAGCCTCTCCGCCTTCCTCGAGCATGTCAGCCTAGTGATGGACAATGACAGCGCCAAAGCCGGCGACAAGGTCACCATCATGACCATCCATGCCGCGAAAGGGCTCGAATTCCCCAACATATTTCTGGCCGGCTGGGAGGAAGGTGTCTTCCCGTCGCAGCGCTCGCTCGACGAAGGCGGCCTCGCCAGCCTCGAGGAAGAGCGCCGCCTGGGCTATGTCGCCATCACCCGTGCACGGCGCTCGGCGACCATCCTCCACGCCGCCAACCGGCGCATCTATGGCCAGTGGACCAGCTCGATCCCAAGCCGCTTCGTCGCCGAGCTTCCCGAGGCCCATATCGAGCAGGAAACCACCATGACCGGCGGCGAGAGCCTGTGGCGCGCGCAATGGTCCGAACGCGCCGACCCCTTCGCCCACGTCGCCCGCCCCAGCCGCGGCCCCGGTTGGCAGCGCGCATCTTCCCCCTCTCCCGCGGGCGGGAGAGAGAGGGGTGAGGGTTTGCCTTCGCGGGGCCAATGGCAAAACGCCTACGCCCGCCCCCCGATCGACGTCAAAGCCAGCGCCGTCAGCCTCAGTAACAAGGGCCGCGACGACCTCGCGCTCGGCCAGCGCGTCTTCCACAGCAAGTTCGGCTACGGCACCATCGCCGCCATCGAAGGCAATAAGCTCGAAATCGATTTCGAACATGCGGGCCGAAAGAGGGTGCTGGACTCTTTTGTCAGCACCTGAGCCGCCGAGCGCAGCGAAGCCGGCGCGAAGCGCCGCCTGAGTAGCGCGTAGAGCCGGCCGAGGCCGGCCAGCGGGTCGGCACAGCCGAACCCGACTGACGTCACGGGATTCACTCCCGTGACGGCCATTTCGACCTGGGGTGCAGCCCCTAAGCCGCCGACATTGCCCAGGCGATCCCGCCGCCGACGACGAGGACCGTCAATAGCAGCACCAGCAATTGCAGTTTCGGGTTACGCTCGACCTCGAATTCCATCGGTCTTCCCCTCCACAGGCGAACATGCCGCCCGCCGGCACTTTACCATCGAACCACGCCGCCAGTCGGTGAGAAATTCGCCATAATGTAAGGAATCTGAGAGTGTTGCGCGGGGAGCACTCACGCTCCTGCTATACCCCCGCCCGCACCTGCTCCCGCACCCACGGCATGATCGAGCTCCAGCTCAGATCCTCGAGCAGCTCGATCCCCGCCAGCTTGTCCTTGCGCCAGGCGATTTCGCCCGGTGGCACGTTGATGCCATCGATGAAGAGCGCGACGAAGGTCCCTTGCGGCGGCAATCCATCGCCTTCGACTTGCAGCCCGCCGGCCGAAATGTTGCGCAGCATGACCGGTAAAAAATCCTCGCCTTTCTTGACGAAGGCAGCGCATCGCAGCTCGACGCGCGGCATGGCGCGGCGCTCGGCGGTCTGGCTAACCAGTTTGCGGTTGATTAGCGCCAGCACGTCGACCGGCTGAAGAAAACGGATGCCGGCCTCGCCGCCCTCGACCCACTCGATTGCCGCCGCGTGGCGATGGCCAGTCGCCAGCTCGACCGCGACTTCATCGCCGGGCGCATGTTCGAACCTGCCGCGCAGCGTCGCCCCGAGCGCCGAAATCCGCCGAATGGCGCAATCATGCCGACCGCCCCCATCGTGGACTACCGCGGCCTCGAACGGCCCCTGCTCGGCCAGCACGGGCGCGTCGTCGGGCCACGGGAGGCGCGCTCCCATGACGAAGGTGGTGACTGATGCGGCTTCAGCCATAAGTTGATCCGGCGGTAGTGGGCGCGAACTTTGCGCCCGCCAGCACTAACAAATGGTTCCCGAGCGGAATTCGCTTCCAAAGCAGGAATCGCTTTGCGGAGCGCGGAGTGAGCGGCCGGCGAAGCGCAGCGCGGGCGAGCGCGGGCCGGCTAGCGCTTTGGCTCGCGCCCCAGCGTCCAGGCCGGCGGGTCGCTAGCCGGGAAGCTCTGGCGGCCGGCCTCGCCGACAATGCTGTTGCCGGGTGGCGGAACATCGTCTTTCACGTCGTCGATCCAGTGATCGATAGTGACCAGCACGGCGGCGATGACCGCCACCGCCGCCAGCAGCACGGCGATGCTCGACAGCATCTGCGCCTCGGTCTGGATGGCCGGGTTGAGGAACCAGTAAGCGTAGAAGCCGTCGGCCGCGCCCCTCGCCAGCGCATAAACGCAGTAGAGCAGGGGCGGCACCACCGCCCACAGGATGTCGCGCCATTTCAATTGCTCGTGGAGGCCCGCCAGCCACATGCCGACGAACAGCAGCGGCACGGCGTCGTGCAGCGCATGGTTCGCCAGTTTCTGCAGTCCCTGCGGGTCCCAGGTCGAGCGCAGCCACAATGAATAGACCAGGCCGACCACCGCGATCGAGGTCGCCGCCAGCAATTTCGCCTTGGGCCGAGCCAGCAGGCCGCGGCCGCCGGTCGCCACCGCGGTAGCGACGAGAGCGGTGCCGATATTGGCGAGGATGGTAAAGAAGCCCAGGAACCGCCAGGCGCCGTCGGCGACGCCCATCGCCCGGACGATCAGCCAGAATTGCAGCACGAGCCCCGCCCAGCCGATGATGGCGGCCAGCCCCGCCAGGGTGCGTTCGATCCGTGTTCTCATCTCTCGCGCGATGTTAAGGGCTAAGGCCGCCGCGTCCACCCCCCGTGAGCCGGGATAAGAAAAGGGCGACCTGTTGCCAGGCCGCCCTTCCCATCCACGGGCGCTTCAAGACACCCGCGAAAGCGTGTCGGAAGCTATTTCAGCTCGACCGTGCCGCCGGCGGCTTCGATCTGCGCCTTGATCTTCTCGGCTTCGGCCTTGTTGACCCCTTCCTTGATGGGCTTGGGCGCGCCCTCGACCAGGGCCTTGGCTTCGCCCAGGCCAAGCTGGGTGATGGCGCGGACTTCCTTGATGACGTTGATCTTCTTGCCACCGTCGCCGGTCAGGATGACGTCGAATTCGGTCTGCTCCTCGGCGGCCGGGCCAGCGGCGGCGGCGGCGGCCGGCGCGGCGGCAACCGCGGCGGCGGCGGAAACGCCCCACTTCTCTTCCAGCGCCTTGGCGAGGTCGGCCGCCTCCAGGACGGTCAGTTCGGAAAGCTGGTCGACCAGCTTGGTGATGTCAGCCATTGTATTGCTCCTTTGCGGGGCCTCGCCCCATGTCGTGCGTTGTGAAAACGTGAAAAACTAGGCTGCCTGCGCGGCATAAGCCCCGAACACTCGGGCCAGCTGCCCGCCAGGCTCGGCGACGGTGCGGGCGATCTTGGTCGCGGGCGCCTGGATGAGGCCCACGATCTTTGCCCGCAATTCGTCGAGCGACGGCAGCTCGGCCAGTGCCTTGATCCCGGCGACATCCAGCAGGGTGTCGCCCATCGCCCCGCCGACGATCTCGAGACGATCGTTGGTCTTGGCGAACGCCACCGCGACCTTGGCGGCCGCGACAGGGTCGATCGAGGTGGCAAGCGCGGTCGGGCCGGTCAGCAAATCGCTGATCGATCCATATTGCGTGCCCTCGAGCGCGATCTTGGCAAGCCGGTTCTTCGCGACCTTGAACTGGGCTCCGGCGTCGCGCATCTTCAGCCTCAAGTCGGTCGATTGCGCGACCGACAGGCCGAGATTGCGGGTGATGACCACCACGCTCGTCTCGGTGAAGACATTCTTCAGCTCGGC
>JAKFFL010000027.1:0-1622 GCA_036675225.1 Sphingomonas sp. | reverse complement strand
TCGGCTTCGTCGCCGAGAAAGAACGGCCGCAGTAACCGGCAGCTGTAATCGGAGAATCACGACAATGGCATTTGCTTCCAACTCCGGCGGCGGCCCGATGGCCGACATCAACGTCACGCCGCTTGTCGACGTGATGCTGGTGCTGCTGATCATCTTCATGGTGACCGCGCCGACCCTGTCCTACCCGATCGAGATCGACCTGCCGCAGAAGTCGACCAATCCGCCGCCTCAGACCAAGGAGCCGCCGGAACCGATCAAGCTGCGCATCGACGCCGCCGGCCAGGTCTACTGGAACGAGGCCGCGCAGCCGGTCTCGGCCTTGCAGAGCCTGATGGAGGTCGAGGTCCAGCGCGATCCGACCAACCAGCCGACGCTCGAGATCGATACCAGTCCGGACGCCGACTACGGCGTGCTCGCCAAGGTCCTGGCTTCGGCCAAGAACGCGGACATGCAGAAGATCGGCTTCGTCCAGCCGCAGTAAGCCAGGACACACCGCACAACGCTTACCAACAGTCGTTTGAACGCCGCCTCCGGGCGGCGTTTTTTTGTGCCGCACTTGCGGGGTGGTCGCGCGCAGGCGTAGCGTCGGGTTGCGCGTATCCGCAACCGAGGAGATTGGCCATGGCTTACTCCGCGACCTCGCAAGACCGTGCCCTCGCCGACATCAACATCACCCCGTTGGTCGACGTGATGCTGGTGCTGCTGGTGATCTTCATGATCGCCGCGCCGACCCTGTCGCACCGGATCGAGCTCAACCTGCCGCAGCCCGGCCCAGATTCCGCGCCGACCGAACCGATCCGCCTGCGCATCGATGCCTCCGGACAGGCCTACTGGAACGAAGCCGCACAGCCGCTATCGGCACTGCAAAGCCTGATGTCGGTCGAGGTGCAACGGCATCCGGCGAGCCGACCATTGCTGCAGATCGACGCCAGTGCCGACGCCGACTATGGCGTGGTCGCCAAGGTGCTGGCCGCGGCCAGGAATGCGCAGATGGACCGGATCGCCTTCGTCCAGAACGAGTGACGCGCGCGGCGAGATCCGGTTACTGCCTGGGCGCCAGGATCGCGAGGTAACGGCGCACGGTGGCATCGAGCCCGGCGTACAGCGATTCGCTGATCAGGGCGTGGCCGATCGAGACCTCGAGCAGGCCGGCTACACCGGCCACGAAGGTGCCCAGGTTGTCCTGGCTCAAGTCGTGGCCGGCATTCACCCCCAAGCCGACCGCCCGGGCCCGTCGCGCGCTGTCGGCACACAACGCCAGCGCCGCGCGCGGATCGCCCGCGGCATGCGCCGCCGCGTACGGGCCGGTGTACAGCTCGATGCGGTCGGCGCCGACCGCGGCAGCCTGCTCGATCAGCGGCTCGCCGGCATCGACGAACAGGCTGACCCGGCAACCGAGCGCCTTCAGTGCGTCGACGTGCGCATGCAGTGCCCGGCTGTCGCCGGAAAAATCGAAACCATGGTCCGAGGTGAGCTGGCCATCGCCGTCGGGAACCAGGGTCGCCTGCGCCGGCCGCACCCGTGCGCACAACTCGGTGAAGCCCGGATAGCCGGGACGCGGCGGCGCGAACGGATTGCCTTCGAGGTTGAACTCGACCGCGTACTCGCGGGTCAGCGCAGCC
>JAKFFL010000104.1:0-10538 GCA_036675225.1 Sphingomonas sp. | reverse complement strand
CCCTGGCTTCGGCGTCAGCAACCAGTTCGTCGGCAATGGCGAAAGCTTTACAATCGAGTTCCATAGCGTCGGCCAGGCCGGCAACCAGGCCTCGAGCGAGAACGCAAATCTCGTCAGCTCAGCAGTGCTGCATAACGACATGATCAACGGATCGCTGACCATCAAGGTCACGTTCCACAATGACGTCACCGGCGAAACGGAGGTCCAGACGATCGCCGTGACCGGCTCGTCCACTGTGCTCGATCCCACCACCATGAGCCAGTTCAACTGGGTCGAGATCGAAGGGGTCGGCGGAACCGGGCAGGGCGTCCGCTTTACTTCGCTCGATTACACGACAACGACGGTTTCGCCGGATCTGAACCTCGCATTTCAGGTGCAGGCCATGGATCAGGACGGAGACGTGACGAGCGTCCAGACCCTGTCTGTGACGGTGGACGCGAACCCGAGCAGTCTTGCCACGTTCCGGACGTCCGAGGGTCAATCGTCCGCAACGACCAACGCGACGGTCTTTGCCGCAGTGGCTGCCGCAGCCGGACTTGCTGCGCTTCCCGCCGAGGCGGAACCGCTGAAGTCGGATGACGGATACGCTTCGCTGTCGCTGGATTCCCAGAGCGCGGGCAACGCCATCGTGGGCAAGGTTGCGATACCGCCGGAAGCGGAGAGCAATTCGGCGCTGTTCGGCGGTGACGCTTCGAGCGCAGATGACGAAGCGGGGCAGCCGAGCGACGTTGCCCGGACTTCGCATAGCGACCTGGGCGAAACGGCTTCGCTCGACACTGGCGCCGGCCAGGACACCGCTCCAGCGGATTCGGGCGTTCCCGATCAGGCCGATGCACCGGCCGCCCATGCTCCGGCCCCCGCAGCGGGGATCGTGATGCCGTCGGCGGAGGCGCTCAACGCGCTCGTCGGAAAGAGCGAATCGGTCGATGGCGAGTCTTCCGCAAAGGGCGATGCCTCGGTCGGGAAGGTGCTCGCGGATGCGCTGAATGGCGGCGGCAGCGGACCCGATATCGACGCGCTGCTCGCTGCCTTGCCCGACGGAAACGCGGTTAACGGTGGCGGAAATTCCGCAACCGAAGGGCTGGCAAGCGCTCAGGGGGCCGCCGTTTCGGGTTGGGACAGCGGACATTTCGCCGGATTGTCACATGGACCCGCATTCATGATGGAAGCCGCAGTGCTTCATCACGATGCGGTTCAGCCGGCGTAGCGACTGAAAGCAACCGGGGGGGCGCAGCCTGGCTGCGAGCCTTCCCCACGTGACCGTAAGAGGGGAAGACATGATACGGACGCACTGGATGATCTCACTGCCGGGGGCGCTGATGCTCGGCGCTGCACCGGCTTACGCGGTCGATCTCAGGGAAGCGGTTCAGACTGCTCTGAACAGCAATCCCGAGATCCGGCAGGCGGTTCACAACAAGGAAGCGACGTTCGAGGAGCTGGAGCAGGCGAAGGGTCAATGGCGTCCGCGCCTCGATCTCCGCTTGTCCGCCGGCCTTCGCAATCTCCGCAACCCGACCCGCCGCGACATTGGCCTCGCGGACGAGCTGCTGAAGCCGGTCGAGGGCGAGATCGTCCTGGATCAGCTCCTGCTCGATGCCGGCGGGCGCAATGCGGAGATCCGCCGCCAGGCCGCCCGCACCGACGGAGCCGCGGCGCGTATCGAGGAGCGGAGTGAGTTCATCGCTCTCAACGTCGCGCGTAACTACATCGACTATCTGCTTCAGCAGCGGCTCGTCGCCATCGCCGAGGACAATGCGACCTTTCACGAGCGTCTCGCCGGCGACCTGCGTGAAGGCGTTTCGCGCGGATCGATCAGCATTGCCGATCAGCAGCAGGCGGAGGAGCGCCTCCAGGCCGCGCGTGCCCGTGTGACGGAAGCGCGTGAGGACCAGGAAACGGCAGCGATCGCCTTTCAGACGCTGACGGGTCTCCCGATCGACAGCGTCACCATGCCGCCCGACCTCTCGCAGGTCATGCCGGCGGGGCTGCCCAATGCGGAGGCGCTCGCCCGCGATAACAACCCGCGGGTGCAGGAAGCCATTGCCGACCTCAGCGCGGCGCGCGAGTTGATTCGCGCGGCGAAATCGGAGGCCGCACCCCGGCTCAACGCGGAAGGCCGCGCCCGCATTGGCCATGACGTCGACGGCTTCTCAGGAAAAACGACTGATCTCCAGGGCAATCTGGTGATGCGCTGGAACCTCTATAACGGCGGCATCAAGGAAGCGAACATCCGCGAGCAGCAGCGCCGCGCCGACGAGGCGCATGCGCGTCTGTTCCAGATGACGCGCGAAGCCGAGGAGGACGTCCGTTCGGCCTGGAGCCGCCTGCAGAACCAGGGCAGGCTGGTCGGGGAGCTGGAGACGCAGAGCCGCATCGCGGACGATCTGCTGCTGTCTTACCGCGAACAGTTCAATGTCGGCCGCCGCTCGCTGCTCGACGTGCTCGACGCGCAGAACACCCGCCAGAACGTGCAGGCGCAGGTCGAAACCGCCCGTCTCGCCAAGGTCTATGCGCAATATCGCGTGCTCGCATCGACCAACCGCCTGATCGAGGCGCTCGGCGTCGCCATGCCGACCGAGGCCTATAGCGACGAGCGCGTCCGCTATCGCGTCAACCCGATCCCCGCTACCGACCTGCTCGAATCGAGCATGCCGCAGCCGGCGATGGGCCCGCCGGCATCGATGGCCTCGACCGCTCCGATGGTCCCGGTCAGCGCGGCGCCGCCGGCCGACGTTCCGCCGACCGATCCGGCGGCGCCGAGCGGGATGCAATAAGGAAGTGGGGACGGGCTCGTGAGTTTCATGTCTTGGCTTGACGGCGCTGCATCGCGCGAAGTCGATCCCGTCCTCGATTGCCTGGCTTTCCTCGCGCGGCAGGCCGACCGGCCCTCTTCGCCGGTCCTCCTCCGCGCGGGGCTTGCTTTATCGGACCACGGCCTGCTGCCGTTCCACCAGATCGAGCCCGCGCTCGAGCAGGTCGGGATGCGTGGGCTACCGGTCAGCCGCCGCCTCAAGGGCTGGCCGCTGCAGAAATTGCCGGCGATCCTCGAGCTCGAGGACGAGCGCGCGGCGGTGCTGCTCGAAACCCGTGCCGGCGACGGCCTGCTGTTCGCGCCCGGCATCGCCGAACCGATGTGGGTCGCGCTCCGGGACATTGAGCCGGCGTTCACCGGCCGGGCGATTTTCGTCGAAGCCGACCCGACCCGGGAGCGCGCTTCCGAGCGTCCCTGGGACGAGGCTCGCCGCAAGCACTGGTTCTGGTCCGAGGCCTGGAAGGTCCGCAAGGAATTCTGGCCGGTCATCCTCGCCGCCTTGGTCGTCAACCTGCTGGCGCTGGCGGTGCCGCTGTTCACGATGAACGTCTACGACCGGGTCATTCCCAACAAGGCGATCCCGACGCTTTGGGTATTGGCCATTGGCGTCGGCCTGGCGCTGGCGCTGGATTTCGCCTTGCGGCTGGCGCGATCGCGCCTGGTCGATGAAATCGGCCGTTCGCTGGACGACAAGCTCAGCCAGAAACTGTTCGAAAAGGTCATGAACCTGCCGATGGCCGCGCGCCAGGGCAGCACCGGCGCGCTTGCCAAGCGCGTCTCGGAATATGAGCTGGTTCGCGATTTCTTCGCCTCGACGACCGTCGTCCTGCTGGTCGACATCAGCTTCCTGTTCCTGTTCCTGATCCTAATCACCGTGCTCGGCGGCTGGCTGGTCCTGGTGCCGATCGTTGGCATTATCTTGATGGTCGCCGCCGGCTTAAGCCTGCGCCGGTCGATGGGCCGCGCGGCCCTCGACGCACAGGCCGATTCCAGCCTCCAGCATTCGGTGCTGGTCGAGGCGATCGGCGGCATCGAGACATTGAAGGCGGCCCGCGCCGAAGGGCAGATGCTGGGCCGGTGGCGTCGCTATTCGTCGATGTCGGCGGCGACCCAGGAGGAAATGCGGCGGCTGACCGCGGTTGCCGTGAACCTCGCGTCCTTCTCGCAGCAGATGATGAGCGTCGGCCTGCTCATCGGCGGCTTCTACCAGTTCAACGAAGGCAATATGTCGATGGGCGCGATCATCGCCATCGTCATGCTCGCCGGGCGCGCCATGGCGCCGGTCGGCCAGTTCGCCTTCCTTATCACCCGGGCCCGCCAGGCCTTCACGACCATGGATTCGCTCCAGACGCTCATGGAGGAGCAGGATGAGCGCCACGCCGCCGCGCGCAGCATCGTTCCCGAAATCCGTGCCGGCAAGATCGAGCTGGCGCACGTCGACTTCCGTTATCCCGGCTCCGCCAACGACGCGCTTTCGGACCTCAATCTGAAAATCGCGCCGGGCGAGCGGATCGGCATCATCGGCCGCGTCGCCTCCGGCAAGTCGACGCTCGGCCGCCTGCTGTGCGGCCTCTACGCACCGACCGACGGCGTCATGACCATCGACGGGCTCGACAGCCGCCAGTTTCATCCGCACCAGGTCCGCGATTCGTTCCGCTATGTCGGCCAGGATTCGGAATTGTTCAGCGGCACCGTGCGCGACAATCTGATGCTCGGCGCGGCGGCCGCCGACGATGCGCAGCTGATCGATGCCGTCGTCCGTTCGGGTGCCGACATCTTCCTGTCGCGCGATGCCGCCGGCTTCGACCTTCCGGTCGGCGAGCGCGGTTCGCGCCTTTCGGGCGGGCAGAAATCCTTGTTGGTCCTGGCCCGCGCCCTGGTCAGCCCCAGCAAGCTGCTGTTCCTCGATGAGCCGACCGGCGCGATGGACACGCAGACCGAGAACTATTTCATCGAGCATCTGCGCGATGCGCTGGCCAAGGACCAGACTTTGATCGTCTCGACGCATCGCCATCAGATGCTGTCGATCGTCGACCGGCTGATCGTCATCGATGGCGGGCGGATATTCGCCGACGGGCCGCGTGACCAGGTCCTTGGCGCGCTCGGCAAGGTTGCGAAGGAGGCCTCCAAATGAGCTGGCTCGAAGCCGCGCGCGGGCGCGCCATGCTGCTTTCGGGCTCGGGCCTCGTTATTGCCGGCGCCTCGGCGCTGACGGTCAGCACGCTGGTGCGGCCGGCATCGGCGGCGGACAGCCAGCCAGTTGCCGCGGCTCGGGCTGCGGCCCTGCTGCAAGCGACGTCGGGCGACCAGGCGAACAAGGTCGCGGCGGTCGGTGACCGGGCCAAGGTTATCAACGCCGCCATGCCGTTCAGCGCGGCGCCGGTGGTTGCCGCCCGCGCCTTCGTCATTCCCGCTGGCGAGACCCTCGACCAGCGCCGGGCGCTGCTGTGTCTGACCCAGGCGGTCTATTATGAGGCGGGCTTCGAGCCCGTCGAAGGCCGCCGCGCGGTCGCCCAGGTCGTTCTCAACCGCATGCGCCACCCGGCCTTCCCGAAATCGGTGTGCGGGGTCGTCTACCAGCATAATTCGACGCCGGTCTGCCAGTTCACTTTCGTCTGCGACGGATCGCTGACCCGCCGGCCCGAAGCGGCCGCGTGGAAGGTAGCCGAACAGATCGCCCGCGCTGCGCTGGCCGGCTACGTCGAGCGATCGGTTGGTGCGGCGACGCATTACCATGCCGATTATGTCGCTCCGTCCTGGGCGCCGATGCTGACCAAGATCAGCAAGCTTGGCGCGCATATCTTCTACCGCTGGCCCGGGGCCTGGGGGCAGCCGGCGGCCTTCTCGGGCCGGTATCGCGGCGAGCCGAATGACCCGGCGTCGCTGCGGCCCGCGCTGAACCTCGCGGCGCTGACGACAGAAAACGGCCGGCCCCTGCTTGCCGGGCCGATTACCGACGGCACGCAGCTCAACCGCGCGCCCAACGATGTTGGCGGATTGCTCGATACGTCGAAGGGCTGGACGCTCAATATCCCCCTGCCGAACGAAGCCGGGTCGGCGGCGCGGAGCATCGCCCAGCGTCAGGCGCCGCCGACGTCTCCGGCCCAAAATGAGGCAGACGCACCAACCCGCGTGATTGCCTCGCGCTGATCGGCTAGGCTTGTACCCATGGCGTCACTTTCCTTCCTCCCGACTTTGCCCCGGCATCGTCAGCCGCTCACCGGTTCGCAGCGGATCATCGTCTATTCGGCGATCGGCTTTTTCGTTTTCCTGGTCTGGGCAATGCTGGCGCACGTCGACGAGGTCACGGCCGGACAGGGCAAGGTCATCCCGTCGAGCAAGGTCCAGCTGATCCAGGCGACCGAGGCGGCGACGATATCGGAGCTGATGGTCCGCTCCGGCCAGCAGGTGAAGAAGGGCCAGTTGCTGGCGCGCCTCGACAATCCGCAAAGCCGCCAGATCCAGGCGGAGACCGAGGCGCTGGAAGCGCGCTCGGCTCGCCTTGCGTCGGAGGGCCTCGGCACCCCTTCGCAGTCCCTGGATGGCGCCGAGGCGACGCTCAGCGCCGTGCGCCGCCAGGCGCTGGGCAGCCGCGTCGCCGCGCTCAATGCATCGGCCGAGCAGCACCGCCGCGAAATGGCGGAGGCCCAGGCGACGGTCAGCAGCCTGCGCAGCAGCCTGTCGCTCGCCCAGCAGCGGGTGCAGATGCTCGCGCCGCTGGCGGCCAAGAACATCGTTCCGCAAACCGAGCTGCTCGATGCCCGCCGCGAGGTCGTCGACCTGCAGGGCCGGATCGCCGGCGCCACCGAGCAGGCGGGGCGCGCGGCGGCCGCCATTCGCGAGGCGCAAAGCCAGGCAAGCGAGGCCAATTTCGAGTTCCGCCAGGAAGCGCTCAACGAGCGCAGCCAGGTCGAGCAGAAGATTTCCGTCAACGAACAATCCCTGGGCGGCCGTGGCCCGCTCGGCCGACTGGAGCTGCGCTCCCCGGTCGACGGCGTCGTCAACGACGTTCAGGTGACCACCATCGGCGGCTTCGTCCAGGCCGGCGAGAAAGTGATGGAAGTGGTCCCGCTCGGCGACAAATTGTTGGTCGAGACCCGGGTAAGGCCGAGCGACATCGCCTTCATCAAGGTCGGCGACAAGGCGCTGGTCAAGGTCACCGCCTATGACTTCTCGACCTATGGCGGCCTCGACGGCAAGGTCGTCCAGGTGTCGGCGGATTCGATCTACGACGAGGTCGAGAAGCAGCCCTATTTCACGGTCATCGTCGAGACCGACCGGAGCTTCCTGCAAACGGGCGCGCGCCGCCTTCCGATCACCCCGGGCATGATCACTGACACGCAGATCATCACTGGCCGCAAGAGCGTTCTGCGCTATTTGCTGAAGCCCGTGTTGAAAGCCCGCAGCGAAGCGCTGCGCGAGCGCTAGTTCGACAGAACGGAAGGCGCGACCCGCGCGACGCTCGCGGCGGCCATGGTCAGGGCCGGTGCCGCGGACTCATTGGATGCAACCACCATCGGCGGCGGCTCGCGGCGATAGCCGTGGGTCCAGGCCCGATTGCCGGAAAAGGTGATGATCGGGCGATAGTCCGGCATGTTGTACGAATCGATCAGCCGGTTGGTGCCATTGTCGAGCACCAGCAGGCGGCCATCGGCGCGAGCCACCAGCACCGCATGGTCGGCGCGGCGTAGTGCGTCGCGCAGGATCACCAGGTACAAATCCTTGTCGGCAAAGCCGGCGCGGCGCAGCAACTGCAGCTTGGCGATCGCATAATCCTCGCAATCGCCTCGTCCGCGGCGCAGCGTGTCGGCGGCCGTGGTCCAGTAATCGCCTGTTCCATATTGGCGGGCGTCGTCGGTGAAGCGCACGCGGGCGTTCACATAAGCATTGACCGCTTCCAGTTTCTCGATCGGCGATCGGTCCGACAGGCGCGACGCATAAGCCGCCGAGGTAGCGCCGATGGCGCCGTTGGCGACCTTGCGCCAGCGCCGCTCGATCGACGTCCGGCCGATTGGCAGCGCCACCGAATTGAACACGTCCGGGCGGTCCATGGCGATCGCCGGCCGATAGACCGGCATCCGCGCCTGCATGACCGGCGCGCCATAGGCCGACGCATAGCCCGCCGGCTGCGGCGTCAGCGGCTGGCCCGACTGCTGCGCCATGATCGCCGCCAGCTTGCTCTGGCCGCCCAGTATGGCCTCGGTCTTACCTGCGCTGAAAAAGGCGGTGCCTACGGTCATGGCCGCGGCTTGCGCGGCGGCCGGCACTGGCGTCAGCGCAAGCGCGGCGGCAAACGGGACAAGGACGATCTTGAACATCGCCCCGCTTTTCGCAAGGCAAGGCCAAGATATGCTTTAAGCGGATGGTTAAAGTGCTTTTAACTAAGGAAATTTCCGCTCCGCTTCGGCCAGGAACCGGTCGATCGCGGCGTTGAATGCGGCCGGCTGCTCGGCATTGGCCAAATGGCCGGCGCCGGCGATGAGCTGCAGGCCCGCGCCCGGGATGAGCGCCGCCAATTGCGTTGACAAGGCGGGCGGCGTGATCCGATCCTCCTCGCCGCACAGCACCAGCGCCGGTACATCGATGGCGGCGGCGCGCTGCTCCTGATCGGCCAGCCACACCGCCTCGGCCCCGATGCGATAGGATTCGGGGTCGATCGCGGCCATGGTCATGACGACCTCGGCGCGAAGTTCGGCGGTCGCGGCACTGCCGACCAGCATGTCGACCCGGGCCTCGGCCAGCGCCCGCATGGCCATGGCCTGGCTGGCGGCGACGGAGCGCTGGTGGATTCCCGGACCGTCGGGGTGAATGGCGAAGGTGTCGGCCAGGATCAGTGACGCGCAACGGTCGGCGGCAAGGGCATGCATGGCGATGGCGATCACCCCTCCGAGCGACAGGCCGCAGACATGCGCGCGCCCGACACCAAGCGCGTCCATGGCCGCCAGCATGGCCCTGGCGAAATCGTCGCGGCTGGCTCCGGCCAAAAAATCGCTGTCGCCATAGCCCGGATAGTCGAGCGCGATGGCCCGGCGGGATTCTCCGAAGTGGGCGAGCTGTGGCCGCCACACGCTTTTGTCGGATCCGACGCCGTGCAGGAAGACGATTGGCGTTGCCCCACCGCCACCCCGTTCGTCCATGCCGATGGCGCCAAGGCCGGTGCGGATCGATCCCATGACCGGCGCATGATGGCTTTGCAGGAAGCCAAGGGCAAGTTAGGTCCCGCTGGTGACCAGCATGACGGTGAACGGGGAAGCGGTGCGCTTCCATCTCGACTCCGCGACCCCCTTGTTGTGGGCGCTGCGCGACGCCGCCAATCTGACCGGCGCCAAATATGGCTGCGACAGCCACGATTGCGGTGCCTGCACGGTCATTGTCGATGGCCGGGCGACGCTCAGCTGCGCCACCGCCATTGGCGCGCTCGAAGGCGCCGACGTGGTCACCATCGAGGGGCTGTCGAGCGGCCGCGCCCATCCGGTCCAGCAGGCGTGGGCTGCCGAACAGGTCAGCCAATGCGGCTATTGCGATCCGGGCATGATCATGGCCATCGCCGCCCTGCTGACGGCCAGCCCGCGGCCCAGCGAGGCGGAGATCGCCGCCTTGCCCAACATCTGCCGGTGCGGCGCCGGGCCGCGGATCCGCAAGGCCATCGCGCGGGCCTCGATGGCGATGAGCGCGGGCGAACCAAAGGATGAACGGACGGGATCGTCACGGTTCAGCAACGGCTCAGATGGCGAGGTTCAGAAACCAGGGCAGTGAATAGGGGGCCGTCTTGGAGTCATCCCATGCGTAAATTGTCCTTCCTCCTTTTGCTGGCGACCGCGGCGGCGCCGGCGATTGCCGCCAGCGACGACAACCGCGGTTCGCGCCATGATCGGAGCGCGTCTTCCGAGCAGTCCGAAACCCGGCCGCAGCGCGCCGCCAGCAGCGAAAGCCGCTCGCAGCGCGCTTCGGAGCGCGCCTCCGAACGCCGCGGCCCGGAAAACCGCGAGCAGCGCGCGTCCGCAGCCCAGCGCCCGGAGCGCGGCCAGGCCAGCCAGCAGCAGGCGGCCGGACCCGTCCGCCAATATATTCAGGAGCAGCGCCAGCAGCGCGTGCGGCCGGCCGCTGCCGCTGCCGCGCCAGGCGGCGATGCCAATGCCGGCACCGTGCGCCGCACTCAGCGCGATAGCGCCAGCGGCCAGGCGCAGACCAACTGGCGGGAGCGCGAGCGGCGGGTGCGGACCATCCCCGACACGACACCCCAGGCGACCCAACAAGGCTCGCGGGACCGCGGCGCCTTTCGCGACCGCGACCGCAACCGACGCGATTACCGCGATGGCAATTACACCCGCTGGTCGAACAACCATTGGCGGGGCGACCGCCGCTACGACTGGCGCCGCTACCGTGACCGCAACCGGTCCGTTTTCCGGATCGGCTTCTATTCCGATCCGTTCGGCTGGAATTATCGCCGCTGGTCGGTCGGATCGTTCCTCAACGCCGGTTTTTACAGGTCCAGCTATTGGCTTAACGATCCGTGGCACTATCGCCTGCCGCCGGCCTATGGCCCGTACCGCTGGGTTCGCTACTGGAACGATGCCTTGTTAGTGAATATCTACACCGGCCAGGTGGAAGACGTGATCCACGGCTTCTTCTGGTAGACAGGCAGCGGACGTTGGTCGAAGGGGCGTTGCCGCGGTTGCGGCAGCGCCCTAGCTGTTTTATGGTCTTAACACACCAAAATCGATCC
>JAKFFL010000068.1:0-1654 GCA_036675225.1 Sphingomonas sp. | reverse complement strand
GTCGGACTTGTCGAGCATCTGGGCGGCGCCGAGGAAGGTGTTCATCGTCCGCTGGGCGTCGGGGGTGACCAGGATCAGGCTGCGGGCGGTGGCGCCGACGTCGGCGCGGGCCGGCACGATGAAATCGACGCCCAGGCTTTCGATGTCATGCTGGTAGATGGCGCCCAGCTGATCGTCGGCGACCTGGCCTATGAAGCCGGCCTTGCAGCCCAGCGCAGCCAGCCCTGCAGCGGTATTGCCCGCCGACCCGCCGGAAAGCTCGCGCCCCGGCCGCATCGCCGCATAGAGCCTGTCGGCCTCCCGATCGTCGATCAGCCGCATCATGCCCTTGGTCAGCCCCTGCTCCTCGAGGAAGCGGTCATCGGCGTCGGCGATGACGTCGACGATGGCATTGCCGATCGTCAGCACGTCGAGGCGGGGTGCGGTCATGAAGAATCCTGTCGGCATGGGAAGGTCGCGGGGCGACTAGCTGCCTGCCCGCTTGCCCGCAAGCGTGGCAGCCGGCATGAACCCACCATGCGCCGCCTCTTACTTCTCGCCGCCTTTGCAATGCTCGCCGCCTGCGCCCCGCGCGTGGCCCAGCAGCCGGCTCCAGGGCCCGGTCCGGTCGAGCGGCCGAGCGGGGCGCTCATCGGCCTCACCGCCAGCGAGCTCGGCCAGCGTTTCGGCCAGCCCAGCTTCCAGGTCCGCGAGGGCGCCGGCACAAAGCTGCAATGGAGCGAGAACGGCTGCGTGCTCGACGCCTACCTTTACCCGCCCGAGCAGGGCCGGGGCGTCGACCGGGTCAGCTTCGCCGAGGCCCGCCGGCCGTCAGGCGTCGACCTCGGCCTCGACGACTGCCTGGCCCTGCTGGCCCGCTAGCCGGCGCAGCGCCCAGGTCGCGGCCTCGGCGACGACCGGATCGGGATCGTCAAGGCAAGCCGCGACCGAATCGGCCAGCGTCGCATCGCCACTGTTGCCCGCCGCGACCAGGCAATTGCGAATGAAGCGGTTGCGGCCGATGCGCTTGATCGGCGAGCCCGAAAACATCTCGCGGAACGCCGGATCGTCCAACTGCAGCAGGTCCGCCAGATGCGGCGCCGCCAGCTCGGCGCGAGGCAGGAAGGCGCGGTTGGCGGCGGCGGCCTCGGCGAAGCGGTTCCACGGACAGGCAGCCAGGCAATCGTCGCAGCCGTAGATGCGGTTGCCGATGGCCTCGCGGTATCGCTCCGGGATCGGCCCGTGATGCTCGATGGTCAGGTATGAGATGCAGGCCCGGGCATCGATCCGGTGCGGGCCGGTGATGGCGCCGGTCGGGCAGGCGGCGATGCAGGCGGTGCAGCTGCCGCAATGCATGCCGGCATCGGCGGGCGCGTCCGGCTGAAGCTCCAGGCTGGTGTAGATGATGCCGAGGAACAGCCAATTGCCATGTTCGCGGCTGAGCAGGTTGGTGTGCTTGCCCTGCCAGCCGATGCCGGCGGCGGCGGCGAGCGGCTTTTCCATCACCGGCGCAGTATCCACGAACACCTTCAATTCGCCCCCGAACCGCTCGTGCAGCCAGCGGCCGAGCGCCTTAAGCGCCTTCTTGACCGTCTTGTGATAATCGCCGCCTTGCGCATAGACCGAGATCCGGCCGCGATCCGGGGCGCCGGCCAGCGCGCGCGGGTCGGATGCC
>JAKFFL010000014.1:0-1661 GCA_036675225.1 Sphingomonas sp. | reverse complement strand
CCAGCGCCGCGCCGCGTTGCTGATGGCCGACGGCGGCCTAAGACGGCAGATCGAGGCCTGGCGGCAGCGGCTGGTCGAGTTGTCGGCGCGCGCCGAGGCCGCGATCGATTATGTCGGCGACGAGGATGAGACCGAGACCGATGCGACGGTGTTGGCGAGCGAGGCCGATGCGCTGGCCGGCGAATTGCGCGCGTGGCTGGCGCGGCCGCGCGCCGAGCCATTGAAGGACGGTGTGCGGGTGGTCGTGGCGGGACCGCCAAATGCAGGAAAGTCGAGCCTGGTCAATGCCTTGACTGAAAACGACAGGGCCATTGTCACTGCCATCCCTGGCACCACCCGCGATTCGATCGAGGTGCCGCTGGCGATCAGCGGCGTGCCGATCTTGCTGGTCGATACCGCCGGTCTGCGGGCGAGCGACGATGTCGTCGAGGCGATCGGCGTCACCCGCGCCCAAGGTCAGGTCGAGCGGGCCGATGTGCTCCTGTGGCTGGGGGCGCCGGGCAAGGCGCCGCCGCATCCGCGACTGGTGCGAATCCACGCCCAGGCCGACCGGCCGGAGCGCGCGGTCGTCCCCGACGGGTCGCTGCCTGTGTCTGCAATGACCGGCGCCGGGCTCGGCGATCTGGCCGGTCGAATCGCAACGGCGGCGGCGGGGTTGCTTCCGGCCGAGGGCGAAGTCGCACTCAACCGGCGCCAGGCCGAGGAACTGGAAGAGGCCGAGGCGGCCCTTGCCGGTGTGGGGGGCGCCGATCTGGTCAGCACCGCCGAAGCCCTGCGCCAGGCGCGGTCGGCGTTCGATCGATTGAGCGGCCGAGCCGGGTTGGACGACGTGCTGGACGCGCTGTTTGGACGGTTCTGCCTGGGTAAGTGATTGAAAAACGATGGGCTTTGTTACGATGTTTCACGTGGAACACTGGCGATGTTCCGCTGAACGCCATTTGTCGCTAAGGGCGTGCGATGTTCGATGTCCTGGTCATTGGCGGCGGTCATGCCGGCTGTGAAGCGGCGGCGGCGGCGACCCGCCGCGGCGCCCGCACCGGCCTGATCAGCTTCCGCGCCGAGGATGTCGGCCAGATGAGCTGCAACCCGTCGATCGGCGGGGTCGGCAAGGGGCATCTGGTGCGAGAGCTCGATGTTTTCGACGGGCTGATGGCCCGTGCCGCCGACCGCGCCGCGATCCACCGCCGCATGCTCAACCGCAGCAAGGGTCCGGCCGTCTGGGGCCCTAGGCTCCAGGCCGACCGCGATTCGTATCGGCGCACCGTGCGCGGCCTGCTCGACGAGACCGGCGTCAGCCTGGTCATTGGCGAAGCGACCGAACTGGTCGTGAAGAATGGCCGGGTGGCGGGCGTCGTCGTCGATGGCGAGCACATTGTCGCCCGGGCGGTGGTGATCGCCACCGGGACGTTCCTCGATGCCGCTTTGTTCTGCGGCATGGAACGGTTCGCCGGCGGGCGAACGGGGGAGAAGGCGTCGGTCGCGCTCGCCGCGCAATTGCGTGAATGGGGCCTGGCCCAGGGCCGGCTCAAGACCGGGACGCCGCCAAGACTCGATGGGCGGACCATCGACTGGGCGCGGCTGGCGCCGCAGCCGAGTGACGAGGATGCGTGGTCAATGTCGGCGCTGGCCCCGGCGCCGGAGGAACGGCTGCCGGAACTCGC
>JAKFFL010000013.1:0-1683 GCA_036675225.1 Sphingomonas sp. | reverse complement strand
GAGCAGGAGTGAGAAACGGCGCATGTTCTTCCTGAGGACTTCGACCAAGGACGGCAATGCTCCCCGATGTGCCTCGTGCTTGCGCCGGATTAAGCACGGTTTTCCTGCCGCATATCACCGCTCGGTGCGCGGGAGCTACGGCGGCTTGGGAATCATGGCTGTTACCGCTGCGGGAGGGCAGACGGGCGCGGCGGGCGGTGGCGCCCGCTGCCTACTGCAATGTGGGAAAACTCCCGAGCACCAGCTTGGCCTCTTCGAGCAGCGAGGACGCGGGTTCCGAATCGGCGAAGCCGCTCGGCCGCTCGCCGATCACGCGGCTCAGGTGGTCCTGGACCTCGGCGCCGAGCTGGGCGCGCTGCCAGTCGTTCAGCGCTCCTTGCAACAGGGGCAGCAGTTGGCTGGCCTCGCGTTGCTGCTGTGCCTGCAGATGCACGGCCAGGGTCGCGAGGGCGTCGTCGTGGGCGCGGCTCGACAAGCGCAGGGTGAGCAACTCGCCGAGGCGATGCTTGATGTCGACATGGCCCACCAGCAGCGAGGACGACACGTTGCGCCATCCGCCGGCACGCAGCGCCGGGATGACCGCTTCATCGATGGCCCGCAAATGCCCGCCCAGCGCCTTGGCGAATTCGTCGAACAGCACCCGTCGGGCGGGGCTCGGGCTGGCTTCCGCGACGCGCTCCATCAACCAGTCGAGTACGGCATGGTGGTCGGAAATGACGGCAACGACGTCGTGTTTCATGTCGGCTTGACGAGTTGGAAAGGTCCGGGGCGGAGTGCCAGACCAGGAGCAAGCCGAATGCCCGGGGACCGCCCTGAATCGGGGGTCGAAGGGCGGCGGCCCCGTTCCGCGCCCGTTTTCCGGGGGATCCTTCCCGCCGAGCGGGATCAGCCGAGAGTGGTCAGACGACCGTCCTGCCGATCGCCCGGACCCGTGCGACCAGCCGCTCCGCCTGAACCGGCGCCGGAGTCTGGAGGCCGGCGCGCTGCGCCGCGTCCACGGTGCGCATCAGGGTCGCGGCATGCGGCAGCATGGTGCCGAGAAATCGCAGTTCACCGCCGCGGGCGATCAGCACGGTGGGGAAGTTTTCGATGTCCAGGTCGAAGGCGGCCAGCGCGTCGCTCTCGTCCTCGATGTCGATCCACACGAAGCGCCAACCGGGCCGGTCTCTCGCCACCTGCTCGAAGGTATCGCGGTACTCGCGGCAACTGCCGCACCAGTCGGCGCACAGGCAGGCGACCAGGCCTTCGCCGCGCTCGTCATCGCCGTCCCCAGGTCGCTCCTGCATGCCGGCAGTGTGCCGTCTGCCGCGTGGCGGCGCTGGCGCTGGCGGGCCGCACGATGTCGGATGCTTTCGCCCACGGCTCAAAAAGCAAAGAGCCCGCAGTTCGCAAGAACGGCGGGCTCGGTGCCGGGGCCATGCGCCCGGGCCTCGCGGTCAGAACGGAATATCGTCGTCCATGTCGTCGAAGCCGGTGGCCGACTTCTGCGGCGCGGCCCGGCCGGCCGGCGGTGTGCGGGGGGTTGCCGGGCGGGCGCTGCGCTCGCCGCCACCGCCACCGCCACCGCCACCGCCTTCGCCGTAGCCGCTGTCGCCGGCGTCTGCGCCGCCCATGCCTTCGCGGCTGCCGAGCAACTGCATCTGCTCGGCGACGATCTCGGTGGTGTATTTTTCGACGCCGTCC
>JAKFFL010000025.1:0-10760 GCA_036675225.1 Sphingomonas sp. | reverse complement strand
GAACGAGGCGGCGCTGCCGATCGAGGTGTTCATCAAGTCGGCCTCGACCAGCGCCGCCCGAGTGCCTGGCACGGCCGTGTTCATGACCACGTCGATGTCCGGCGTGCCGCACGCGCTGCTGCACAATCTGAAGCATAACAAGGTGCTGCACGAGCGGGTGATGCTGCTGACCGTCCGCATCGAGGACGTGCCGTTCGTAATGGAGGAGCGGCGGGCGGAGACCAAGGATTATGGCGCCGGATTCTTCCGGGTGATCCTGCGCTACGGCTTCATGGAGGAAATCAACGTGCCCAATGCGCTGGCCGCGGTCAAAGGCATCGGCCCCCAGTGCAAGATGATGGACACCAGCTTCTTCCTTGCCCGCCAGACCCTGCTGCCATCGGCGCGGCCGGGCATGCCGGTCTGGCGCGAGCGGCTGTTCGCCTGGATGCTGCGCAACGCCGAAAGCGCGATGGAATTCTTCAAGCTGCCCACCAACCGGGTCATCGAACTCGGCAGCCAGGTGGAAATCTGAGCTACCGAGACCAAGGGAGCGTTTGCGCCAGCAAACGGGAGCCTGGGCGAAGAGATTGCGAAAATCGGACGGCCTGCGCCCGCAGGGCGACAGGACCGACGGCGCGGATTTACTCCGCGCCCGCAACCACCTCATCGGTCAGACATTCAGCCTCCATGCTTGACTTGCTTACCTGGGTCGCGACCCTTGCGACCATCGGCGGCGCTCTACTGACCGCCTCCAACCTCGGCGCCAGGATCACCGGCACCGGCTTCGTCATCTTCCTGTTCGGCTCGCTCGCCTGGCTGGCGCTGGCCGCGATGACAGGCCAGCAGGCGCTGCTATGGACCAACATCGTCCTGACCCTGCTCAACCTGTTCGGCATCTGGCGCTGGCTCGGCCGGCAGGCGAAGGTCGAGGAAGGCGGCCAGGCGGCGGCCGAGGCCAGCGACGCCCGGCCCGGCGAGGCGCTGTTTCCGGTGTCCTTGCTGGCGAAGGCGGAAGTGGTCGCTGACGGGCAGGAAGTCGGCAGCTGCGTCGATGCGATGGCCGGCTGCGACAGCGGGCGCCTGGCCTACGTCATCGTCTCGGAAGGCGGAGTGGCCGGTATCGGCGAGCATCTGCGCCGCCTCGACTGGCGCCATTCCCGGATCCAGGACGGGCGCCTGGTCGCCAGCCTCGGCCGTCGGCGGTTCTGCGACCTGCCGATAGTCGCCAGGGACGCATGGCCGGCGCGCTGATCGTGACCGCGGAGCTGGGGGCGGAGGACTTCGCCTGGCTCGATAGCCTGCGCCGTGCTTATTATCCGGCCGAGCGCAACCGCGTGCCGGCGCATCTGACCCTGTTCCATTCCTTGCCGCCGTCGCTGGAAGGGGAGGCGCACCGCCGGCTGGCGCGGGCCGCGTCGGCCAAAGCGCCGCGCGCCACGATCGCCGGCCTGATGGACCTTGGCGGTGGCGTTGCCTTCCGGATCGTGTCGGACGACCTCGACCGCGTCCGCGAAGCGCTGGCCGAGGGTTTCCACGGCATGCTGTCGGCGCAGGACGACGGCGGCGGCTGGCGGCCGCATGTCACCATCCAGAACAAGGTGTCGACCCGGGAGGCGCGGGCGCTGCTCGCCCAGCTCGAACGGGATTTTCGCCCGCGGCCGCTGGCGATCGCCGGGCTTGGCCTGCACCGCTACATGGGCGGGCCGTGGGAGAGGCTGCAAGGCTGGCCATTCCGGGGCTAGGTCAGGTCGCCGACGCCGTCGCAGTTGATTTCAAAGGCGGCGAGGCCCGATTCGAGCACCGAGGCCAGCATCGGCATGTCCAGCAATTCATCGATCGGCCCGTCGCCGTCCTTGGCCGCGGCCATCGCCTCGTCCATCGCCTCGTCCCAGTCCGTGGGATCGTAGGTGCCCTGGCCGACCCAGCAGAAGGCCAGCACCTCGGCCAGTTGGTCCTCGGCCAGATCGTCGAGGACGGCCTTCAGCTCTTCCTCGACGCTGGTGTTGATGGCGTCGTCGAGCACGGACAGGGTTTCCTCGTCGGTGTCGTCGACATTGTCCGCCGTCTCGTCACCGTCATAATTGGTGGGAGTTTGCGCCTCATATTCCCGCGCCCGCAGGATGATCCGGCACAGGGTATCGAGCGGGGTCAGCGGTTCCATTCACAGCTCTCCAGATATGCTTCGCTCAACGAGGCCGGAACGCGGCGGTTCCGCTCGATAATGTACGGCGCCGGTCGCGTTGACCGGCGCCGCCGGCCTGCCTATATCGCCCGCCTTCCGGAGCGTCCCTTCAGGCGCATCGGCCCTCAAGTCACGGTTAGCGGTCATCGAGGCCGCTGATCTTGGGGCGGAGTAGCTCAGCTGGTTAGAGCAGCGGAATCATAATCCGCGTGTCGGGGGTTCAAGTCCCTCCTCCGCTACCACCCCGTTTGCCGGTCGCCGCGGCGAGGTATAGACTGGCCGCACATGCGATGAACGCCCTTTCTCTCTGGATGCTGCTGGTGGCCCCCGCCGCGGGCGCCGACGCGCCGCCGCCAGTGACGCATTACCAAGTGGTGACGACTCCGAATGCCGGTCCGGCAGCCGATCGGTCAGCCGAGCTGGCCATGGTGGGCGACGGGCATCAACGGATGACGGTGCCGGTCCGGGTGGGCGCGTCGGGCCCTTACCGCTTCCTCGTCGATACCGGGTCGGACCGGACGTCGGTGTCGAGCGCGTTGGCACGCAAACTCCGCCTCGTCGAACGGCCTGGCGCCCTGATGCACAGCGCCACGGGTCGAAGCCAGGTTCGCATGGCTTACTTGCCCGAACTGCGGACCGGCCGCCGCGCGGTGCGCCATATCAACGCGCCGATGCTCGAAGCGGCCGACATGGGCGCCGACGGCATCCTCGGCATCGATTCGCTGCGATCGGAGCGTGTCATCTTCGACTTCGCGAATGGCACGCTTTCGCTCCTGTCGGGCGAAGCGCCGGCGGCGGCCGAGGAGGGCGCCATCCTCGTCCGCGCCCGCCGGCGCGACGGGCGGCTGGTGATCGCCGACGCCGAGGTCGACGGGGAGCGGGTCACGGTCGTCATCGACACCGGCTCGGCACTGACTGTCGGCAATGCGGCGCTGCGCCGCAGGCTCGAGCGCCGGGGCGCCCTGGAGCTGACCGGCCCCATCGACCTCATCTCCGTCACTGGCGCGGCGCTGCGCGGCGAACTGGCGAGAGTTGAAAGCCTGGAGATCGGCGGCGCCCGGCTGGAGGGCCTGGGCATCGTCTTCGCCGAGGCCCACACCTTCCGCCAGCTTCGGCTCGACCGTCGGCCGGCGCTGCTCCTCGGCATGAACGCGCTGCGCGGCTTCGACCAGGTGACCATCGATTTCGCCGGCAAGACGCTGCTGCTGGTGCTGCCCAAGGCGCGCAAGCCGGCCTGAACGGCGGCCTCGAAAAGCAAACGCCCGGACCGTCAGGCGATCCGGGCGTCCTGCGTGACGATTGCTCGTCAGCCCCCTTGGAGTCTTGAAGCGCCGGCCCTTATCGAGCCGGTCATCCTCCCCGAACCTCCGGCAAGCCGGCGCTCGGCAGAGCACTGGCTAGTCGGGCCGGCGGGCGCTTGTCACGGCTTAATGACCTGGATCGCGGCTTTTCGGCAATCGCTGTGACATGGTGGCAACAACCCCGCTTCGCATTGCCAGCCGCGCGGGGCTTGCCTAGAGCGCGGCCATGCGCCTCTCCCAAGCCTTTTTGCCGGTCCTCAGGGAAAGCCCGGCCGATGCCCAGATCGTCAGCCATAAATTGATGCTGCGCGCCGGCCTGGTTCGTCAGACCGCGGCGGGCATCTACGCCTGGCTGCCGCTCGGCTTCCGGGTCTTGAAGAAGATCGAGCAAATCGTGCGCGCGGAGCAGGACCGCGCCGGCGCCCAGGAAATGCTGATGCCGACCATCCAGTCGGCGGACTTGTGGCGCGAAAGCGGGCGTTACGATGCCTACGGGCCGGAAATGCTGCGCATCCGCGACCGACACCATCGCGAGATGCTCTACGGCCCGACCAACGAGGAAATGCTGACCGCGCTCGTCCGCGACGACATGAAGAGCTATCGCGACCTGCCGCGCACGCTGTACCATATCCAGTGGAAGTTCCGCGACGAGGTCCGCCCGCGCTTCGGCGTCATGCGCGGCCGCGAGTTCCTGATGAAGGACGCCTACAGCTTCGACCTCGATGAGGCCGGGGCGCGGATGAGCTATTACACGCAGCTGCTGGCCTATTTGCGCACCTTCCAGCGCATGGGCATCCAGGCGGTGCCGATGAAGGCCGCCAGCGGCCCGATCGGCGGCGATTTGTCCCACGAATTCATTGTCCTCGCCCCGACTGGCGAGAGCGAAGTGTTCTACGATGCCGCCTTCGAGGCGATGGACTGGAACCGCGAAGGCCTGGCCTATGGCGATGAAGCCGGGCTCGCCGGCCTGTTCGAAGAGGTCGGCGGCACCTATGCGGCGACCGACGAGACTCATGACGAGGCACGCTGGTCCGAATTGCCGGAGGACCGCCGCCGCACCGGACGCGGGATCGAGGTCGGCCACATCTTCTATTTCGGCACCAAATATTCGGAATCCATGGGGCTCAAGGTCTCCGGGCCGGACGGCTCCATGATCGCCCCCGAAATGGGCAGCTACGGCATCGGCGTCTCGCGCCTGGTCGGCGCCATCATCGAGGCCAGCCATGACGATGCGGGCATCATCTGGCCCGAAGCCGTGGCACCGTGGGCGGTGGGCCTGGTCACCATGCGCGGCGACGACGCGGCTTCGGTGGCGGCGGCCGACGACATTTATGCGAAGCTGACGGCTGCCGGTGTCGAGGTGCTGTACGATGACCGCGACGATCGGGGCGGGGCCAAGCTTACCGCCATGGACCTGATCGGGCTGCCCAGGCAGCTTATTGTCGGCCCGCGCGGGCTCGCCGCCGGCACCGTCGAGCTCAAGAACCGCCGCACCGGCGAGCGCGAGGAACTTTCGATTGAATCTGCGCTGTCGAGGTTAAGCGCATGATCCTCAACCGTTATGAGCGGATGATTGCCAAGCGCTACTTGCTCCCCGGCAAGGGCGAGGGGTTCATCTTCCTGGTCGCCGCGATCAGCCTCGGCGCCGTCGCGCTCGGAGTCGCGGCGCTGATTATCGTCATGAGCGTGATGAACGGCTTTCGCGCCGAGCTGTTCGACAAGATCGTCGGCCTGAACGGCCATGCCGTCATCCAGGGCTATGAAGGCCGATTGGGCGGCTGGCAGGAGATTGCGGTCGCCGCCCGCAAGACGCCTGGCGTCACCTCCGCGCTGCCGCTGATCGAGCAGCCGTTGATGGCCTCGGCCAACGGCCGCGTCGAGGGCGTGCTGGTCCGCGGCCTGCGGCTCGCGGACCTGCGCGCCAACAAGGTGATGAACGAGAACGTCAAGGCCGGCGACATGCGCGCGATCACGCCGGGCAGCGCCAATGTCGCCATCGGCTCGCGGCTGGCCGAGGCGCTCGGCGCCTTTCCGGGCAGCGAAATCTCGCTGATCAGCCCGGAAGGCCGCTCGACCGTCATCGGCACGGTCCCGCGCATCGTCAGCTATCGCGTCGGCGCCATCTTCGAGGTCGGCGTCTACGATTATGACAATGCCTTCGTCGTCATGCCGATGGAAGATGCGCAGACGCTGCTGATGCTGGGCGACGACGTCGGCATGGTCGAGGTGCAGGTCACCGACCCGGACAATGTCGCCGCCATCCTGGCGCCGCTGCAGAAGCTCATCCAGGGCCGTGCCATCGTCACCGACTGGCGGCAGATGAACTCGGCTTTGTTTGAAGCGCTGGAGATCGAGCGGATCGCCATGTTCGTCGTCCTCTCGCTGATTATCCTGGTGGCGGTGTTCAACATCTTGTCGTCGCTGATCATGCTGGTCCGCGCCAAGACCCGCGACATCGCCATATTGCGCACGATGGGCGCCAGCCGGCGCGGGCTGATGAAAGTGTTCGTCACCGTCGGAGTCATTATCGGCTCGCTCGGAATCGTGCTGGGCATCATCCTTGGCGCCTTGTTCCTGTTCTTCCGGCAGGGGGTGGTGGAGGCGATCCAGTTCGTCACCGGCGCCAACCTCTGGGACCCGTCGGTCCGCTTCCTGACCGAACTGCCGTCGAAGACCGACCCGTTCGAGGTGCTGGCGATCGTGCTGATCGCGCTCATCCTCTCCTTCCTCGCCACCCTCTATCCGGCGTGGAAGGCGGCGAGCACCGACCCGGTGCAGGTGCTGCGCTATGAGTGAGGCGATACTGGAAACACTGGGCCTGAAGCGCAGCTTCACCCAGGGTGACGTCACCATCCATGTGCTGCGCGGGGTCGACCTGGCGGTCCGGCGCGGCGAGATCGTCGCCCTCCTCGGACCGTCCGGCTCGGGCAAGTCGACCTTGCTGCAGGCGGTCGGCCTGCTCGAAGGGGGCTTCGAGGGCTCGATCCGATTGCTCGACGAGGAAGCCGCCAGCCTCGACGACGATGGCCGCACGAAGCTGAGACGCGACGCGCTCGGCTTCGTCTATCAGTTCCACCATCTGCTGCCCGACTTCGACGCCCGCGAGAACGTCATGCTGCCGCACATCATCCACGGCGCCGACATCGAGGCGGCCCGGGCGAGGGCTGAGGCGCTGCTCGGCAAGCTCGGGCTGGCCGAGCGCCTCGATCATCGCCCGTCGAAGCTGTCGGGCGGGGAGCAGCAACGCGTCGCCGTCGCCCGGGCGCTCGCCAACCGGCCGCCTTTGGTGCTCGCCGACGAGCCGACCGGCAATCTCGACGAGCAGACCGCCGACATCGTCTTCGCCGAATTCCTGAGCCTGGTCCGCAATGAAGGCAGCGCCGCTTTGGTTGCCACCCACAACGAGCGCATCGCCGCCAAGATGGACCGCGTCGTCCGGCTGCACGAAGGGGTATTGGAATGACCGACATCACCACCATCCCCGTCACCGCGCCCGACGGCTCGCAAACCGATCTGTCGGCGCACCGGGGCAAGGTGCTGCTGGTGGTCAACGTCGCCTCCAAATGCGGCTTCACGCCGCAATATGAGGGGCTGGAAGCGCTGCACCGCCGCTTTGCCGACCAGGGGTTCGAGGTGCTCGGCTTCCCGTGCAACCAGTTCGGCGCGCAGGAGCCCGGCAATGCTGAGGAAATCGCCAATTTCTGCAAGCTGACCTATGACGTCAGCTTCCCCTTGTTCGGCAAGATCGACGTCAACGGGCCCAACGCGGCGCCGGTCTACCGGCACCTCAAGAAGGAAGCGCCCGGCTTGCTCGGCTCCGAAGCGATCAAGTGGAACTTCACCAAGTTCCTGGTCGACCGCTCGGGCAAGGTGGTGAAACGCTACGCGCCGCAGACCAAGCCTGAAGACATCGCCCGCGACATCGAGGCGCTGCTTTCGGCCGGCAAGTTCTAAACTGGGGATAAGTGGTCGGTCGCGCTTCCATCGGCGGCGCCCGCATCCCATAGTCGGCCCATGTCGCCTACGCCGTTCGTCCCGCTTCGAGTCTTTTCCAGCTTCAGCATGCTCGAAGGGGCGATCGAGCCCAAGGCGGTCGCCAAACTGGCGAAGACGCTCGGCTTCCCGGCCATCGCGCTCACCGATCGCAACGGGCTCTATGCGGTCATGCCGTTCAGCGACGCCGCGATGGCCGAGGGCGTGCAGCCGATCATCGGCACCTTGCTGGCCGTCGCCCGGCCGCCGGAGATCGGCCCGGCGGGGGCGATCGATTGGCTGGTGCTGCTGGCCAAGGACGAGGCCGGCTACGACAATCTGTGCAAACTGGTGTCGAGCGCCCATCTCGACCGGCCGGCCCACGAGCAGCCGCATGTGCCATTCGATGCGCTTGGTCCCGCGGCCAGCGGCCTGATCGCGCTGACCGCCGGCGGGGAGGGCGCCGTCGCCCGCCTGCTGGCGCAAGGCCAGGATGGCAAGGCGCGGGCCTATGCGGACAAGCTCGCGGCGCTGTTCCCGGATTGCCTCTATGTCGAGCTCAGCCGGCGGGGCGACGCGGTCGAGGAGGGCGCCGAGGCGCGGCTCATCGACATGGCCTACGCCATGGACCTGCCGCTGGTGGCGACCAATCCGGCCCAATATGCCGAACGCGAATTCCACGCGGCGCACGATGCGTTGCTGTGCATCGCCAACTCGACCTATGTCGAAACCACCGAGCGGCCGTCCTCCTCGCCCGAGGCGTGGCTCAAAGGTGGCGAGGACATGACGGCTTTGTTCGCCGATCTGCCCGAGGCGATCGCCAACACCGCCGTCATCGCCCTGCGCTGCGCCGTCGCCGCGCCGAGCCGCCGGCCGATCCTGCCCCGGCTGGGCGACGATGAGGACGAGCAATTGCGCCGCGATGCGCGGGCGGGGTTAGAGAAGCGTCTAAACGCTTTAATTGCCGTTCGCCCTGAGGTTGTCGAAGGGCTGCCCTTCTCAGGAGAAAATCAACAGCAAGACAGTGCTTCGACAAGCTCAGCACGAACGGATTTGGGAGATCCGTTCAAAATCTATCGCGACCGTCTGGAGTTCGAGCTCGACGTCATTATCCGCATGGGGTTCGCCGGTTATTTCCTGATCGTCGCCGATTTCATCCAGTGGGCGAAGGCCAATGACATACCGGTGGGGCCGGGCCGCGGCTCGGGGGCGGGCTCGGTGGTCGCCTGGGCGCTGACCATCACCGACCTCGACCCGATCGCGCTCAACTTGCTGTTCGAGCGCTTCCTGAACCCCGAGCGCGTGTCGATGCCCGACTTCGACATCGACTTCTGCGAAACCCACCGCGACAAGGTCATCACCTACGTCCAGCAAAAATACGGCCGCGACAGGGTCGCCCAGATCATTACCTTCGGGCGGCTGAAGGCGCGCGCCGTGCTCAAGGACACGGGCCGGGTGCTGCAGATGCCCTACGGCCAGGTCGACCGGCTGGCCAAGCTGGTGCCCAACCATCCGACCGACCAGTGGACGCTGGAGCGCAGCCTGGGCCGCGCCCGCGACAAGGACGGCGGGCCGCTGGCCGGCGTGCCCGAGCTGATTTCCGAATATCGCGGCGACAAGGGCGTCAAGCGGCTGTTTGACCTGGCGATGAAGCTGGAAGGTTTGCCGAGGCACGCCTCGACCCATGCCGCCGGGGTCGTCATTGGCGACCGCCCGCTGCAGGAATTGGTGCCGCTCTACCGCGACCCGCGCTCGGACATGCCGGTCACCCAGTTCGACATGAAATATGTCGAGGCGGCGGGGCTGGTGAAATTCGACTTCCTCGGCCTGAAAACCTTGTCGGTGTTGAAGGAAGGCCAGCGCCTGCTTGGCCAGCGCGGAGTCGAGGTCGATTTCACGGCTTTGACCTGGGACGATCCGGCGGTCTACGACTTGCTCCAGCGCGGCGACACGGTCGGCGTGTTCCAGCTCGAGTCCGAAGGCATGCGGCGCACGCTGGCGAGCGTCCGCCCGACCGGCTTCGGCGACATCATCGCCCTGGTCTCGCTCTACCGGCCCGGGCCGATGGACAATATCGGCATGTTCGGCGACCGCAAGAACGGCCGCGTGCCGCTCGCTTACCCGCATCCAATGCTCACCGAGGTGCTCGAGGAAACCTACGGCATCTTTGTGTACCAGGAGCAGGTGATGCAGGCGGCCCAGGTGCTGGCCGGCTACTCGCTGGGTGAAGCCGATTTGTTGCGCCGCGCCATGGGCAAGAAGATCCAGGCGGAGATGGATGCCCAGCGAGCGCGCTTCATCGACGGCTGCGGGCGCAACGACATCGGCCCGTCCAAGGCCAATGAACTGTTCGATTTGATCGACAAGTTCGCCGGCTATGGTTTCAACAAGAGCCATGCGGCCGCTTATGCTTTGGTCGCCTATCACACCGCCTGGCTGAAGGCGCATCATCCCGCCGAGTTCTTTGCCGCGTCGATGAGCTTCGATATGGCGCAGACCGACAAATTGGCCTTGTTCGCCGAGGACATGCGCCGGGCCGGCGTCGCGCTGCTGCCGCCAGACGTCAACGCCAGCCGCGCCGACTTCGCGGTCGAGGAGGGCCCGAAGGGATTAAGCGTCCGGTACGCCTTGGGCGCATTGAAAGGCGTCGGCGAAAAGGCAATGGCGTCGCTGGTCGAGGAGCGCGAGACGGGCGGGCCGTTCCAGTCGCTCGACGATTTCGCCGAGCGCATCGACCCGCGGCTCCTCAATCGCCGCCAGATCGAGAGCCTGGCCGGCGCCGGCGCCTTCGACAGCCTCGCCGCCGACCGTCCCGCGGTGTTTGCCGCCGCCGAGACCGTCCTCGCGCATGCCGCCAGCGCCGCCGACGCCCGGGAAACCGGCCAGCACGGCCTGTTCGGCGGAGAATCTCCCGCGGGGATCGCACCGATCCGGCTGCCGCGCGACGCGCAATGGACGTTGGCGGAGCGCATGGCGGCCGAGCGCGAGGCGTTCGGCTTCTATTTCTCCGCCCATCCCGTCGACCATCACAAGCATTTGCTCGCCGCCCATCGGGTGCGCAGCTATGCCGATCTGGGCGAGGTCGAGGTCACCGACGGCATGCGCACCTCGGCGATGATGGCCGGCCTGGTCGAAGGCGTGCGCTGGCGCGTCTCCGCCAAGGGCCGCCGCTACATGATGGCCAGCCTGTCCGACCCGTCCGGCCAGTTCGAGGCGACCGTGTTCGACGACGAGGTCTGCGCCGACGTCGAGGCGGCGGCCAAGGCCGGAGGTTGCGGGTTGCTGACCGTCGAGCTGGACCGCCGCGCCGGCGACGAGGCCCC
>JAKFFL010000114.1:0-1698 GCA_036675225.1 Sphingomonas sp. | reverse complement strand
GGGGATCGTCGCTTCGGCGTCAGGCGCGATTGCCGCCGCCGCCGCCTGGCTTCACTGGAACCGGTTCCGGGTCCCGATCACCGTCGCCGCGGGCGCGGCTGCGGTCGCCGCCATCGCGCTTGGCCTGCTGATCGCGATGCTGGGCGAGGTTGAGCCTTATCAGGATCTGCTGCTCGGCGTCATGCTGCTGCTCGGCGTCGGCGTCTTCCTGTTCGCCATGCGCTGGGATTCGTCCGATCCGGCCCGCGTCACCCGCCGCAGCGACGTTGCCTTCTGGCTCCACCTGCTGGCGGCGCCGATGATCGTCCATCCGGTCTTCACCTTGCTCGGCCTCAACGACAATAGCGCGACCATCGGCGAGGGACTGGTGGTGATCGTGCTGTATGTCGTCATCGGCCTGACCGCGCTGGCCATCGACCGCCGCGCCTTGCTGGTCTCGGCACTGGCCTATGTGCTTTATGCCTTGAACGAATTGTTCCGGCAGTTTGGCGCGGTCGAATTGAACGTCGCCTTGACCGCGCTGGTGATCGGCTCGTCGCTCCTCCTGCTGTCGGCCTTCTGGCACCAGGCGCGGGTGATGGTCGTGCGGCGACTTCCGGACGGGCTGAAGGCGAAGCTGCCGCTGATCGACCGACCGCTGGCGGTCAGTCCCGCACCAGCCGCATAAGCCGACGCTCGAGCGGGGCCAGGACCAAAGACAAATCGTGGCCCCGCTTGAGCACCGCGCCATGTTCCGACACCAACGCATACGCCCCCTGCTTGCGCGCCAGCTCGGGGCATTTTTGAATCCACACCTCGGGCCGGTCGGCTGAGCGGCGGAAGGCGGCGAAGCTGGCGACATCGGTGCCGAAGTGCATCGCATAATCGCGCCAATGGCCGGCGGCGACCATTCGGCCGTACAAATCGAGGATGCGGCGCAGCTCGCGGCGATCGAAGGCGGTCAGCGCGCGCCGGTCCCTGCGCCCAGGGAACGGCGCGATGACGCTCAAGCGCTTTTGGCCTTTGGCGCTGGAGCGCGCCTCGTCTTGAGCTGGGCAATCTCCATGCGCAGCAACTCGATCTCGGCTTCCAGCTCCATCAGCCGGGCGCGGCCGGGGTCGCAATCCTCGCCGCACGGCGTGCCATAGGGAATGAAGCCGGGGCTATAGTGGACGCTGTCCACCGGCACCGGCCTGGCCGGAATGCCGACCATCGTCGCGCCGGGCGCGACATCGCGGGTGACGACGGCATTGGCGCCGATCTTCGCACCTTCGCCGACCTCGATCGGGCCCAGCACCTGTGCGCCGGAGCCAATGACGACATTGTCCTTCAGGGTCGGGTGGCGCTTGCCGCCAACCCCGGTCGACGGGTTGGTGCCGCCCAAGGTGACATTCTGGTAGATGGTGACGTCGTCGCCGATTTCGGCGGTTTCGCCGATGACCGTGAAGCCATGGTCGATGAAGAAGTTGCGGCCGATCCTGGCGCCGGGGTGGATGTCGATCGCGGTCAGGAAGCGCGCCAGGTGGTTGACCATCCGCGCCAGGACATAGAGCTCGCCGCCGTACAGCCAATGGCCGACGCGGTGGAAAGCCAGCGCCCAGACGCCCGGATAAAGCAAGACCTCCCAGCGCGAGCGCGCCGCCGGATCGCGGGCCTTCACCGAGTCGAGATAGTCAAGAAGCGCCAACGCCAAGCGTCCAATCCTTTGCCTGTTGGCCC
>JAKFFL010000209.1:0-1703 GCA_036675225.1 Sphingomonas sp. | reverse complement strand
GATATGTTCGACATGGAGGACCTGCCGTTCACGCCCCAGACGGTGCATGCCGTGCAGATCTCCTGGCGCGCGCGCAAGGACGACGCTGCGACCCGGGAGGTCCGGTCCAGGATCAGGTCGGATGCCGCGACCGCCGACGGCGCCACGCGCACCCTGACCTCGGGCTACCTGTATTACCACGACGTGTTCGAGCAAGACCCCGATGCTGCCGGGCCGTGGACCGGGTGTAGCGGTCCACAGTTGCGAGACACCGCGTTGCCGGTTATGCGGCGGCGGGGCGGCGCAAGCTGCGCCGCTCTGATGGCCGCTGGGGTCTGGTAGCCATGGCGCTCGACGATCCAGGTTTGGTTGTAGATCTCCTGGAACCGGTGCAGCGCCACGCGCAGCTCCTCGATGGTGTCGAAGCGGCGCACCCACAGCAGGTTCTCCTTGAGGGTCCGGATGAAGCGCTCGACACAGCCGTTGCCCTCGGGCTCGCGCACGAAAGCCGGCGAGCTCTCGATGCCGAGGAAGGCGAGCTCGCGCTGGTAGTCGTCGGCGACGAACTGACTTCCGTGGTCGTGGCGGAGCTGCAGGCCGCCAGCGATGCCCCCGGCGAAGCCGCCGAAGGCGGTGCGCACACCTTGGCGCAGCGGCTCGAGCGCCTCGAAGCGGGTCGCCCGGCGCGCGGCGTGGATGCCGACGCATTCCGTCGAGCAGTGATCGACCGTGACGAAAATCGAGGCCTGCCCCTCGCCGGTCATGGTCGAGGTCAGGTCGGTGCCCCACATCTCGTCGACCCGCTCCGTGCGGATCGTCCCGTCGTGGGCCTTCGGGCCGTGCGGCCGACCGACCCGGTTCGGCGCCAGCAGGTCGTGCGCGCGCATCAGCCGCAGGACGCGGCGTTTGGAGGTGCGGACGCCGGCGAAGCGCAGCCGCGCCCAGATCTTGCGATGGCCCTCGCCGTGGAAGGGACTCGCAGCGAGCAACTCGCGGATCACCTCGACCAGCGCCTCGTCCGGCATCGGTCCGACCGGACCAGGCCGTCGCCTGGAACCCGGCTGCTCGCATCGGCGATGTCGATACAGCGTCGCGCGCGATATGCCCCAGAGCCGGGCCACCCGCAGGATGCCGTAGGCTCGGCTGGTGGAGGGCGAGGCCCGGCGGCTCATGGTCTCGACCTCCGCCGTGCCAAAGGGCGCCCGGCCTCCAGATGCTCGATCTTGGTCGCCAGCAGCTCGTTGGCCATGGTCAGGTCCCCGACCTTGGCCTTGAGGCGGCCAATCTCGGCGTCGCGGCCGTCGGCGGGCCGCGTCTTCAACGACGCCTCGCCGGCAGTCAGGAAGGCGTCGCGCCAAGCGCTCAGCTCGGCCGCCGGCACCGAGAGTTCCCTCGACAACAGCTCCAGATCCTCGCCCCGCAACAGCCGCAACACCGCGCTCTGCTTGCGCTTGGCCGACATGCGCCGGCGCCTGTCAGGCGCTGGCCCGTCGCCGCCAGCGTGATGGGCGCGCGCCGCCGGGCCAGCGCCCCGTACCGTCGTGTCCGTCATGCTCACCTCCTCGCGCTCCTTCATAAGCACAAGGCGGTGTCTCAGCTAACTGTAGGGCGCAGGACAAGGCGCCAACCCGCGCTTCATCGTGACCTCGCTGCCGGCGAGCCAGATCGACGCTCGGACCCTGTACGAGGACGTCTACGGCGCCCGCGGTGAGGTCGAGAACCGG
>JAKFFL010000110.1:0-1712 GCA_036675225.1 Sphingomonas sp. | reverse complement strand
AGCCACTCTTCCAGGTAGTGGATGTTGGTGCCGCCGGCCATGAACTTGGCGTCCACCACCAGCTCGCGGTGCAGCGGGATGTTGGTCTTGATGCCCTCCACCACCGTCTCGCCGAGCGCGCCGCGCATGCGGGCCAGCGCCTGCTCGCGGGTGTCGCCGTGGACGATGATCTTGCCGATCATGCTGTCGTAGTTGGGCGGCACGAAGTAGTTGTTGTAGACGTGCGAGTCGACGCGCACGCCGGGGCCGCCCGGGGCGTGCCACAGCGTGATGCGGCCCGGCGAGGGCACGAAGGTGTACGGGTCCTCGGCGTTCACGCGGCACTCGATGGCGTGGCCGCGCAGCACGATGTCGCTCTGCTTGAACGGCAGCTTCTCGCCGGCCGCCACGCGGATCTGCGTCTTGACGATGTCGACGCCGCTGATCAGCTCCGTCACCGGGTGCTCCACCTGCACGCGGGTGTTCATCTCGATGAAGTAGAACTCGCCGTTCTCGTACAGGAACTCGAAGGTGCCGGCGCCGCGGTAGCCGATCTTGCGGCAGGCGGCGGTGCAGCGCTCGCCGATCTTCTCGATCAGCTTGCGCGGGATGCCCGGCGCCGGCGCTTCCTCGATCACCTTCTGGTGGCGGCGCTGCATGGAGCAGTCGCGCTCGCCCAGGTAGACGGCGTTCTTGTGCTTGTCGGCCAGGATCTGGATCTCGACGTGGCGCGGGTTCTGGAGGAACTTCTCCATGTACACGGCCGGATTGCCGAACGCCGCGCCGGCCTCGGCCTTGGTCATCTGCACCGCGTTGATCAGCGCCGCCTCGGTGTGCACCACGCGCATGCCGCGCCCGCCGCCGCCGCCCGCCGCCTTGATGATCACCGGGTAGCCGACCGACTTGGCGATGCGGCGGATCTCCACCGGGCTGTCCGGCAGCTCGCCTTCGGAGCCGGGCACGCAGGGCACGCCGGCCTTGATCATGGCCTGCTTGGCCGAGACCTTGTCGCCCATGATCCGGATGTTGTCCGGCGTCGGGCCGATGAACTGGAAGCCGCTCTTTTCCACCCGCTCGGCGAAATCGGCGTTCTCGGACAGGAAGCCGTAGCCCGGGTGGATGGCCTCGGCGTCGGTGACTTCGGCCGCCGAGATGATGGCGGGCATGTTCAGGTAGCTCTGCGCGGACGGCGGCGGGCCGATGCAGACCGCCTCGTCCGCCAGCTTGACGTACTTGGCTTCGCGGTCGGCCTCGGAATAGACCATCACCGCCTTGACGCCCAGCTCGTTGCAGGCGCGCTGGATGCGCAAGGCAATCTCGCCGCGGTTGGCGACCAGGATCTTCTTGAACATGCTCACTCGATCACGAACAGGGGTTGGCCGTATTCGACCGCCTGGCCGTTCTCGCACAGGATCTGGGTGATGGTGCCGGCCTTGTCGGTCTCGATCTCGTTGAGGATCTTCATCGCCTCGATGATGCAGACGGTCTCGCCTTCCTTGACCTGGCTGCCGACTTCGACGAAGGACTTGGCCCCCGGCGCGGACGCCCGGTAGAAAGTGCCGACCATGGGCGACTTGACGATGTGGCCCTTGGGGACTTCGGGCGCGGCGGGCGCCGGTACGGGCGCGGCGGCGGGCGCGAGCGCCGGCGCCGGTGCGGCCACTTGCTGATAGTGCATCGCCGCCTGCTGGACCCCGGCCGGGCCGCCCTTGACGATGCGGACCTTGCCCTCG
>JAKFFL010000213.1:0-10894 GCA_036675225.1 Sphingomonas sp. | reverse complement strand
AGAACCCCAATCGGCCCGGCGCGAAGGGAATGCAGCAACCGTTCCGCCATGCTGGGGGCATGGCGGCAGGCAACTGCCCGCAACGGAAAGGGCGCCCGCGCTGACCCGCAGGCGCCCCGCTCCGGCGGCGTGCAATCGCCGGAATCAGTAGGCGTTGGTGGTGTTCGCGGTGTTGGTGGTCAGATTGGCGTCGGTGGCCGCCGCATTATTGTCGACGATCGTGACGTTGTTGGCGTCGATGGTCACGTCCTCGGCCGGCGGCATCAGATTATCCGTCGCCATCGTGTTCAGGTCGGCGTTGAGCGTATCGTCCTCGGCGCTGTTGTCGCCGCAAGCGGCAAGCGCGGCGAAGCCGGCGGCGATCACGATCAGTTTCGAATATTGCATGTCCTGGTCCCTCTGCGGTTGAGCAGCCCGCGCAGGAGCGTTCGGGAAAGCGGAAAGGTTCCTCGGTTCACCGAATTGCCTGTCCTACAGCGGCGAAATCTGTTCGCTTTGCCCGTTCGGATCGGAACGGGAATCGTACTTTAGGCGCTCGGCGGCTCAGCGGCCGTGGCCCCGCCAGCGCTTGATGGTGCGCTGGATGATGCCTTCCTCGCCGCCGGTTTCGCGCCACAGGGCCGCGAAGCTGGGGTCGGACGAGGCCGGGCGCTTTTCCGGCTCGAGGTCGTCGAAGCGGACCCGGATGGGGATGGCGACGCCTTCGCCGCAGACGATGCACTCGCGGTTGCGAAGCGCGGGAATGGCGTCGAGGAAGCCGCGCGCGCCTTCCGGCATGGCGGCCCGCACGCAGGCCTGATCTCGATCGTTGTTCAAACGCATGGCGATGATCGTGCCGCACTGCGACAGCACGCCTTCGGCGAGATCGGACGGGCGCTGCGTGATCAGGCCCAGCGACACGCCATATTTGCGGCCTTCCTTGGCGATCCGCTCGAGGATCTTGCGCACCGCCTGGCCGCCCGAGGTCTCGTCCTTGGGGACGTAGCGGTGGGCCTCCTCGCAGACCAGGAGAAGCGGCCGCTGCGCCTCGGTCCGGCTCCAGATGGCATAGTCGAAGACCATGCGGGCGAGCACCGAGACGACGACGCTGGTGACCTCGCTCGGGACGCCGGAGACGTCGACGATCGAGATCGGCTTGCCGTGGGCCGGCAGACGGAACAATTTGGCGACGAACGGCGCCATCGAATCGCTGACCAGCATGCCCGAGAACATGAAGGTGTAGCGCGGGTCGGCGCGCAGCTCGTCGAGCTTGTTCTTGAGGCGCTGGTAGGGCGTGGTGTCGCCGGCGCGGTCGAGCTTGCCCATTTCGGCCGTCAGCACGCCCGACAGATCGGTCAGCAGATAGGGGATCGGCGAATCGACCGTCACCTTGCCGTACTGCTCGAGGTTCTTGCCCTTGGTCCGGGCGGAAAGGATGCACTTGCCGAGGATGTCGGCGTCGCGCTGGCGCTCGGCGCCGTCGGTGGTCAGGAACACTTCGCAATGTTCCTCGAAATTCATCAGCCAGTAGGGCAGCTGGAGGTTGTCGACGTTGAACAGTTCGCCGCAATCCTTGAACGCCGCCGAATATTCGCCGTGCGGGTCGATCATGACGATATGGCCCTCGGGGCTGAGTTCCGAGATGCGGTGGAGGATGAGCGACACGCTGGTCGACTTGCCGGTGCCGGTTGATCCCAGCACCGCGAAATGCTTCGACAGCATCGGGTCGACGTAGAGCGCGCCGCGGATGTCGTCGGTCGGATAGACGGTGCCGATCTCGATATGCGGCGAATCGTCGGCGGCGAAGATGGCGCGCATGTCCTCGGTGGTCACCGGATAGATGACGGTGCCCGGGATCGGATAACGGGTGACGCCGCGGCGGAAGTTGACCATCCGCCCGCCCGACGCATTCTGGCCCTCGCCGAGGAAGTCGACATTGGCGACCACGCTCGTGTCGTCATCGCCGGCGCGCAGGGTGCGGACGTTGGCGATCAGCCAGCTGTTGGCGACTTTCATCTTGACCTGGCTGCCGACCTGGCCGGCCATGGCGATCGACGGGTCCTTGTGCTCGAGCAAGGCGTGGAGCTGGACCGCGTCCATGGCGACGCGCGAGCCGGAGCCGGCGATCTCCTGGACCGTGCCGATGGCGGGAACGCCGGTCGCCGGGGAAGGCACGGCGGTGCCGGTCGCGGCCGTCTCTTCGCTGAAGCTCGACAGATGGTCGACGAACTGCTGCAGGTTCGGTTGCTCGTTCATGCTTGACGCCGCCTTTGCGCATTTTGGAAAACTGATCGCGCACGGCATATCGAAAGCCGGTTAAGATTTGGCTTACTTCGGGCGAAGACGCCTAGCCGCGGCGGGCGAAGGCCCAGGCGGCGGCATAGCCCATGCCGAGCGACATCAGCATGGCGGCGAGGCCGTAGAAGAAGCCGTGGCGCCGGGCCGCCAAAGCGACGTAGCGCTCGAAGCCCGACTTGCCGACCTCGATTTCCCGGGTCGCCGCCGCCAGCACGCGATTGTCGGCGATCAGGAACGTCTCGGCCGTATAGGTGCCGACCGGCACCTGGCTGGGGATGGCGATGCGGGCCCGGTACAGCACGCCCTCGCTGATCTCGACGCCCTTGGGATGCTCGGCATACAGCCCCTGCCGCTTGCGCAGGTCGAGCAGGCCGGCCTCGAACCGGCGCTCCGTTTCGGGCAGCGCCCCGCCGCCCGGCGACAATTGCAGATTGTCGAGCCCGAGCTCGTAGATGGCGGCCGTGCGCTCGTCGACCAGCTTGGCGATCGGCTCGGAGGTGGCGATCGCATAAAAGCTCGGCGCCGAGCGGAAGCGGTGGCTGTCGGCGTTCATCCAGATGCCGGCGATCTGATGCTTCTCGCGCACGACGATCGGCTGTACCGGGCCCTTGACGACGACGGCGATGTGGGCCTGCTCGCTCGGCAGGCGCCCGCCGGGGTAGAGGATGGCGCCGAACAGCAGCAATTGCGCGCCGCTGAAGCTGTAGCGGATTTCGATCGAGCGGGCGGAGACGTCGGGCACCAGCACCGGCTTGGTGGCGCTGAGCAGGGCCGGCATCAGCGCCGCCAGCAGGAGGGCGCGCCGCCTCACAGGTAGAACACCGTATAGATTTCGTCCGGCCGCCAGGCGAGGCCGAGCGCCATGCGCATCGCCACCGCCAGGATGATCACCGCCAGCGCCAGCCGCAGCACGTCGGGCTTCAGCTTGGTCGTCAGCCGCGCCCCATATTGGGCGCCGATGACGCCGCCGATCAGCAGCAGGCCGGCGAGCACGATGTCGACCGCATGCGTCGTCATTGAGTGGACCAGGGTCGTCGCGGCGCTGACCGCCAGGATCATCACCAGGCTGGTGCCGATCACCACCCGCGCCGTCATGCCGAGCAGATAGATCATCGCCGGGACCAGGATGAAGCCGCCGCCGACGCCGAGCAGGACGGTGAGCACGCCGGCGACAAAGCCGAGCGCCAGCGGCGCCAGCGGCGAGATGTACAGGCCCGACGCATAGAACCGCCAGCGGCCGGGCAGCGAGGCGACCCATTTGTTGTGGCGCGGCTGGACCTTGGTCTCGGCCGGCTTGACCCAGCCCAATGCGACCATCGCGTCCTTGAGCATCAGGGCGCCGATCGCGCCCAGCAGCAGGACGTAGAGGAAGCCAATGATGAGGTCGATCTGGCCGCTCGCCTGCAGCGCCGTGAACAGCACCGCGCCGAGCACCGAGCCCACCAGCCCGCCGGCGATCATCACCCCGGCCATGCGGAAATCGACGCCGCCGCGCCGCCAGTGCGCGTGCGCGCCGGAAACGCTGGCGCCGGTGATCTGGGTGGTCGCCGAGGCCACCGCGACGGTCGGCGGGATGCCGTAGAACATCAGCAAAGGGGTCGTCAGGAAACCGCCGCCGACGCCGAACATGCCGGACAGCACGCCGACCAGGAAGCCGAGCGCGATGATGAACGGCGCGTTGACCGCCTGGCCGGCGATGGGGAGGTAAATGTCCATGTGCCCGCCGGCACGCTAGCGGCTCCCCGCCGAGCATGCCAGCGGCCAGCAACCCTCCTGCGCGTCAGCGGGGGAGGGGGACCGCCGAAGGCGGTGGAAGGGCAATCCTTTTCGTCGCCTTTTCGACGAGCGACCTCACCAATCCGCCGCGATGGTCAGGGCCGGGCCGGAGGTGGGCGTGGCCTGGCCGGCCAGGCGCTGGCGGTAGTCGGCGTGCAGGCGGATGCCGCGGCCGACGTTCATGCTCACCCTCGGCCCGGCATCGACCCGGTAAAGCCCCGGCTGCGCCCCGCCCCAGACGCCAAGCCCCGCCGACCAGTTCTTCCATACCGGCCGGGTGAAGGTGGCGGCGCCGTCGAAGAACAGGTCGCGGCTGTCGAATCCGACCACCCCGCCTTGGGCGTACATGTCGAGGTTGGCGATCCCGAACACCGGCGTCTGGTAGAGGCCGCCCTCGGCGAACAAGGCAAAGGCATTGCGGCCGCCCCATTCGTTGAGCGCCTGGCGCCGCTCGAAGGTCACGGCGACGGGGATCGACGCCATTGGCTTGTAGCGGATGCCGGCCGCCACTTCGGCATAACGGACGCCGCCGACCGACGAGCTCGAGCGCAGGGTGGCGGCCAGCGACGGCGAGAATTTGTACATGAGGCGGGCGCCGACCTGGCTGCCGCCGAGCGTGCCGCCGGTGGCGAGGTTGCCGGGTCCGGCGCTGCCGCGCAACAGCGCCCAGGCGGTGAGCTCGAGGCGGTCGAAGCGCCTGGCCACCGGTGCTCCGGCGGGGCCGGGCACGGCCGAGGCCGATCTTGCCGCTGGCTGTGGTTCGATGCTTGCCGCCGCCAGTCGGGTGTCCGCGGGGGGCTCGACCACTCTCCAGCCATCATGCAGCGACCGCGGCGTCGGCGCGACTTCGTCCCAGGCCGATGGGCGGCTGGGCGACGCCGCTTTGGTCCGCATGCCGGCGGGCAGGGGATAATAATAAGGAACGGCGACCGGTTGCGGGTAGGGAAAACCGGGATAAGCGGCATAGGGCGGGTAGGCGCCGTACGGCGGATAGCCCGCGGCCGCCATCGCCCCGGGCGGCGGTCCCTGCGGCGGCGTGAACTGTGTCCGGGCGACCGGTCGCGTCGCCGGCATGGTCGCCGCCGCCGCCGGCGGGGTCAGGCGCTCGGTGCCCGGAATCAGGCCAAGGCTGGCGGCGCGCACGCCGGCCCAGGCGATGACCGCAAGGCCCAGGAACCGGATCGACGCGCTCATGCGGCATTCTCCTCGGGAAAGATGTGGCGCGTCTTGTCCCAGCGGCTGGGGCCGCCGTCGGCGTGCAAGCTCAACGCCCGACGGACGGCGAGGATGGCGATGACATTGCCGACAACCAGGCGCGGCACCGACAGCAGGCCCTGCCTCCATCCGTAAGTGGCGGTGACGAAGCCGGCGCGCATCAGCACCCGCCAGCCGAGCAGGACCGCGTTGATGGTGAGCAAGGTGGTGAGCGCGGGAGATAGCGACAAAGCGACCGGGGCGCCGAGCGCGCTGGCGATGCCGAGCTGCAGCCAGAGCAACGCGGCGCCATAGCCGGCGACCATCAGCAACGCCGCCAGCGGCCCGCGCCGGTCGCGCATCCGCATCCAGCGCTCGCCCAGGCCACCGCGCCAGCCGAGCCGGTCCCAGCCGGCGAAGGCAATGCCGCCGACCCAGCGCGCCTTTTGGCGGACCGCGGCGCCCACGCTGGCCGGGAAATGGCCGCGCGACGAGACCACCGCGGCGCTGCCCGGGACAGCCGGGATTCGAACGAAGATGGTTTTCAGTCCCAGCGCGCCGACGCGCAGGCCCATCTCGTAATCCTCGGTCATGCTGGCGGCGATGAACGGGTGGCCGCCCTCCATGGCCGCGAGCCGGGCAAGCGTACCGCGCTCGATGGCGCAGCCGACCCCGGCCAGCGGGATCGAGGCGCCGACCGCCTCGCGCACGACCAGCTCCTTGCCGTGGCTCTCGGCGAACTCGTCGCAATAATGGCCGCTGATCCACCGCGATGACGGATCGACCAATGGCAGCACCGGCAGCTGGATCACCGCCGCCCGGTCGATCAACTGGTCGAACAAAGCCAGCTCCAGCGGATGGACGACATCTTCGGCGTCGTGCAGCACGACCGCCGCCGCCGATCGGCCGGCCGCGGCTTCGTAGGCGACCAGCGCGTCGTAGAGATGGTTCAGGCAATCCGCCTTGGTGGTCGGGCCAATCGCGTCGACCGGCACCGCCTCGACGCGATCGTCGGCGACGCTGGCGATGGCGGCGGCGGTTGCCGGGTCGTTGCGGTAGAAGCCGACGAAGATGCGGTAGTCGCGATGGTCGAAACGCTGCAGGCTCGCCTTGAGCATCGCCGCGATGACCGAGGATTCATCCCAGGCGGGGACGAAGACGGCGATGAAGCGGGGCTGCCACAGCATGGCGATGCTGCCGGCGAAGGCGCGCGGGAAGCGCGTGTAGATGGTCGCCGCCCGCCACAGCCGGCGGCCGAAGTAAATGAGATCGACCAGTAAATCGTCGAGCGCGAACAAAAGGAAGCCGACGGCCGCGAACAGCGCCAGTTCCGACGCCACGTCGGCTAGCAGGAATGCCGCGCTCACCTTCGTCTAGCGCGGGCGGGCGTCAAGGATGCGGGAATGACGCTCGGGCATGACGGGTCTCCAGGGACACGAGTCAATCACACCGAGCGGGGCCTTCATGTCACAACGCCAAATTGGGGGCAAGTCGCTCCAACCCGGTGGAGCATTCGTCCCGCAACAGGACATTTTGTTAAGCTTCATTAACGCAATATCTTGACTTGGCGTTAAACCGGAGGCAGCGGGTTCCGGTGCGCTTTGGCGCTTCGAATCCATCGTCGAAAGAGCGGGGATTGTGCGATGAGCAAGCATCGGCACTGCCGGAAGAATGAGTCGGGCGCGGCGGCGGCCGAATATGCGCTCGTCCTCGCCATCCTCGGCGCGGCGCTGACCTTTGGCGCCTTGGCGCTCGGCACCGCCGTCACCGATTCGCTCGAAGGGCCGTCCGATTGCGCCGCCGGCACCATGACCACTCGGGTCGACTGCCGCTAAGCGCTTGACCAACCGGCCGGCGGCATCGACACCCTGGCGGAGTCATGCGCCTCGCCACTCTCCTCTGCATCGTCCTCGCCGGCGCCGCCGCCGCGGCACCGTCACGGCTGATCGTCGCCCGCGGCGCCTGGGCCAGCTTTGACCGAGGCCCCGCCTGCGAGGCGGTCAGCAAGCCCGTGGTCAAGGCCCGGAAGGGCCAGGCCGAGGCCCATGTCGCCATCACCTTCGATCGCGGCGGCCCGCGCCAGGGGCAGTTGTTCGTCGCCGCGCGGCGACCGCTGCGCGCCGGCTCCAGCGTCATCCTGACCGTCGATGATCAGCCGTTCCTGCTCGTCGCGCGCGGTGCTTCGGCGTGGAGCAGGGACGCCGGCCAGGAAGCGGCCATCCTCGCCGCCATGCGCCGCGCCGGCGGCATGCGCATCGAGGGCCGGGACGCGGCCGGCCGGCGCTTGGTCGACCGCTATCTGCTCGACGGCGCCCCGACCGCGATCGATGCCGCCGCCGCCGCCTGCAGCCGCCCGCGCTGAAAAAAGCCTGTCCTACAGGCAAGCGGTTCCGGCATAAGCTTGGCGATGACGGCGAATCGATTTCAGGGCAAAGGGCATAGTGAAGTTGACAATCCCCCGGCCGCGGGGGCCGGAAACTTCGAAACCATGTCAACCGAGTCGACTTCACTACAAGCCAAGCAGCGAAATTGATGAAGTTGATGACCCCCGATTTTGTGCGGGGGTGGGTGACAGCGAATCGCTGCGTGCTGGAAATTCCACCACATTCCCACTACATGGGCCGCCTGCCATGAGCGCCGATACCGCCTTGATGCCGATCCCCGGACCGGCCGACCCGATCACCGTGCCGCGCGCGGCGGTCCCGCGCGCCGATGGCAAGGTGGAATTGATTGGTCTGTCGAAGGACGCGATTCGCTCCGCGCTCGAGGGCGCGGGCCTGGAACCGCGTCAGGCGAAGTTGCGCGCCAAGCAGATCTGGCACTGGATCTACAATCGCGGCGTCGGCGACTTTTTTGCCATGACCGACATCGCCAAGGTCCAGGCGCCGTGGCTCGCCGAACGCTTCGCCATCACCCGGCCGGAAGTGGTCGAGGCGCAGGTCTCGTCGGACGGCACCCGTAAATGGCTGCTGCGCACCCATGACGGCCATGATTTCGAAATGGTGTTCATCCCCGACGCCGACCGCGGCACCCTGTGCGTGTCGAGCCAGATCGGCTGCACCTTGAACTGCACCTTCTGCCATACTGGCACCATGCGGCTGGTCCGCAACCTCGAGGCCGCCGAGATCGTCGGCCAGGTGATGCTCGCCCGCGACGCGCTCGGCGAATGGCCGAGCCAGCCGGAAGGGCGGATGCTGACCAACATTGTCATGATGGGCATGGGCGAGCCGCTGTATAATTTCGACAATGTCCGCGACGCGCTCAGGATCGTCATGGACGGCGATGGGCTCGGCCTTTCCAAGCGCCGGATCACGCTGTCGACGTCAGGCGTGGTGCCGATGATGGCCCGCGCCGGCGAGGAGATCGGCGTCAACCTCGCCGTCTCGCTGCACGCGGTGACCAAGCAGGTGCGCGACGAGATCGTGCCGATCAACCGCAAGTATGGGATCGAGGAGCTGCTGGCGGCGTGCGCGGCCTATCCCGGCGCCAACAACGCCCGCCGGATCACCTTTGAATATGTCATGCTCAAGGACAAGAACGACAGCGATGCCGACGCCCGTGAGCTGGTCCGGCTGATCCGCCACTACCGCCTGCCGGCCAAGGTCAACCTGATCCCGTTCAACCCCTGGCCTGGCGCGCCATACGAATGTTCGAGCGACGAGCGCATCCGCGCCTTTTCCAACATCGTCTTCGAAGCCGGCATCTCGGCGCCGGTGCGCACTCCGCGCGGCCGTGACATCGACGCCGCCTGCGGCCAGCTCAAGACCGCCGCCGAGCGAAAGCGCAAAAGCGCGGCGGTGGCCTGACAGGTTGCGGATGGCCGTGTCACGTGGCTAGTCTCGCGCGATGACACTCATCGGCAGGCTCATCGACAAGCTGCTCAAGCAGGGTAGCATCACCATCGTCCATCCGGACGGCGGCCGCTCGACCCACGGCCGCGGCGGCGGGCGGCACCTCACCATTCGCCTCGCCGATCGCAAGGTCGCGTTCGACATTTTGCGTAACCCGCGCCTTGGGCTTGGCGAGGCCTATATGGACGGCCGCCTGGTCATCGAGGACGGATCGATGCTCGACCTCGTCGGCATGGTCACGGCCGCCAATCGCTGGGAGGACGGCGGCAAGGGCAAATTGATCGCCAAGGGCAAGCTGGCGAAGGCGAAGGCAATGCTGCGGCGTAATCGCCCGGCCAAGGCGCGGCGCAACGTCGCTCACCATTATGACCTCGGTAATGAGCTCTACCGGCTCTTCCTCGACGAGGACCTCCAGTACAGCTGCGCTTATTACACCGATCCGGCCAACAGCCTCGACCAGGCCCAGGCCGACAAGAAGGCGCATATCGCCGCCAAGCTCCATCTCCAGCCGGGCCAGAGAGTCCTCGACATCGGCTGTGGCTGGGGCGGGACGGCGCTCTATTTGCATCGGGTTGCGAAGGTCGACGTGCTCGGCGTCACTTTGTCGGAAGAGCAGTTGAAGGTCGCCCGCCGCCGCGCCGAGGACGCAGGCGTCGCCGACCATGTTCGCTTCGAGCTGATCGATTATCGCCATCTCGAGGGCACGTTCGACCGGATCGTCTCGGTCGGCATGTTCGAGCATGTCGGGCTCGCCCATTATGAGGAATTCTTCGCCACCTGCCGGCGGCTGCTGAAGCCCGACGGGGTGATGCTCCTGCACACCATCGGCAAGCTCGGCAACGCGGCCCGCGCGCCCGACCCGTTCACCGACAAATATATCTTTCCCGGCTACCATTTGCCGTCGCTGTCGCAGATCTGCGTGGCCAGTGAGAAGGTGCGACTGATTGCTAGCGACGTCGAGACGCTGCGGCTCCACTACGCCTACACGTTGCGCGAGTGGATGAAGCGCACGTTCGCGGCGCGGGAGCAGATCGAAGCGCTTTACGACGCGCGCTTCTTTCGCATGTGGGAGACCTATCTCGCCGGTGGCATCGTCATGTTCGAGGACGGCGGCGGCTGCAATTACCAGATCCAGTACATCCGCGACCGGCACGCCGTGCCGATCACGCGGGACTATATGGCCGAAGCCGAGGCTAGGTACCGGGCGAGCGAGGCCCGTCCGGCCTGACTTCTATTCGGCGTGCAGCTCGGCCAGCAAGGCCGGCGCCGGGTAGATGGTCTTCAGCGCCTCCTCGACAGCGGCGGTCGAGACGGCGACGGTGCGGTTGATGCTGCCGTCATAGCCGTAATTGCCGCCCAGCGAGTGGATGTTGCCGTCGAAGGCGGCGCCGATGACGGCACCCGCCTTGTCGATCACCGGCGATCCGCTGTTGCCGCCGATGATGTCGTTGGTGGTGACGAAATCATAGGTGACGCCCTTGTCGATCCTCGCTTCATTGGCGGCGAACGCCGCCGGCAGGTCGAACGGAGGGGCGCCGGTGGCGCGCTCGAATGTCCCGCCCAGTGTCGTGCGGATCGGCACCATCGACCCGCGCTCCGGCCAGCCGGCGACCTTGCCGTAGCTGATCCTGAGGGTGAAGGTCGCGTCGGGGTAGAGCGTCGATCCGTAGGCAGCGAAGCGGGCATCGGCGAGCCTGGCGCCGGCCGCAGTCAGGATCGATTCGACGCTCTCGTCATAGCGCTTCTGGAGCGCGCGATCGTTGGCGTCGATTGCCCGCGCATAGATGATCATCGGG
>JAKFFL010000153.1:0-11002 GCA_036675225.1 Sphingomonas sp. | reverse complement strand
GTGCCGGCCTGGAACCGCTTGCGCGCGGCCCATGCCTTCAGAAGTGTTTCCTGGACGAGATCGTCGGCCAGGTCGCGACTACCCGACAGCGACCGGCCGAAGGCGCGCAAATGGGGGATGACCGCCGCCAGATGTTCCTTGAAGTCGGGGTCCGAAAGTGGAACCGGCTCGGGGCGCGCCTCGGCGACTTCCTGATCGTCATCATCGTCGTCGGACACTTTACCCCACCCCGTTACTCGGCCGGACTGCTGCGGTTGGCTCATCGCTATGATAGGGACCTAGCCGGCAACCAACAATATAAGCGCGAAGACCGCAATCACCAGCAGCAGGCCGACGCCAAGGACGACGCGCGTCATGTGCGGTGTCGCGCCGGCACGCGCTTCGGTCGTCGAAACATGCTCGCTTGGATCGGCCATCGAATGCGCTCTTCCCCTGGGACATGGACTGCACGCCAACGCGGCGTGCGGCCGACTGTTCCCTTGGGGAAACGACTTAGCCGGCCGGGACGGTGGCGGCGTCGAAGAACAGGGCCTGGCTGATCGCCGCCTTGACCGTCGAGCGCTGGAACGGCTTGGTGATGAGGAAGGTCGGCTCCGGCCGGGTTCCTGTCAGCAACCGTTCGGGAAAGGCGGTGATGAAGATCACCGGCACCGAAAATTCGGCAAGGATGTCCTTGACCGCGTCGATGCCGCTGGAGTCGTCGGCCAGCTGGATGTCGGCCAGCACCAGGGTCGGGGGCGACTGGCGCGCCTGGGCGACCGCTTCGGAGCGCGTGACCGCGACGCCGGTGACATTATGACCAAGGTCGCGGACGATCATCTCGATATCCATGGCGATGATCGGCTCGTCCTCGATGATCAGCACATCGGCGTGGGTCTGGCGCTCAATCTCGGCCAGCGCCTCGGCAACCAGGCTGTCGACGTCGGCCGGCGACACGCCGATAAGGTAGGCGGCGTCCTCGGTCGCGAAGCCCTCTAGCGAGGTCAGCAGCAGCGCCTGGCGCGACATTGGCGTAATCCGCGACAGCCGCGCCTGGGCAATGCCCTCGGCACCGCCAAAGCCGATGTTGGCCGGGTCCTCGCCCGGCTCGATATTGGCGGTCGACCAGATGGCATGAAACGTTCGGTAGAGGCCAAGCCGCGGGTCGACGTCGCGCGGGAAATCGCCGGGCGAGGCGACGATCGCCTCCAACGCCGCGCGCACGAAAGCATCGCCATGCGCCTGGCTGCCGGTCAGGGCCCGCCCATAGCGGCGAAGAAACGGCAGGTGCGGCGCGAGTTCCTGTCCAAGCGACATTTTCGATGGCACTCCCTGAATCTGGTTGGTGGCCCTATTGGGCGCACCGCTTTTTCGTTGCAACCCCGGAACCGGCGCCATGCGGCCGCGCCGCACGGATCCCCCTTTGTCATGTCCAAGGCTGGAACAAAGCACCGGGCTTTTGGTTTCCAAGCATCAAACGGGGACGCTTCCTGAACATTGACGAGGTGCCAAGGGGGGATATAGGTGCGCGCCGACGCTGTTTTCGACCCGTCTCGACGAATTGGGTGCGGACAGGACGACGGCCGACAAGCCTGTGCACCCACGCGAGGGGGACGAGAGGTTGAGTGAAGGCAGCAATAGCGATCCTCCCGCCGGCGGTGGTCGCGACAAGCGTCGGTCCCGGCGCGGCGGCAAGGCGCCGGGCGGCGGCCGGGCCAAGGCTATCGACCTCGGCAAGGCGCTGCGCTCGGTTTACGACACGACCCTGCGCGAAGATGTCCCGACGGATTTCCTCGATTTGTTGGGCAAGCTCAGCTAGGCGCACTGCCGAAGCGGAACGGCTTTGATGGCTGAGCGGCTCTCCCAGTTCGACCGTTGGCCAACCGGGACCAAGCTCCTCCTCATCCTTTCCGCGGCGCTGCTCCCGCTCGGGCTCGCGCTCGCCTGGGCGGCGAGCGACAGTGTCGCCGAGGCGAACAGGGCCAACCGCGCCGCGGCGCAGGAGCAAGGGCGGGCGGTGGCCCGCGCCATCGAGAGCCTCATCGCGCGCAATGCGCTGCCGCTCAGCATCGCGGTCAACGGCGCCTTCCGCGAGAATGCCGGCGATCCCTGCCTCGCGACCGCGCGCTCGCTGGCACTGGCGCCGGCCATCGCCAACCGCTTCGTCATCCGCGACTCCGACGGCCGGGTCCTCTGCGCCAGCGGCGGTTTCCAGGCCCGCCGCAACGACTGGCTGGTCGCGCCGGGCGACATTCGCTTGTGGGTATCGCCGCTCGACCGGGCCATCGATTATCGCGTCGGCGTGGTCGGCGGCATGGCGACCGGCGACCTCGACGTCGCCGCGCTGCGCTCGGCGGCGAGAGAAATCAGCGAGGCCATCGATGGACTGACCATCAGCGACTCCGGCGGCCAGCAGCTGCGCGTCATCACCCACGCCGGGCCGTCGCCGGAGGTGCCGCCATTGCGCGGCACGCATGCCATCGGGCGCGGCCAGCTCCGAATCCATACCGCCGTCGCCGTCGAACGGACGACGATCTTCGACCAGCTGGCGATCCTCCTGCCCTTGCTGATGTGGGGGGTCGCGACCTTGCTCAGCTGGTGGCTGGTCCGGCGCTCGTTGATCCTGCCTCTGGGGCGGCTGAAGCGTGCGGTGGTTGCCTACCAGCCCGGCGACGAGCGCCTCGAACTACCCGACCGCCTCGGGCCGGCCGCCGAAATCCGCGAGCTCGGACAGGCGTTCGAGCGCGCCGTCGAGCGGATCGAGGAATCGGAACGGCAAATGGCCGAAGCCCTCGGCGGCCAGCGGCGGCTGGTGCGCGAGGTCCATCACCGGGTGAAGAACAATTTGCAGGTCGTCGCGTCCCTGCTCAACATCCACGGTCGCAGCGCGACCACGCCCGATGCGCGCGCGGCCTATGCCGCCATCGGCCGGCGGGTCGATGCCTTGTCGGTGGTCCACCGCAACCATTTCGCCGACGTCGAGGAGAGCCGCGGCATCGCCTTGCGGCCCTTGCTGGTCGAGCTGGCGGCGACCCTGCGCGCCTCGTCGCCCGATAATGTCCAGCCGCTACCGGTCCAGCTCGACGTCGATTTGCTCCATACCACCCAGGACGCGGCCGTCGCCGCCGCCTTCTTCGTCACCGAGGTCGTCGAATTCGCCATGCTCCAGCAGCCCGGTGAGGCGGTGGAGATCGAGCTGCGTCGGGTCAGCGAGCTGGCGGCCCGGCTGACCATCGCCAGCAACGCGCTGCTGAAAGACGGCGACGGCGGCCCCGAGCATGTCCAGTTCAGCCGCATCACCGGCGGCCTGGCCCGCCAGTTGCGCTCCCCGCTCGACGAGAAAATCGGGCGGCTGAGCGTCGATATTCCTGTGTTTCCCGAGTGACGGGGACCATTGTGCCGAGCCGGCGCGATTTTTTTTGAAACTGTGCGGAACTCCGGCGAAAGTCAGGACGTTATGGCTTCGGATAGTGACCTTTTGCCCCCCCGCTCTCGCTATCCGCTTAAATGGGCCCGGATTCGCCAACCCTCCCCCCCCCCGGTGGCGAATCCGGGCCCACGTTTGTCTGGGGCTCTTCCGCTTCTTTTGACGCCGAAGCCCTGGCCGCCCGCGCCGCACGCCAATGGGTGAGGCGGATGGCGATGATCGCGAACTCGTAGAGCAGGTAGAGCGGGACCAGCAGCATCAGCTGCGACACGACGTCGGGCGGGGTCAGCACCGCCGAGACCACGGCGCAGCCGACGATCGCGTAGCGGCGCGATTTGGCGAGCTGCTGGCGGGTGACCAGCCCCGCGCGCTCCAGGACCATCAGCAGCACCGGCGTCAGGAAGGCGAATCCAAAGCCGAACAGGAAACGGGTCGAAAAGCTCAGATAATTGCCGACCGCCGGCAGTGCTTCCTGGGTGATTCCGCCGACATTGCCTTCGAACCCGAGCAGGAACTCCAGGGCCCAGGGCATGGCGATGAAGAAAGCGAAGGCGGCACCGGCACCGAAAAAGAACGGAGTCATCAGAAGGAACGGCAGGAAAGCCTTCTTTTCCTTGGCATAGAGGCCGGGGGCGACGAACCGCCACAGCTGCGTCGCGATGATCGGGAAAGTCAGCATCAGCGCCGCGAACAAGGCCACCTTGATCTCGACGAAGAAGGCCTCGAAAATGTCGGTGTAGATGAGCTTGCCTTGTCCGGCCGCGAGCAGAGGCTGGACCAGCACGGAAAAAATCTCGCGGGCGAAATACAGACAGGCGAAAAACGCCACCGCCACTGCCGCCAGACACCACAGCAAGCGGCGCCGGAGCTCGACCAGGTGCTCCATCAGCGGCGCCTTGGTGTCGTCGATGTCCTTCACGGCAGCGGCCGCTCCACCGGTGGCCTTGTGTCCGGCTCCTCGAGCGGCAGGCTGGCCTGGTCGTCCGGGGCAGGCACCACGGCCGCCGACCCCGGCAGCATGACCTGGTCGGCATTGCCGGGAAATTCCCGCATGATCCGCTCATTCTCCTCGCGCCACTGCTTCTCCATTTCCTCGAGCTCGGACTCGCGAACCATGGCTTCGATGCCGGAATTGAAGTGGCGGGCCATGCCGCGAATCTTGCCGACCCAGCGGCCGACTGTGCGCATCGCCCGCGGCAGGTCCCTGGGGCCGATGAAGACCAGAGCGACAACCGCGATCAACAGTAGCTCGGACGTGTCGACGCCGAACATCGGCGTTGTCCCCTAGCTGCGCGGGGTTTCGTCGCCCGATGCAGGCGGCGGCGCGGGCTCGGCCGGCGGCGGCGCGGTCGGCGTGATGTCGATCGGTTGCTGCTCGCGCGGCAACTGGCGCGGCTCGGCGGGCCGCGACGCCTTGGTCTCGTCTTCGTCGGCCATGCCCTGCTTGAAGCTTTTCAGGCCTTTTCCGAGGTCGCCCATCATGTCCGAGATTCGTCCCTTGCCAAACAGCAGCAGGACGAGAATGATGACGACGAGCCAATGCCAGAGGCTCAATCCACCCATGATGATCTCCGATCCCAAACGTTGGAGCGTCTTCTAGACGTCCTCGTCTTCGCTTTCCAGTTGCAGGCTGAACATGGCTTCCTCGAGCGGGTCGAGCAGGCCGGCGGCCTTCAGATCCTCGATGCCCGGCAGGTCGTGCCGCGAGCCCAGGCCAAAGTGAGTCAAAAAGTCCGGGGTAGTCGCATAGAGCAAGGGCCGGCCAGGCGACTCCCGCCGGCCGGCGGTGCGCACCCAGCCGGCCTCCATCAGCACGTCGAGCGTGCCTTTCGAGATCTGGACGCCGCGAATCGCCTCGATCTCGGCGCGGCTGACGGGCTCATGATAGGCGATAATGGCCAGCGTCTCGGTCGCGGCGCGCGACAGCCGGCGCGGTTCATCGCGTGTCCGGCGCAGGATATGTGCCAGGTCCGGCGCCGTCTGGAAATGCCAGCGGCCGCCGCGTTCGACCAGCTCGATGCCATGGCCTTCGTAATGCGCCGACAGCCGCCCGAGCGCGATCTCGATCTCGCCGTCGCCAACGTAAGCGGCGATCTCCTCGATCGTCAGCGGCACCGGCGAGGCGAACAGGGTCGCTTCGATCGAACGCATCAGCTCGTCCACGCTACGCCGCCCGGACCTTCAGGGGCGCGAAGGGGCCGTCCTGCGCGATTTCGACCCGGCCCTGCCGAGCCAGCTCCAGTGCCGCGACGAAGGAAGAGGCCAGGGCCGACTTGAGGAACGCCGCGTCGTCGCTCGCCGGCAGGAAGGCTTCCAGCACGGTCCAGTCGAGATGCGCGCCGATCAGTCGCGACACCCGCTCGATGGCGTCGTCCAGCGTCATCACGCGGCGGTCGTGGACGACATGCATCGCCGGCTGCGTGCGCGCCTTGACCACGCCATAGGCGGCGAACAGGTCGAACGGCGCGACCTGCCAGTCGGACTTGCGCACCAGCCGCAGCCCTTCCGGCGCGCCGCGCTCGAAGACGTCGCGGCCGAGGCGGTCCCTGCCCATCAGCCGGGCGCCGGCGTCGCGCATCGCGTCGAGTTGCTGCAGGCGCAACTGCAGCCGCAGCGCCAGTTCCTCCGGGCTCGGGTCGGCCTCCGGGTCCTTGGGCAGCAGCAGGCAGGATTTGAGGTAGGCGAGCCACGCCGCCATCACCAGATAATCGGCGGCGATCTCGAGCCGGAGCTTGCGCGCGCCTTCGAGGTAAGAAAGATATTGCTCAACCAGCGCCAGGATCGAAATCTGGTGCAGGTCGACCTTCTGGACCCGAGCCAGCGTCAACAGCAGGTCGAGCGGCCCTTCCCAGCCGTCGAGGGTCAGGTTCAGCGCCTCGTCGTCGCGGACGGGCCCCTCGAAAAATTCGGATTCCATGGCCGGTGAGCCTATCGCAGCGGTCACACCAGCGCCAGCAAAGCGTCACGCTTGGCGACCGCCGCGGCGAGGTCGAGGCCATCGGCCTCGTTGAGCGTGGTCGCCATCGCCCGCGCCAGCCGCGCCTCGCTCTCGGCGGACAACGCCGGCACCGCGGCGGCGATCGCCTCCATCTCGTCCATATCGCCGGAACAATGCAGCGCGACGTCGCAGCCGGCGGCCAGGACCCCCGCCGCCCGCTCGCCGAAATCGCCGGTGAGGGCGTGCATGCCGAGGTCGTCGCTCATCAGCAAGCCATCGAAGCCGATCCGTTCGCGGATGACCTTGCCGATGACGATTGGCGACAGGCTGGCCGGGCGGTCGGCGTCCCAGGCAGTATAGACGACATGCGCCGTCATCCCCATCGCCGCGGTGCGCAGGCGCTCGAACGGCTCGAGGTCGATCGCCAGCTCCTCGTCGCTGGCGGTGACGACCGGTAGCTCCTGGTGGCTGTCGACCAGGGCGCGGCCGTGGCCGGGCATATGCTTGACGACGCCGACGACACCGGCCGAAGCCATGCCGTCGAGCACCGCCCGCCCAAGCGCCGCGACCTGCATCGGCTCCTCGCCGAGCGCCCGGTCGCCGATGATGTCGCTGGCGCCGGGCTGGCGGACGTCCAGCAGCGGCAGGCAATTGACGTTGATGCCCGCCGCGCGGAGCGTCAGCGCAAGCGCCCGGGCATTGACCCGCGTCGCCTCGATCGCCGACGACGGCGCGACTGCGTACAGCGATGCAAAGGCCTCGGCGCGCGGGAAGGCCGGCCATGCCGGCGGTTGCATGCGCGCCACCCGGCCGCCCTCCTGGTCGATCAGGATCGGCAAATTCGGCCGGCCAGAGAGCGCGCGCAAGTCTTCGTTCAACTGGCGCAACTGTTTATTATCGCAACAGTTGCGCTTGAACAATATGTAGCCCGCCGGGTCTGCCTCGCGGAAGAAATCACATTCTTCTTCAGATAGTTGCGGGCCGCCTAGCCCATAGATCACCGCTTGCATCGGCTATTGCGCCACGAAGCAGTTCTCGCCGCCCGCGACCACCGCGCGGCAAGCGGCCTGGGCCTCGGTCGGCGACGCGGCGCTCGCGCGCAATCGATAGCCGCCGCTGTACGGGACAACGATCTTCGTCAGGCCGGCGACCGCCGGGAAGCGCGACGACAGCAATCGCCAGGCCGTTTCTGCCTTGGCGGTCGAGCCATAGGCGCCGAGCTGGATGATTGTACCCTTGGCGCCAGGCACGGCCGGCGGCGCGGGCTTCGGCGGCGCCTGGGCGACCGGCTCGCGAGTCTCGTTTGGTGGCAATCTCTTCGGCTCATCGGCGGCCGGCGGCGGCGCCTCGGGGAGCTTGCTGACATCGAGCTGCGCGTCATTGTCCTCGCCGGCGCCGGTCGCATAGGCGGTGCCGCTGTCACCGGCGACATCGAGGCCGCCGGGATTATCGGGGCGCACCTTGTAAGGCCCCGGCTCGGCCCGGATCAGCTGCGGCGGGCCGGTGCCGCTGTCCTGGCGGCCGAGCCAGAACAGGGTCGCGGCGACCAGCGCCACGCCGACCAGCGCCAGCACCAGCGCCGCCAGCATCTTGCGCGCCGAGACAGCCGGCGGATCGTCCTCGTCCTCGACCGCCTCCAGCCAGGGTAGCGCCTCGCCGCTATCGGCCGAGCGGATATCGTTCATCGAGGCCCCTCCATCAGCCGATCACCAGGCAGTGGTCGCCGCTTCTGCGCAAATTGCGGCACACGGTCTTCGACTGTTGGCGCGAGGTGGTGCCAAGGCGCAAGACATAAAGGACGCGGCCGCTGGGCTTGGTGGCAACGGGAACGATGACTCGCGGCATCCGGGCCAGCAAGGGGTAGCGAGCGATGCGCGTCTGGTAGGCTTTGCTGGCCCGGGTCGGAGTCGAAAAGGCGCCAAGCTGAATGACCTGGCCGGCCGGGCCTGGCGAAGGCATTCTCGGCCATGACCGGCTGACCGGCTTCGGCGGAGCTGCCGCCTGCCGTTCCTGCGTGGCGCGGACGGAGTCGAGGCTGGCGCGCTCCACTCCAGCGTTGCGGATCTTCTTGCGTGCCGGCCTGCGCGCCTTGCGCTTTTTCACGGTCGTCGGCTTGCTGGCGACCGGCTTCACCGGCTCGGCTTCAACCGCGACCGGCTCGGGCGGAGGGGGCGCCTGGGCGCTCTCGACCGGCGCCGGCCTGGGCGCCGGCAGGGCAATCGTCTCCGACAGCCGCGGATCGCTCGGCGCCTCGCCGCGCTGCCCAACCCAGTAGCCCGCGCCGGCGGCGGTGATGAGCAGGATCAGCGCGCCGGCATAAGCGACCAGCCGGCCGTGCGAGCTACGCGCCGCGCGGCGCTGGTGCGCCATCGTCTCGCGGTAAGGCTCCAGCCAGGGCAGCCGGTCCTCGTCGGCCGGCCGGCTCGCTTTCATCAGCGCATCTCCTCGACGGCCTCGACTCCCATGATCGCCAGGCCGTTGCGGATGATCTGCCCGATCCCGCGCGCCAGTTCCAGCCGCGCGCGCGAGACTTGTGGATTGTTTTCAATGAGAAAGCGCCTGGCCGGATCGTCGTTGCCGCGATTCCACAAGGCGTGGAACTCGGCCGCGAGATCGTAAAGGTAGAAAGCGATGCGGTGCGGCTCATGCGCCATCGCCGCGCCTTCGACGACGCGCGGATATTGCGCCGCGACCCTGACCAGCCCCAGCTCCTCGGCATCGAGCAGGTCCAGGTCCGCCTCCCCATCGAGCGGCACGCCCGCCTCCGCCGCCTTGCGCTGCAGCGACCGGACCCGCGCATGCGCATATTGCACATAGAATACCGGATTGTCCTTGGATGCCTCGACCACCCTGGCGAAGTCGAAGTCCAGCATCGTGTCGTTGCGCTTGGTCAGCATCATGAAGCGGACAACGTCCTTGCCGACCTCGCGCACGACATCGGCAAGGGTGACGAAATTGCCGGCCCGCTTGCTCATCTTGATCGGCTCGCCGGCGCGCAGCAGCTTGACCATCTGGACAATCTTCACGTCCAGCGCCGGCCGGCCGCACAGCGCCTCGACCGCGGCCTGTGTGCGTTTCACCGTCCCCGAGTGATCCGCCCCCCAGATATTGATCAGCTCGTCCGACCGCTCGAGCTTTTGCAGGTGGTAGGCCGTGTCGGCTGCAAAGTAGGTCCAGCTGCCGTCCGACTTTTTCATCGGCCGGTCCTGGTCGTCGCCGAACCGGGTCGAACGAAACAAGGTCAGCTCGACCGGCTCCCAATCCTCGACGGTCTTGCCCTTGGGCGCTTCGAGGAAGCCCTGGTAGATCAGTCCCTTGGCCTCGAGCTCCGCCAGCGCCCGGTCGACCGCCCCCGAAGCAGTGACGTCCGCTTCCGACGCGAACGTATCGTGATGAACGCCTAGCAAGGCGAGGTCGTGGCGGATCAGGTCGAGCATCGCCGCGACCGTCTTGGCCTTGAACGGTTCGATCCACTCGCTCTCCGGCGCCTCGACGAACTTGGCGCCATATTCGGCGGCGAGGATCGCCCCGACCGGCTTCAGATAATCGCCCGGATAGAGCCCCTCCGGGATCTCGCCGATATTCTCGCCGAGCTTCTCGCGGTACCGGAGGTGCGCGGAGCGGGCGAGCGTGTCGACCTGGCTGCCCGCGTCGTTGACATAATATTCCTTGGTGACCCGGAAACCCGCGGCTTCCAGCAGCCGCGCCAGCGCGTCGCCGACCACCGCGCCTCGGCAATGTCCCATGTGCATCGGCCCGGTCGGGTTGGCCGAGACATATTCGACATTGACCCGAGCGTCATTGCCGATGTCGGACAGGCCATAGGCCTCGCCGGCGGCGAGTATGGTCGTCAGCTCGTCACGCCAGGCCTCGTCGGCCAGCCGCAGGTTGATGAAACCCGGCCCGGCGACGTCGACCGACGTCACGCCAGGGATCGCTTCCAGCTTCGGCCTGATCGCCTCCGCCAGCGCCCGCGGGTTGGTCCCCGCCCCTTTGGCAAGCACCATCGCCGCATTGGTCGCGAGGTCGCCATGCGAGGAATCTCGCGGCGGCTCGACCGCCACCGTCTTGCGATTGGAATCGGCAGGCAAGACGCCCTCGGCGGCCAGTTCGTCGAGGATACCGTCAAGCAGCGCGGAGAAACGGGCGTAAAGGCTCAATCTGTGTCCACCCAAATGCGTGAGGAGGCGCCTCTAGCGCAGCCCGGCGTGCACGTCACGGCCAGGCGAGCGATGACTAGCGCTAGGCGGCCCGCTCGAGTTGCTCGCTCGCTTCCAGCCAGCGCGCCTCGGCGACCTCCAGCTCGGCGGCGAGCTGGGCTCGTCGGCGGCTGAGCTCGCTCATGTCCAGCGACGCCAGCTCGGGCCCGGCGCTGGCGGGGTCGATCATGGCCTGCTCGATGGCCGAGCATTGCGCCGCCAGCCGGGCGCTGGTGGCTTCCGCCTCGGCCGCCGCCTTCCTCAGCGCGCGCGCATCCTCGCGAGCCCGGGACTCCGCCTTGCGGTCGGCCTTCGACGCCTTGGGTTTCGCCTCGCCCTTCGGCTGGTTCCGGCCGAGCACGAAGTCGATATAATCGTCGATGCTGCCGGCATATTCCTTCGCCTCGCCGCCCTCGACCAGCACCAGCCGGTCGGCGGTCAGCTCGATCATGTGGCGGT
>JAKFFL010000076.1:0-1754 GCA_036675225.1 Sphingomonas sp. | reverse complement strand
CACTTTCAAGACAGCCGGGGAATCGCTGAGCAAGGAGGCGCTGGGGGCGCTGCAAGGCGCATTGCGACGATCGCCCGGATCGTCGACAGCTTCCGACGACCTGCCGGCGGTCCGTCTGCATGGCGCGACGGGCCGGCAGCTCCTGGACAGCGACGAGGAGGCCATCGCCAGGCAGGCCGCCGATCGCGCGATAGCGGCCGCCCAAAGGGTCGCCAATGGCGGCTCGATCGACTCCGTGGTGGCATTCGTCGAGCAGGCGGACACCGCCGCCGCCGCCGCAAGCCGGGCCGCCGCGGCCGCGACGCAGGCGGCCAGTCGAGATCCCGGCAACGCCGGCCTCGCGCGAGCGGCCCGCGAGGCCCGCGAAGTGGCAACCCGCGCGATGCTCCACGCGGGCCGGGCACAAGGCGCCCTGCTCTCGGCCTACCGTTCGGCGACTCAGGAAATCTTGTTCTACGCCTTGAGCGCTGCGGCGTCGGCCAACGCGACGGCCAACACCGCCATCGACGCCGCCGCCGACCGGCTGGCGGCCGCCGGAGCCGATCCCGCCACCGTCGCGGCCGTTCGTTCCCTGCGCTGCGACAGTGCGGCGGCGTTGCACGCCTCCGATGACGCGGCTGCCGACGCCGCGCTGGAGCAAGGCATCCAGGTCGCCCGAGCGGTAGGCGACGAGGACGCGGCATTGGCGCTGGAAGCAGCGAAATCGATCCGGGCCAACGCCGGCGAGGCCGCGGCCGCCGCCGCCGAGGCCCACGTTGCTCACCAACAGGCGCTCATGCTCGAGACCCACAACGGTCTCCTGGAAGGCCTTGCACAAAACGACGTCGCGCCGGGCGATGTGCCCGCAGCGTTCGCCTCCTGGAACCGTCGGCGGGAAGCGGCCGACCTCGGCAGCAACTATGCGCGGACAGCCGCCGAGGCCGATGGCAAAGCAGTGGGCCATGCCGCGGCGGCGGCTCGGGAAGCCCGGGACGCCGGCCTGATCCCCGTGGCCGGCCAGGCCAACCCCCTGCAAGTGGAAGAGCCTGCCGGCGAGCCGGCCGAGATCGGTCTCGGCGACACCACCGTCACGATCGAAGCCGAGAACCTGGGCAAGCGCCTGTGGAGCGGCATCAAGGCTGGCCTGTCCAAGGCGCTGCCTTTTCTGGGCCCGCTGCTGCTGGCCGCAGGCACCGAAGAATTCTTTCGCGGCCTGTACCAGGCGGTGCAGACCGACCTGAACAAGAAGGACAGCAAAGGCACGGCCACGCGCGGCTACCTGATCGACAACCTGTCCGGGCTGGGCGGCTCGCTCGCCGGAGCCGCCGCTGGCGGCAGGGGCGGCCCCATCGGCGCCATCGCGGGCGCCGTCGCCGGCTTCTTCGGGGGCCGCGCCGTCGGCCGTGGCATCGCCGCCGGGGGCGGCAACTCGGCCACCCGGGCCATCGACATGGTCCTGCAGGACGTCATCCGCCACCAGGTCGACAAGGCTTTCGAGCAGGAAGCCCGGAACGCCCTGCCGCTGCCGGCCGGCGCGCGCGTCGTGCAAGCCGGCTCGATCCACGACGCCCATGCCAACGTGACGGAGCTGCGCAAGGGGCTGGAAGCCACCGGGCTGAAGGTCAGCGCCTCCGACGAGCAGCTCGCCTGGCTGGTCGCGGCCTACGGCAGCACCGGCAGCGGTGCGATGTCGGCCGAAGACATCGACCGCGCCATCGAAGACGGCGCGTTGCGGCACGACGGCCAGGGCGGCGTCACCGTCGATCCCTTCGCTT
>JAKFFL010000173.1:0-1800 GCA_036675225.1 Sphingomonas sp. | reverse complement strand
CCCAAGGAGCCCAAGCCCGGCAAACCCAATTTCCTGGTGGTCAACGCCGACGAGTCCGAGCCCGGCAGCTGCAAGGACCGCGAGATCATCCGCCACGATCCGCACAAATTGATCGAAGGCTCGCTGCTCGCCGGCTTCGCCATGCGGGCGCGGGCCGGCTACATCTACATCCGCGGCGAATTCATCCGCGAGAACGAGGCGCTCGAGAAAGCCGTCGCCGAGGCCTATGCCGCCGGCCTGCTCGGCAAGAATGCCGCCGGATCGGGCTACGACTTCGATTTGTTCGTCCACCGCGGCGCCGGCGCCTACATCTGCGGCGAAGAGACGGCGATGCTCGAAAGCCTGGAAGGCAAGCAGGGCAAGCCGCGTTTGAAGCCGCCGTTTCCTGCCGGCGCCGGCCTCTACGGCTGCCCGACCACGGTCAACAATGTCGAATCGATCGCCGTCGTTCCGACCATCCTCCGCCGAGGCGCGCCCTGGTTCGCCAGCTTCGGCCGCGAGAAGAACGAGGGCACCAAGCTGTTCCAGATCAGCGGCCATGTGGTGAAGCCGTGCGTCGTCGAGGAAAGCATGTCGATCAGCTTCCGCGAATTGATCGACCGCCACGCCGGCGGCATTCGCGGCGGCTGGGACAATCTGCTCGCCGTCATCCCCGGCGGCTCGTCGGTGCCTTTGGTGCCGGCGGCGGAGATCATCGACTCGCCGATGGACTTCGATGCGCTGAAGGCGCTTGGCTCGGGCCTCGGCACGGCCGCCGCCATCGTCATGGACAAATCGACCGACATCGTCCGCGCCATCAGCCGCATCAGCTATTTCTACAAGCATGAGAGCTGCGGCCAGTGCACGCCGTGCCGCGAGGGCACCGGCTGGATGTGGCGGGTGATGGAGAAACTGCGCACCGGCGACGTTCCGGTGTCGGCCATCGACCAGCTTTACGACGTCACCAAGCAGGTCGAGGGCCACACCATCTGCGCCTTCGGCGACGCCGCCGCCTGGCCGATCCAGGGCCTCATCCGCCACTTCCGGCCCGAGCTCGAGCGGCGGATCGCGGAGAAGGACGGCGGCATGATGGAGGCGGCGGAATGAGGCTCGCCATCTGGATCGTGCTGATCGCCATCCTTGTCGTCGCGCTGGTGATGATCCTGCGGCCCTCGGGACCGCGCGTCACGCATATCGAGCACCGCCGCGATGAAGACATTGATGGGGAGGGTCATGAGTAATGCGTAATGTGATTCTTGCCTGCGCGATGATTGCCGGGCTCGGCTCGCCGGTGTCCGCGCGCGAAATCAGCGCCGAGACCACCGATGCGCTGGCGATCGAAGCGATCCACAATTACGGCGGCTGCGTCGCCGACCGCTCGCCGCGGCCGGCCGCGGCCATTCTCGCCGAGGATTACCGGACCGAGGACTATGACAAGCGGCTGCGGCGCTTCGCGGAGGGTCATGGCTATTGCATTCCGGACGGCAGGCTGGGCTTCCACCGCGTGCTGTTCGCCGGAGCCGTTGCGGAAAGGCTACTGGAGGTTCGGCACGAGGCGGAGCGGCTGCCAATAGTGCTTGCCCAAGTGCCCAACCCGCCGCTGCGGGCGCGCGACGAGACCGAGATGATGGCACTGTGCACGGTCCGCATGGCCCCGGCGCCGGTCGCCGAGCTGCTGCGCCAGCCGGTCGCCTCGAAGGAAGAGCTGAAAGCCATGACGGCCCTGGCGCCGATTTTGTCCGGCTGCCTGGCCAGGGACCAGCAGTTGAGCGTCAACCGGCCCGGCCTGCGCGCCATCCTCGCCCTCGCCGCCTGGCGCAT
>JAKFFL010000032.1:0-1805 GCA_036675225.1 Sphingomonas sp. | reverse complement strand
CCATCATGGGGCTGCGAACGGCGGCCGTACCGGCGGTTTGCCGCACTGCAGCAAACCGCGCCATAATCGGGCGATCCCGGCCCGGCGCCGGTCCACCTCAGGGACCGCATGTCCCCGGAGTCCGCATGTCCGCTTCCACTTCAGATGTCGTCATCGTCGGTGCCAAGCGCACCGCCATCGGTTCCTTCCTCGGCCAGTTCACCGGCGTGCCGACCACGCAACTGGGCACCACCGCGATCGAAGGCGCGCTCGCGCATGCCGGCCTCGCTCCCGACCAGGTCGACGAAGTGATCATGGGTTGCGTGCTGCCGGCCGGCCTCGGCCAGGCGCCGGCGCGACAGGCCTCGCTCGGTGCGCAGGTCCCCGCCTCCGCCGGCTGCACCACGATCAACAAGGTCTGCGGCTCGGGGATGAAGGCGGTGATGCTGGCGCACGACATCATCAAGGCCGGTTCGGCCAGCGTCGTCGTCGCCGGCGGCATGGAGTCGATGACCAATGCGCCGCACCTGCTCAACGGTTCGCGCACCGGCATCCGCTACGGCAGCGCCGAGTTCCTCGACCACATGGCCTGGGACGGCCTGACCAATCCCTACGACGGCAAGGCGATGGGCGTGTTCGGCGACATGGCCTGCGCCAAGTACGGCTACGACCGCGCCGCGCTCGATGCGTACTCCACGGAAAGCGTCAAGCGGGCGCAGGCGGCGCAGGCGTCCGGCGCGTTCGCCGCCGAGATCGTCCCGGTCACGGTCCACGGCCGCAAGGGCGATGTCGTGGTCGACAAGGACGAGGAGCCGGGCAAGGTCGACGTGGCGAAGATCCCCGGCCTGCGCGCCGCCTTCGGCAAGGATGGCGTGCTGACCGCCGCCTCGTCCTCGAAGATCTCCGACGGCGCCGCCGCCACCGTGTTGATGTCCGCCGGCGAGGCCGCCCGCCGCGGGCTCGTGCCGCTGGCGCGGATCGTCGCCCACGCCACCCATTCGCAGGCGCCGGAGTGGTTCACCACCGCGCCGGTCACGGCGATCGGCAACGTGCTGGAAAAGGCCGGCTGGACGGTCGCCGACGTCGACCTGTTCGAGATCAACGAGGCATTTTCCTGCGTGGCGATGGCGCCCATGACCGACCTCGGCATCCCCCACGACAAGCTCAATGTCAATGGCGGCGCGGTCGCCCTGGGGCACCCGATCGGTGCCAGCGGCGCGCGCCTGCTGGTGACCTTGTTGCACGCGCTGCAGGCACGAGGAGGCAAGCGCGGAGTGGCGTCCCTGTGCATCGGCGGCGGCGAAGCCACCGCAGTCGCCGTGGAGATGGCGTGAAACGTTAAAAACGTTTTTACGAAAAAAACACGGCCAACCGCTTGACAGGCGACACGGGCTTGTCATCATGTTATAGGCGCGCAGTTGCGCGTTGCCTAACTCAACGACGAGGAAGAACCGATCATGATCATCAACAAGGCGCTGCTCGCCCTGGCCATGGGTCTTGCCCTGGCTGCGTGCACCAACCAGCAGCAGGCCGAGGACTCGGCCGCCGAAGCCGCCACTGCCGCCACCGAGGCCCAGCAGGCTGCCGACAATGCCGCCGCCACCGGCGACGCCGCTGCCACTGACGCTGCCCAGGCTTCGGCCGACGCCGCTGCCGCGGCTGCCGACGCTGCCGGCACCTCCGCCGACGCCGCCGCCACCGCCGGCAACATGGGCGATGCCGACGACGCCGCCGACGCTGCCGAGAACGCAGCCGACTCGGCCGAGCAGGCCCAGGACGCCGCCGAGGAAGCCGCTGCTTCCGCCGACGCGCCGACCAACAACGAC
>JAKFFL010000002.1:0-11509 GCA_036675225.1 Sphingomonas sp. | reverse complement strand
ATAGGGGATGACGGCCGTGATCCTCTTGGCCGACGCGCGCCTGAGCGCGTCGATGCAGATCAGCAATTCCATCAAATTGTCGTTGACCGGGTAGCTGGTCGACTGGAGCACGAAGACATCCTCGCCGCGGACGTTTTCGTTGACCTCGACGAAGATCTCCTCGTCGGCGAAGCGACGGACGCTGGCCTCGGTCAGCGGCAGCTCCATGTAATCGGCAATCGCCTTGGCGAGCGGAAGGTTGGAGTTGCCGGCCAGCAGTTTCATGTCGTCCCCTTAAGCTGCCGGCACCTCCTAGCGGCGCGCGGCGTTGCACGAAAGGGCGGCGTCGCTAAAGGCTTCTACCCAGCATGACCGAGCGCCTGACCATTGCCTTCGCCCAGTTGAACCAGCGCGTCGGTGACCTCGACGGCAATGCCGCGGCGATGCTCGACTGGCGGGCGAAGGCCGGCAATGCCGACCTCGTCATGTTCCCCGAGCTGCAGCTGACCGGCTATCCGCCCGAGGATCTGGTGCTCAAGCCCGAGTTCGTCCGCCGCACCCACGAAGCGGCCGACCGGTTGGCGGACGCCACCGCCGGGCCCGGCCCCGCCATTCTGTTCGGGACCCTGATCGCCGAGGGCGGCCTGGTCTATAACGCGATGGTGCTGGCCGAGGGCGGCAAGATTGTCGGCCGGACCCTGAAGCACGAGCTGCCCAATTACGGCACCTTCGACGAAAAGCGGGTCTTTGCGTCGGGTCCGTTGCCCGAGCCGATCGACTGGCGCGGGGTCAAGCTCGGCGTGCCAATCTGCGAGGACATCTGGCAGGATCGCGTCTGCGCCCATCTCGCCCAGGCCGGTGCCGACATACTGCTGGTGCCCAACGGAAGCCCGTTCGAGATCGACAAGGACGACAAGAGGCAAAGCCTGGTTCGCGGCCGGGTGGTCTCGACGGGCCTTGCACTGGCGTATCTCAACCGGGTCGGGGGTCAGGATGAACTTGCGTTCGACGGCTCGTCCTTCATCATCAACGCCGACGGCGAGCGGGTCGTGCAAATGTGCGACTGGCAGGAGCAATTGCTCCTCACCGAGTGGGAGAAAGGGGCGAGCGGCGGCTGGGGCTGCGTCACCCGCGCGGCGTGCGATCTCGATGCCTTTCCCGAGGACATCTACCACGCGATGATGATCGGCCTCAGCGACTATGTCGCGCGCAACGGCTTTCCTGGCATTCTCCTTGGCCTGTCCGGCGGCGTGGATTCGGCTTTGTCGGCGGCGGTGGCGGTCGATGCGCTCGGCGCCGACAAGGTCTGGGGCGTGATGCTGCCGTCCAAATACACGTCCGAGGAAAGCTTCGAGGATGCCCGCGAAAATGCCCGAATGCTGGGTTGCCGCCATGACGTCATCTCGATCTCGCCGGCGATCGACGCGGTGGCCGGGATGCTGCCCGACATGAGCGGCGTCGCGGCCGAGAACGTTCAGGCGCGACTGCGGATGGTGACGCTGATGGCCTTGTCCAATTCCGGCGGGCAGCTGTTGCTGACCACCGGCAACAAGAGTGAGATGTCGGTCGGCTACGCCACCCTCTACGGCGACATGGCCGGCGGCTTTTCGGTGCTCAAGGACGCTTACAAGACGACGGTGTTCGCGCTGTCGCGCTGGCGCAACGCCAACAAGCCGGAAGGGGCACTCGGCCCGGACGGGCCGGTGATGCCGCAGCGGATCATCGACAAGCCGCCGACCGCCGAGCTCCGCCCCAATCAGAAGGACGAGGATAGCCTGCCGCCCTACAGCCTATTGGACCGCATCCTCGAAGCATTGGTCGAGGAGGAGCGCTCGGTTCGTGAGACCGCCGAGGCGACCGGCACGGACGAGGCCCTTGTCGCCGACATCGAGCAAAAATTGCTGCGCGCCGAATATAAACGCCGGCAGGCGCCGCCCGGGGTCAAGCTCGGCAGCCGCAACTTCGGCCGCGACCGCCGCTACCCCATCACCAACGCCTTCCATACCGGCCGATGACCGTCACCACCCGCTTCGCGCCGTCGCCGACCGGCCGCCTGCACGTCGGCAACATTCGTACGGCCCTGCACAACTTCCTGTTCGCCCGAAAGCATGGCGGCGCCTTCATCCTGCGCATCGACGACACCGACCGCGAGCGATCGACCGCCGACTATGACCAGGCGATCCGCGACGATCTCGACTGGCTTGGTCTCCAGCCCGACCAGATCGTTCGCCAGTCGGAGCGCTTTGCCCTCTACGAACGCGAGTTCGAGCGGCTGCGCGCCGCTGGGCGCGTCTATCCCTGCTATGAGACGCCCGAGGAGCTCGACCTGCGCCGCAAGGTGCTGCTCGGCCGCGGCCTGCCGCCGGTCTATGAGCGCAAGCCGGAAGGCGCGCCGGTGCCGGACGGCGTCGCGCCGCACTGGCGCTTCTGGCTCGACCATGATCAGGCGATTGGCTGGACCGACCTCATTCGCGGCGAGCAGCAGTTTGATCCGAAATTGATCAGCGACCCGGTCGTCCGCCGCGCCGACGGCAGCTGGCTTTACCTGCTGCCGAGCGTCATCGACGACATCGATTTGAAAGTCACCCACATCGTCCGCGGCGAGGACCATGTCTCCAACAGCGCCGTGCAGCTGCAGATGTTCGCCGCCTTGGGCGCGCCGCCGCCGCAACTGGCGCACGAGGCTTTGCTGGTCGCGGGCGACGGCAAATTGTCGAAGCGGCTGGGATCGACCGGGGTCGAGGCGATTCGCGCCGCCGGGATCGAGCCGATGGCCTTGCTGTCGCTGCTCGCCCGCCTCGGCACCTCGCAGCCGGTCGAGGCGACGCCGTCGCTGGCGACGCTGGCCGACGGGTTCGACTTCGCGCAATTCGGCCGTGCGCCGGCGCATTTCGATCCGCATGACGTCGATTTGCTCAACGCCAAGCTGCTGCATCATCTCGATTTCGCCGATGTCGCCGACCGGCTCCCGGCGGGCGCGACCGAAGCCGACTGGCTGCTGCTGCGCGGCAATCTGGCGCATTTGCGCGAATATGCCGATTGGCTGCCGGTGCTCGACGGCGACATCGCGGCGCCGGAGCTACCCGCCGACGACCGCGACTTCCTCGCCGTTGCCGCCAGTATCGCGGCCGGCATCGATTGGTCCGACAACCCCTGGCCGGGCCTTGCCGGCGCGCTGAAGGCCGAGGCCGGCCGCAAGGGGCGCGGGCTGTTTCACCCGCTGCGCCTGGCGTTGACTGGGCGCGAATCCGGACCGGAAATGGCGCCATTGCTGGCGCGCATCGGGCGCGAGCGGGCCATTTCCCGCCTGCGCGTCGCCGCCACCGTCCTTTAGCCCGTTGCGGCGCATCAACTTTTCCGCTTTGGCCAACGAATGTTATGATGTAACATTCCCCCCTCTACGTGAAGGAGGGTTCTCATGCTTGCCTATGCCCCTCGCCGCGAACGCCGCCGGCTACAGCCCTCGGCGCTCGCCCTGATCCTCGGCGGCCATGCACTCGCCATCCTCGCCGTAATGTCGGCGCGGATGGAGGTCACCCGCGACCGGGAGCCGCCGATCATTGTCGACACTATCCCGCTCCAGCCCGATCCGAAACCGGTCGAGGCGGAGCCACGAGCGGCGCAGCCGAGCAACGACGCCCTGACCGCGCCGACGCCGCTGATCGAGCCGCTGCCCCTGCCGGGCCTGGTCGTTGAACCGGCGCCCATTCCCCGCGATCCCGGCCCGCTGATCGGCAATGGCATGGGCCCCGCGCCCGTGCCGCAGCCGCTGGCCCGCGCCGGCCCGCGCTTCGCCACGCCCGAGGCGCTGGTCCGCCCGCCCTATCCCGAGGCCAAGCGCCGGCAGGAGGAGGAAGCGACCCTCAAGCTGCGTTTGTCGATCGACGCGCGCGGACGGGTCGTCGCGGTCGACCCGGTCGGGAAAGCCGATCCGGCTTTCCTCGCCGCCGCCCGCCGTCACATTCTCAAGGCCTGGCGCTACACGCCAGCGCTGGAAGGCGACCAGGCGATCGCCTCGTCGACAATAGTCACCTTGCGCTTCGAGCTCGACTGACCGCGCGCCGGGGCGGGGGTGGCGATTGCGCCGCCCTCGCCCTATCTTGCCGCCGATGGCGGTCTTCCCACCCATGTCCCGGCCCAGCGTTGCCTTGCGCGACCTGCTGGCCTTCCTTCGCCAGCGCAGCCGCGAACAGGTCATCGGCTTGTGTCTGGCGGTACTTGTGACGACCATCATCGTCATCGTTTTCCTGGTCGATTCGAAGATCAACACCGCCCCGCCGCCGCAAATCGTCTATGTCGAGCAATGGTCGGAGAACCGCACCGACGAAGAGATCATCGCCCAACAGAAGATCGACCAGACCAAGCGCGACGCGGCGCTGCGCGAGCGGCAACGCCAGTTCCAGAAGCTCGAGAAGCAGCTTGGCATGGAGTGACGCGCGCTGGATGGCCGAGGCGATCGCGCTCGGCGAAAGCGCCCGCGGCCGGACCGCGCCCAATCCGAACGTCGGCTGCGTCATCGTCGCGTTCGGTGAAATCGTCGGCAAGGGCGCGACCGCGCCGGGCGGGCGCCCGCATGCCGAAGCGGTCGCGCTGGGACAGGCGGGCAAACAAGCGCGCGGCGCCACCCTCTACACGACACTGGAGCCCTGCGCCCATGCCAGCGAGCGCGGCCCGACCTGCTCGGCCCTCATCGCCGATGCCGGCATCGCCCGGGTCGTCGCCGCCATCGAGGACCCCGATCCGCGCACCGCCGGCCAGGGCTTCCGGGCGCTGCGCAAGGCCGGGGTCAAGGTGAAGGCCGGACCGGGCGAAGCGGCGGCGCGGGCCAGCATGGCCGGCTTCCTCACTCGCCTGGCGCTCGGGCGGCCACGAATCACCCTGAAGCTGGCCCTGTCGATCGATGGCAAGGTCGCGCTGCCATCGGGCGAATCGAAATGGATCACCGGCGAGGACGCCCGCGCCCATGTCCATCTGGAGCGCGCGCGCAACGACATGATCCTGGTTGGGCGCGGGACCTATCTCGCCGACCGACCCCGGCTCGACGTGCGCCTGCCGGGCCTCGAGCAATGGTCGCCGCGCCGGGCGCTGCTCAGCCGCGGCGAGGCCGTGGCGGGTTGGGAAATGCTGCGTTCTCCGGGAGATGTGTTCCGGCTTCATGACGTCAACGACTTGCTGGTCGAGGGAGGTTCGGCCACCGCGACCGCCTTCCTGTCGGAGGACCTGGTCGACTGCATCCTCATCTACCGGGCGCCGATCCTGGTCGGCGAAGGCAAGTCGAGCTTCGGTTACATCGGCCTTGACGCCATCGCCGACGCGCATGGGCGCTGGCGCGCCGGCGAGGCGCGTCCGCTTGGCATCGACCGCCTCGAAGTCTACGAGCGCGTCCGCGACTGAGGAGGGCGGATGTTCACCGGCATCATCACCGATATCGGCACCGTCCTGGGCGCCGAGGAGCGTGGCGACCTCAGGCTGACCATCGCCTGCGGCTATGACATGGCCACGGTCGATGTTGGGGCCTCCATTGCCTGTTCGGGCGTCTGCCTGACCGTGGTCGACAAGGGCCACGACTGGTTCGCGGTCGACATTTCCGGCGAAACCCGGGCGCGCACCCCCGCCGGCCACTGGCGGGAAGGGGCACGCCTCAATCTCGAACGGCCGCTACGGGTTGGCGACGAGCTCGGCGGCCATATCGTGACGGGCCATGTCGACGGCATGGGCGAAATCATCGATGCCGCGCCCGACGGCGGCTCGGTCCGAATCACCGTCCACGCGCCTGCCGAAACCGGCCCCTACATCGCCGCCAAGGGCTCGATCGCAGTCGATGGCGTCTCTCTAACCGTCAACGAATTGCGCGATATTGAGGACGGAACGACGGATTTCTCGGTCAACGTCATACCGCACACATCGACTCACACGACATTGGGGACGCTGGAACCCGGCCAGCAGGTGAATCTTGAGATCGACGTCCTTGCGCGTTACTTGCGGCGGCTTGAGAACGCACGCCACCCTGACAAGGAAATGTCACGCGGCTAACTTTTCTATCACATTATGATGTGATATCGACAGCCCATGTCCATTAGCCTGATCGAGCAACTGACCGCCATCGTCGATACTGGCGAGATCAGCCGCGCCGGCCTCGCCCGCGCCGCCGGCCTTCACCCCAACAGCTTGCGCAAATTGGGCGCCGCCGACTGGAACCCGACCGCCGAGACCTTGAAGCGGCTGGAACGACTGATCCAGCGCGGCACGACGCAGGTGCTCGTGGGGGCCGAGGCGATCATCGACGAGGCGCGCAATGGCCGCATGTTCATCCTGGTCGACGACGACGACCGCGAGAATGAGGGCGACCTGGTCATTCCGGCGCAGATGGCGACTCCGGACGCGATCAACTTCATGGCCCGCCACGGGCGCGGCCTCGTTTGCCTGGCGCTGACCCGGGAGCGCGCCGACCAGCTCGGGCTGGAGCCGATGGCGCGGCGCAACGGCACCAAGCTGGAAACCGCCTTTACTGTCTCGATCGAGGCGAGCGCCGGCGTCACCACCGGCATTTCCGCCGCCGACCGGGCGCGGACCGTCGCCGTCGCCATCGACGCCGCCAACGGGCCCGAGGCCTTGGTCTCGCCCGGCCACGTTTTCCCCTTGGTTGCCCGCCCCGGCGGCGTGCTGGTCCGCGCCGGGCACACCGAGGCGGCGGTCGACGTCGCCCGGCTGGCCGGCCTCAACGCCTCGGGCGTGATCTGCGAGATCATGCGCGAGGACGGGACCATGGCCCGACTCGACGATCTCATCGATTTCGCCGCCTCGCACGGCCTCAAGATCGGCACCATCCGCGACCTGATCGCCTATCGCCTGCGCCGCGACCATATGGTCGAGCAGGTCGCCGAATCCCGCTTCACCTCGCGCCGCGGCGCGCCCTGGGCGGCGCAAGTCTTCCGCGACAAGGCGAGCGGCGCCGAACAACTCGCTTTGATCCTCGGCACGATTGCCCCCGACCAGCCGACATTGGTGCGCATGCACAGCCTCGATTTGTTCGCCGACGTGCTGGGCGAACAAAGCGAGCGCTCGGGCTTGCTCGACGGGGCGATGGCAATGATCGAGCGCGAGGGCGCCGGCGTCGTCGTCGCCTTGCACGCCGCTTCGCCTGGCTCGCTGTCGCGCTCGGCGGACCATCGTTCGGGCAAGCCGGCACAAGGCGGCGAGGCGTTGCGCGATTATGGCATCGGCGCCCAGATCCTCGCCGCGCTCGGCATCCACGACATGGTCCTGCTCACCAACACCAGCCATGCGCCGGTCGGACTATCCGGTTACGGGCTATCGATCATCGAAGAACGCCCGATCAAGCAGGAGCAAAGCTGATGGCGCGGATCCTCATCGTCGAAGCCCGCTTCTACCCGCGATTGAGCGACCTGCTGCTGGCCGGCGCCCGCGCCGCGCTTGACGCGTCGGGCCACGAGCATGAAACGATTACCGTGCCGGGCGCGCTCGAAGTCCCCGGCGCCATTGCCCTCGCCGCCAAGAGCGGCCGCTATTGCGGCTTCGTCGCCTTGGGGGTCATCATCCGCGGCGAAACCTATCATTTCGAGGCCGTCGCCAATGAAAGCGCGCGCGGGCTGATGGAGCTGACCCTGCGGGGTGTCGCCATCGGCAATGGCATCCTGACCGTCGAGGACGAGGCGCAGGCGCTGGCCCGCGCCGACCCGGCCCAGGCCGACAAGGGCGGCGGCGCCGCGCGCGCGGCGCTGGCCCTGGTCGACCTCGCCGCCCGGTTCGGCGCCGCGCCGTCCTACCTCAAGCAGGTGCGCTGACGGCTCAGGCCGCCCGCGCCTCTTCGAACCGCGGGTAATCGACATAGCCGGCGGCGCCGCCACGGTAGAATGTGCCGGGGTCGCCGGCGGCCAGCGGCGCGCCGAGCCGGACCCGCTCGACCAAATCGGGATTGGCGATGAACGGGCGGCCGATGCTGATGGCGTCGGCAATCCCTTCCGCCAGGCGTGCGCGGCCGCTCGGGCCGTCATAGTCGCTGTTGAGAGCGATCGCGCCCGTATAGTGCCGCCGCATGGCCGGGCTCACCGGCGCCGTCGGGATGGCGCCGGCCAACGTCGGCCGGTGCGCCTCGCGCAGCTCGATCCACGGCACCTCGAGTTTCTGCAGGCGGATGGCGAGCGCGGTGAACAGCGCCTCGGGATCGGAATCCTCGACGCCTTGCGAATAGATGTTGGGCGAGAAGCGGATGCCGACGCGGTCCATGCCGATCGTTTCGCCGACCGCGCCCAGCACTTCGGCCGCGAAGCGCAGGCGGTTGTCGATCGAGCCGCCATAGTCGTCGGTCCGCCGGTTGCCCGAATCGCGCAGGAATTGGTCGACCAGATAGCCGTTGGCACCATGCACCTGGACGCCGTCGAAGCCGGCGGCGATGGCATTGCGCGCGGCCTGGGCATAGTCGCCGACGATCCGGGCGATGTCCTCGCGCGTCGCCGGCCGGGCCTCGGCATAGGGCTTGTTGCCCTCATAGGTATGGGCATGATCGGGCGCCGTCGTCGCCGATGAAGAAACCGGCTGCCCGCCGCCAAGGTCGGGATGGACCAGGCGGCCCATATGCCACAGCTGCGCGACGATGCGCCCGCCGGCCGCGTGCACCGCGTCGGTCACCGGCTTCCAGCCTTCGACCTGGGCGTGATTCCACAGGCCCGGAGCATTCGGCCAGCCAAGCCCTTCGCGGCTGATGCCGGTGGCTTCGCTGATGATCAGGCCGGCCTCGGCGCGCTGCGCGTAATATCGCGCCATCAGCGCGTTGGGGATCGCCGCCCGGTTGGACCGTGCCCGCGTCAGCGGTGCCATGATGATTCGGTTGCGAAGGTCGACCGCGCCGAATGCGATGGGGTCGAACAAGTCGGGCATAGGGGCTCTTTCTCGCCGAGGGGATTCTGGTTCGTCAGCCGCCGAGATACGGCCGGCCGCGCGTTTCGTTCAACGCCGATAATACGCAAGTTGTGATAAGCTAGACTTATGCAATGCGCGAGGCTTCCGCCCGTCGCGCGAAGCTCCTAAGCGCGGGCGGTGCGCCACCCTTCCAACCCCCACCGCTTCGCGTATCCGGCGCTTTTGCTCGGTAATGTCGCGCTGGCGTTTGGGCCGTGGCTGGTGCGGCTGGCCGACACCGGCCCTGTCGCCGCCGGCTTCTGGCGACTGGCGTTGGCCTTGCCGTTCCTGTGGCTGCTGGCGCGCGTCGTCGGCCAGTCGGTGCACTGGCCGGGCCGCGCTTTGGCCATCGCGCTCGCGGGCGCCGCCGCCTTCTTCGCCGCCGACCTTGCCGCCTGGCATGCCGGCATTCGCCTGACCAAGCTCGGCAACGCCACCTTGTTCGGCAATTTCGCCAGCTTCGCCTTCGCCGCCTACGGCCTGTGGCTGATCCGCAGCTGGCCATCGAAGGTCCAGGCGATCGCTTTGGTGCTGGCCGCCGCCGGCTGCGCGGCGCTGATGGCCGGCAGCGCCGAACTTTCCGCCCGCCATTTGCGCGGGGACATGCTCGCTCTGTTCGCCGGCCTGCTCTACACCGGCTATCTGATCATCGTCGAGCGCGCTCGCGGTCGCTTGCAGCCCTTGCCATTGCTGTTCCTCGCCAGCCTGTTCGGCGCCGGCATGCTGCTGCCCTTGAGCCTCGGCCTCGGCGAACAAGTGATGCCGCGGGACTGGCAGCCGCTCATCATTCTGGCCTTGTCCAGCCAGGTCCTTGGCCAGGGGCTACTGGTCTATGCGCTCGGCCATGTCCCGCCTTTGATCGTCGGCCTCGCCTTCCTCACCCAGCCGGCGATTTCGGCGGCGATCGGCTGGCTGGCCTATGGCGAGGCGCTGACCGGACTCGACTGGGTCGGGGCGATCGGGATCGGCATCGCTTTGGTCCTGGTCCGCTTGCACGACCGCCAGCCAAAGCCCACTTATTCGCCATGACCGAGGCGACTCCCCTGGAAACGGTCCGCGCCAAGCTGGCATTGGCCGTCGGCGAGCATGCGGTGTTCGACGGCTGGACGGCCAAGGCGGTCGACACGGCCGCGGCCCAGCTCGGAATCGACCCGGCGGTCGCGCGGCTCGCTTTCCCCAAGGGCCAGCTGGGCAAGATCCACGCCTATATCGGCGGCATCGACGCGGCGATGGCGGCGCATTTCACCCCCGACGTCATCGGCCCGATGAAGATCCGCGAGCGGATTCGCGCGCTGGTCTGGTTCCGGCTGCAGGCGATGGGCCCGGCGCGCGAGGCGGTCCGCTCGGCGCTCGCCATTTTGGCCATGCCGCAGAACGCTGTGAAGGGCCTGGGCATCGGTTGGAACAGCGCCGACCTCATGTGGCGGCTGGCTGGCGACTCGTCGAGCGACTTCAACCATTATACCAAGCGCCTGACCCTGAGCGCGCTCTACGCCGCCACTTTGCTCGCCTGGCTCGACGATGACAGCGAGGGTTGGACCGATACGAGCGCCTTCCTCGACCGGCGCATCGGCGATGTCATGCGCTTCGAACAATGGAAGGCCGGGTGGCGCGGCAGCGCCGACCGCCGGCCCAGCTTCAGCCGCTTCCTCGGCCGGCTGCGCTACCCGCCGCGGTGAGATTTGCGGTTAAGACATAATCAACGCTAGAACGCCCCCCGCGTCTGAAACTGGACGCGCGTAAGGGAGTAACTTCATGAAGCGATTCGCGATTTTCGTGGTGCTGGCGGCCGCCTGCGCCGCCCCGTCGGCCGCGGCGGGCAACGCCAACACCGGGGATACGATTGGCAACTGCATCTCCGACAGCCTCTATGGCAACGAACCGAACATGGCCAACGGTGCGCCCGGCGGGCCGGCCGAGCAGGCGCCCGGAACCAATGGCGGCAACGTCCTGCCGACGCAGTCGCCTGGTCCGTTCACCAACGTTCCCAATGACCCGGACAATCCGCTTCCCGGCAATTCCGTGGGCGATTATAATCAAATGGCCGGCGGCGGCGCAGTTCCAGCGGCCTGCCGCGCGCTCGCACAGTAGCTCGAATTTGACGACCGCCGTGGTCGGCTTCGGGCCGGTCACGGCGGCCGCACCTTCTCGTTATTGATAATCATTCGCACCATGCTATGCGGCGGGAATGGCTGAGACCGTTCGCGCGCTGCTTCAGGCCCTGATCGCGGCCCTGCTGCTGGGTCTTGCCGCGCCCGCGCTCCATGCCGCTACTCCAGCCAGCGAAGTTCAGACCACCTGGCGCCTGCTCGACTATATCGCCGTCGATTATCGCGAGGCAGTGAGTGGCGGCCGGATCGTCAACCCGCTCGAATATCGCGAGATGGAGGAATTCTCCGCTTCGGTCAGCGAGCGGCTGGCCGCGCTCCCGGGCAATGCCGCCAAGGGCCGCCTGGTCGCAGAGGCCGCGGCCCTGGAAAAAGCCATAGCCGCCAAGGCCGAGCCGCCGGCCATCGCCGCCGCGGCGCGCGCGCTCGCCGACGGCCTGCTCGCCGCTTATCCCGTGCCGCTGGCGCCGCCGTCGGCTCCGGATGTCGCACGCGGTGCTACC